>CACLZW010000008.1 GCA_902611475.1 uncultured Alphaproteobacteria bacterium
TACAGTGGAAAGCAAAAAGTACTCCATCGATTGTATGGCAACGCTGGTCAGATGCAAAATCTCGAATACTAGATGAGTATCGATCTAAAAGAGTTTTAAATAAAATCGGTATAAATGTTCCCAAAGGTTTTATAATTACAGATAAAAATTCTCTCTTAAATAAATTTAGAACCATTAAGAAAGCTGTTGCTTTGAAAGCCATGGGCATTAATCACAAGACAGATGTTTCTGGAGTAGTGCTCGGAATAGATAATGAAAAAGAACTACTTGATAAATTCAATAATATGAAGAGAGTAACGAAGTCAAAAGAATTTCTTATAGAGCACCAAGTAGATAATTATTTAGTAGAGCTTTTAATCGGAATTGTAAGAGATCCACAACATGGCTTTATGATAACTATAGCGGAGGGTGGAGTTTTGTCAGAATTGCGAAAAGACTCGGTTACCTTATGTATGCCATGTAATAAGACTGAGATAGCAAGGGCATTAAAAAAACTGAAAATATGGCCTTTATTTAATGGGTACAGAAATAAAAAAAATGTTAATCTCAACAAGATTATTTTAGCAATCTTAGCGCTGCAACGCTATGCTCTAAAAAAGAGAACTAAATTAGTTGAATTGGAAATTAACCCTCTTTTAGTAAAAGCAAATCAGGTTATTGCAGCTGATGCACTTATAAAGGAAAATTGTTAAACGGTACAAAAAATGACAATCAAGACAAATGAATTAAAAACAAAGATCAAAGGAGCAATCCTTGAGGTCACACTCGACCGCCCTAAGGCAAACGCCATCGATCTGCTTACTAGCCAAAAAATGGGTGAAATCTTCATGGACTTCAGGGATAATTCTAAATTAAGCGTTGCTATCTTAAGAGCTGAAGGAGAGAAGTTTTTCACTGCAGGTTGGGACTTAAAAGCAGCTGCTGATGGTGATGCTGTGGATGGGGACTATGGAATTGGAGGTTTCGGAGGACTTCAAGAACTTGGGAATCTTAATAAGCCTGTGATTTGCGCTGTAAACGGTATTTGTTGTGGTGGAGGATTAGAGATAGCTTTGTCTTGTGACCTTATTATCTGTTCAGAAAATGCTAGCTTTGCACTACCCGAAATTCGCTCAGGGACTGTCGCTGATGCAGCCTCTATTAAGCTTCCAAAAAGAATACCGTACCATGTTGCTATGGACCTTTTGTTGACAGGGCGGTGGTTTGATGCCCAAGAGGCAATGTCGTATGGATTAATTAAAGAAATAGTAAAATTTGATCAGCTGAGAAAAAAAGCATGGGACTTGGCCGAGATTTTAGCTAGTGGACCACCTCTAGTTTATGCAGCTATAAAAGAAATTGTGCGTGAAGCAGAGGATTTAAAATTTCAAGATGCCCTAAACAGAATAACCAAAAGGCAATTTAAAACTGTTGATCATTTATATTCAAGTGAGGATCAAATTGAAGGTGCTAAAGCATTTGCTGAAAAAAGAGACCCAAAGTGGAAAGGAAAATAATTTTTAAGTTTCAACTTAAGTAATCAAAATTGGAGAAAAATATTTATTCTTAAGAGGGGGAAGTATGAAAGATAAGTATCAAGTTGTTATAATAGGTGGTGGAGTTGTTGGCGTTTCTGTTCTATATCACCTCGCTAAAAATGGTTGGACTGATTGTGTTGTTCTAGAGAGATCCGTTTTAGCAGCTGGTTCTAGCTGGCATGCTGCTGGGGGCGTACACGCTCTGAATGCTGACCCAAACATGTCAGCATTGCAGGGATATACCCTAGATTTGCTTTCAAAAATTCAAGAAGAAAGCGGTCAGGACATTGGATTGCATATGACTGGAGGTATAACAATTGCGAGTACTCCTGATAGGTGGGAATGGCTTCAATCGGCATATAGAACATATCAAACTATTGGTATAGAAGACGTTCATCTTATGACCTCAGAGGAGATAAAAAACAAATGTCCCATAATGGATACAAAAGGAGTTTTGGGTGGGCTGTGGGCCGATAGAGAAGGCTATGTTGATACGACAGGCACCGTTTGGGCCTATGCTAAAGCTGCAAAAAAATTTGGAGCTGAAGTAATTGAGAATAATAAGGTAAATGAATTAAAACAGAGAGTTGACGGATGTTGGGAAGTACATACCGAAAAAGGAATGATAGTTGCTGAGCATGTAGTGAATGCGGGCGGGCTTTGGGCAAAGCAAGTAGGACAGATGGCAGGATTGAATTTGCCAATTTCACCCTTAAAACATCATTACTTGGTTACTGAAAATATTCCTACCATAGAGGCAATGGATTTTGAGGTTCCAATGACTGTAGATCTGGAGGGTTTTACATACATGAGACAATGGGATCAAGGTATTTTGGTTGGTATTTACGAAATTAATCACGAGCATTGGGCTATTGACGGAGCGCCTTGGGACTTTGGGATGGAGTTATTCAAAGAGGACTTTGATAGAATAGAGAATGAATTGGCTCTTTCTTTTGACAGGTATCCAGACTTAAAAAATGTTGGGATAAAAAATTGGGTAAACGGAGCGTTCACATTTTCTCCAGATGGCAACCCTTTGGTAGGGCCTGTGAGAGGTATAAAAAACTACTGGCTTGCTTGTGGAGTCATGGCAGGCTTTCTTCAGGGAGGTGGTGTTGGAAAAACACTTGCTGAGTGGATGATCTTTGGAGAAACCGAAGCTGATCCATGGTCTATGGATATAGCTCGATATGGTGATTTTGCTTCAAATAGAGAATTTATTAAGCAAACAACAGGTCAATTTTACAGCAGGCGGTTTGTTATGAGCTACCCTAATGAGCAGTTGCCAGCAGGCAGAGATCTGAAACGAACAGCTGTGTGGGACATTCAAAAGAATAATGGGGCAATATTTGGTAACATTTGGGGGCTTGAAATACCATTGTTGTTTGGACCAAAGGATTTCAAGGAAACACCAAGTTTAAAACGTTCAAATGCTTTTGAAATTGTAAAAAAGGAACACCTTAATGTAAGAGAAAATGCTGGAATATTAGATAGTTCTGGGTTCAGTCGATTTGAAATAAGAGGACCAGGTGCTAAGATGTGGCTCAATCAACTATTAGCTACGGACATACCAAGCAATAATAAAGTCAAGCTTGCAGTAATGTTAGGGCATGACGGTAGGCTAAAGGGTGATCTAACATGCTTTAACTGGGGGAATAATGTTTTTTGGATTATGGGAAGCTATTATCTAAGAGAGTGGCATATGAGGTGGTTTCATGACCATTTGCCAGGTGGAATAAAAAGTATTCACACAGATGGAGAGGTATCGCTTTTAGATATAAGTGATAATATTGGCGGATACGCAGTTTCAGGTCCAAATTCTAGAAAATTGCTTGAAAGATTGACAAACTTCGACGTATCTAACGAGAATTTAAAGTTCATGTCATGTAATGAAATCGACATTGGACTAATTAAGACAAAAATAGCACGGTTGTCAGTTACAGGTGAACTTGGGTACGAGATAAATTGTCATGCTTTAGAATTGAACGCTCTTCGAGAATTACTTATTTCTAGAGGACAAGACTTGGGTGTCCAAGAATATGGCTATTATGCTCTTAACACTCTAAGAATAGAAAAAAGTTTTGGAATTTGGAATTGCGAATTCATGCAAGCTTACACACCAGCCGAAACGGGGCTTAAGCGATGGATATCCAGAGGCAAAAATGTGGAGTTTGTAGGAAAGACACCGGCTTTAAAAGAACTATCAGAAGGGAAAAAAACACTTCAAAAAACGTTAATTACCTTAGAAATTAAAGATGCAGAGGTAGAGGCAAATGGGTATGAACCTATATGGTCAAAAAATAATAAACGAATTGGCATGACAACATCAGGTGGCTATGGCTATAACGTTGATAAGTCGCTAGCAATGGCTTTTGTTGAACCTGAGTTTTCTGAACCAGGCATAGAACTTAAAACTCATATAGTAGGAAAAGAAAAGCGCTGTGTAGTTCTTGGTAACAGTCCTTGGGATCCTGACGGATCGAGAATGAGATCATAGAAAATGTTATACTGGTATCTGCTTACTGTTCTTTACCTCTTTCAAAGATATGCTTGAAGACATACCCGTGAATTGGATCTCCGATATTAATCGTTGCTGAAAGGCGTCATATTCCTCAATACTTTTTGCAATGATTTTTAACAAGTAGTCTGCGCTCGATCCAGTCAATCGATGTACTTCTAAAATGTTGTTATAACGCATCACAACTTTCTCAAACTCGGCATACCAATCTGAATTATGGTTACTTACTGAGATAGAAAGAAACACAGTGACAGCGTAACCTATCTTTACTTTGTCAACAAGTGATACCTTGTATTTAATGACACCTTGCTCTTCCAGCTTTTTGATCCGATTCCAGCAGGGAGTTGATGAAATACCTACTCTCCTTGCGATTTCGGATAAAGGTAGGTCTGCGTTAATTTGAAGTAGGTTTAAAAGTTTTCTGTCAATGTCATCCATTCTTTTTTTATTCCAAATAATAGAAAAATTTTCTAAATTATAGATAAAAATAAAATAATTTTGGATATTTTTCAAATATTTGCTTGTATTTCAGAAAATTTTTCTTATTAGTTCTTGAGAAAATTTTATTGAGGTGCAACATGTCTGATTATACAAATGCAGAAACTTTAGTCCTACACGGTGGACAATATAGGAGCGACACCAATACAAACGCTGTAGCTGTCCCTATATATCAAACAACCAGCTATCAATTTAACAATACAGAACATGCAGCTAATCTGTTTGCTCTAAAAGAACTGGGCAATATCTACACACGCATAATGAACCCAACTAACGCGGTTCTTGAAGAAAGAGTTGCTTCTATAGAAGGGGGAGCTGCAGCACTCGCTCTATCATCAGGTTCTTCAGCAACTGCTTTAGCAATTCAAAATTTATGTAGTGCAGGAGATAATATTATTTCTTCCCCTCACCTTTATGGTGGGACATGGAATTTATTTGTGAACACCTTTAAGCAGTTTGGAATTGAAGTTCGCTTTGCTGATCCCGAAAAGCCCGAAACATTTGGGGAGCTTGTAGATGAAAAAACTAGAGCTTTTTTTGGAGAAACAGTTCCAAATCCTAAATTGAAAGTTTTTCCGATTGAAGAAGTCGCTAGCATAGGTCGAGAATTGGGCATACCTTTAATTATAGATAATACAGTCTCTCCATTAACCTGTCGGCCAATTGAACATGGTGCAGCAATTGTGATCCATTCACTCACAAAGTATATAGGTGGGCATGGTAATTCCATAGGTGGAATAATAGTTGATAGTGGGAACTTTGACTGGACAGCAAACCCTAAAAGACAACCATTATTTAACCAACCAGATGAAAGCTACCATGGAGCTGTTTGGGGTCAATTGGTGCCCGAAGCATTAGGTGCGCCTATTGCTTTCGCTGTCCGAGCCAGAGTAGTTCTGTTACGGGACCTAGGTTCAGCAGTATCTCCAATGAACTCATTTAATATAATCCAAGGACTTGAGACACTCCCATTACGTTTTAAAGCGCATCAAGAAAACGCAGAAAAGTTGGCTAACTATCTTTTGAAGCATAAAGCAGTACAACAAGTCATTTATCCATCTCTTTTTGAAGGGAAAGATAAGGCAACAGCTGATAAATATCTTAAAACTGGCTATGGCCCAATTGTTGGAATGGTTTTACGTGGAGGCGCCGACGCGGGTAAGGAATTTATTGATAATCTTAAGATGGTTTATCATGTTGCTAATATTGGTGATACACGTACGCTAGCAATTCATCCTTCATCAACTACCCATTCCCAACTTTCATTGCAAGATCAATTTAAAGCAGGCGTTACTCCCGGATATATTAGGCTGGCAGTAGGTATTGAACATATAGATGATATAATTTCAGATATAGATCAAGCACTTCAAATTGCAGATAAAAAGTAACCCTTTGAAATGAATTAAGGATTTAGCTTTGATCACTTTTTGAGGCAAAGTTTCTTCTAACTGATGGTTTCACAGGCACTAATTAGTTTCTTGAGTTCTGTTAATAGGAGACGTTCATGAACATTTAATATTTAAATCAGTATGAGTAAGTGAAACTAATGAATGTTCAAGAGCAATTTCCTAGTCATTGGACTATTGATTTTTTGCCTTTGTATCGATAAGAACATTATAAAAAAAATAGTTTATTTTAAAAATGTTAAAGATTTCTGAACTAATTAAAAACGTTCCCAAAGAGTATATTAACGAACTAACAGTTTCGGAGGATTGTGAGATCGATTTCGATTGCCGAAACGCTTGCTATATTATTAAAAGTGGGGAACTATTAAGCTATGGTGCTAATAAATTTACACAGCTATTAAAGACTAATGATCCAATAGGTGTTGCAGAAACAATCCTGGGGCGATCAAATGAACTAAAGTATAGGCGCTATAAAAAAGTTGATCTTTACAGCTTGGCTGGCGATCCAGTTAGAAGTCAAATTAATAGCGCAGGGCCTCTTGCAAAATCCATCTTAAAATACAGCTTGAGAAGAATTTTTCAAGTCTCTGATGATGATAAAGCACCCCTACTTTTTGAAGAAAAATTTCTTTTAAAAAATGAGAAAGAGACAAAGCTTAGAAAGTTTGAGGAGGGTACATGGATTTTCAGAAGTGGTTTCTCAAATAATAGAATGTATTTTCTGGAAAAAGGAAGCGTGCAATTATTTACAAAAAATAATAGAGAGTTAGCAAATTTAACAATGGGAACATGCTTTGGGGAAAGTACACTAATAAGAGGTAAAAAACATAATAACAGTGCATTTGCCCTAGAAAATTGTCTTATTAGGACAATCGATGAAGACATAATTGAAAAAAATTTGAAAAGTGAAAAACCGCTAGTTCAGCTTATTTTATATTTGGTTCTCAGGCGCGCTGAATTTATGAACTCATTAAGAATGGCCGATGATTTTTCCAGAAAATAAATCAAATAAACAATGCTTTTTTAGACACTCTGGTTTCATTTTGTTACCGGCATATTATTTATAGCTTTGATAATAGAGGCACTAAGTTCACCTGAAACAAAATTGTCCAAATCGGCTTCATTTTCGAATGAATCGACATACGCCTCAACATCCTTTTTAAGAATACCCATAGTATTATCATTTTCGAAATTTTCTTTAAACCATTCTATATCTGTCCTGTTTGTACCAAACCAAGTTTGACCAGAAGAAGTGTCAATGGTCTTGAACAAAGCATCTATATCAAGCTCAAACTTTTGAGCCTGGTGCAACACATGCCTAACAGATACAACAGAACTTGCGGCAATAAAATTATTAAGGACTTTTACCATCATACCTGATCCATAATTTCCAATATGGTTTATTCGGGTGCCCATTAATCCTAGGATGGGCTCAATATAATTGAAAAAAACTTTTTCACACCCAACCATAAAAGTTAGTCTTGCTTCATGAGCAGCGATTGTTGCACCAGACATGGGGGCGTCAATAATCGTAATGTTTTTAGGCGCCTTGCTTTTTAAAGCCATCACAAACTTTGGTGACAGTGTCGAGGCAATAATCAAAACTTTACTAGACTGCTGCTCAAATAACCCATTGTTTCCTTGACACAACTCTGTGGTATCTGATGCGTCTCTAACTACGCTTATTATAATATTCCTATCATCAAGAAACTTCTTCTTAGAACTTACGAAGTCTTTTCCTAAGCTTAATAAAGATTTCTTTTTTTCAATATCATATCCCTTTGCATCAATATTTTTTGACAACATTGCATTAAGCATAGGTAAACCCATGTTTCCACAGCCAGCTAACCCTATTTTCTCTTTTAAAATATTCTTATTGAAGCTTTTTGAGATCATGTTGTTATGTTATCAAAAAAAAGCCATAATAAAAACCAAGATGATCTGAAATTATAGACCATTAACCAGAGAATAGTCTGAAATGCTTTTATTTGAAGATATAGTACGTGCAGAGAAGATAGTTTCTAAGCATATAATCACAACTCCAGTGGTCCATTCTAAGCCTCTATCGGAGGCTGTTGGGGAACATATATATTTAAAATTAGAAAACCAACAAATAACGGGAAGCTTTAAAATCAGGGGTGCAATTAATGCTATATCAAACCTAAACCCGGCGCAAAAAAAAGCAGGAGTGGTAGCGTTGTCTACCGGAAACCATGGCCGGGGACTAGCTTTTGCTGCTAATTTGATGAAAATAAGATGTATAATATGCATGTCCAAACTCGTTCCTAATAATAAGATTGAAGGAATAAAAGCGCTCGGTGCAGAAGTGAGATTAATTGGAGCAAATCAAGATGAAGCACAACTAGAAGCTGATAGACTCTCAATTGAGGAGGGGATGACCTACGTCTCTCCATTTGATAATATTGATATTATAGCGGGTCAGGGGACTTTAGGGCTAGAGATTCATCAACAAATTCCTGAGCTAAATTTTGCTTTTGTTCCTTTATCTGGGGGTGGATTGATCTGTGGAGTTGCTAGCGCCTTAAAAAGCTTGAACCGAAATTTAAAAGTAATTGGAGTTTCGATGGATCGGGGTGCAGCAATGTATGAATCTCAAAAAGCAGGAAAACCAATTTTTGTTAAAGAAGAGGAAAGTCTTGCTGATGCTCTAACAGGAGGTATTGGTCTTGATAATAAGTATACTTTCGAACTTACAAAACAACTAGTTGATGAGATAGTTCTGGTAAGCGAAAAAGAAATAGCAGATGGAATACACTATGCTTATTGGCATGAGTCACAAATAGTTGAAGGAGCTGGCGCGGTAGCTATTGCATCACTTTTGAATAAAAAGTTTAAACCTAATGGACCTTCCGTAGCTCTAATGTGTGGAAGAAATATAAACATGGAAAAACATTTCTCTTTGATATCTGCAAAGTCTTGATTCACATCCTGAGAAATACTCTTCAAATCAACTTAGCTTTTAATGCCACTCTATCAACTTTTTTTGCTGGGGTTAGTGGTAACTTTTCTAAAACTATGAATTCTGAGGGAACCTTATAGGGTAGCATTGTATCCTCACAAAATTTCTTAATGACAGAGATATCTACATTAGTCTTAAGGGTAATGAATGCAACAGGTGTCTCGCCGCTTCGGTCATCCTCTTTTCCAATAACACAAACGGAAGAAATATTTGATTGAGACATTAATTGTTCTTCTATTTCTCGAGGGAATACATTGAAGCCTTTCACAAATATCACATCTTTCTTTCTATCTGTTATAGATAGAAATCCTTTGCTATCTAGCAGTCCAATATCACCGGTGTAAATAAATCCATTTCTTAAAGTCGTTTTAGATTCCTTAATATTTCCTTCATATTCTAACATCATATGTGGGCCTTTAACTCGAATTTCGCCTATCTGACCAGAGTTCAAAACTCGGCTTCCCGTTTCAATATCGACAATTTCAATTATTGTATCAGGAACTGCCTTGCCTGCTGACCCCAGCTTAGTACCATTTTCAACCGTATTTACTGATATAGGAGCAATTTCAGTCATACCATATCCCTCATAAATTGGTATTCCCGTTTTTTCTTTCCACATTTTATGAACTGCCAAAGGAAATGGTGCTCCCCCGCCAGGACATACTCTTAAATATGGTATTTGTCTTTTTTCAAATTTTTCAACAGAGAGTAAAGCTTGATATATAGCTGGGGGACCACCGCCAAAAACTGTAATCTCTTCACTGATAAGTTTTTCAACTATAAGCTTTGGATCAAATGCGTCTGGTATAAAAACAGTTCCAGACTTTAAGAGTGGGTTTGTCACACCAGTTAAAAACCCATAAATATGTGTGAATGGTGCCACTACCAACCACTTTTCGTTCGAAGTAGTTGGCCATCCCCACTCCATTCGATCAACCATGGAAATTATACATTTATGCGAATGATTAATCTGCTTAGGAATACCCGTTGTACCACCAGAAAACAAAATGGCGCCTATTTCCGTACCTTCACATCTAAAATCAGATTCACCCATACTCGACCCTTCTAATTCTAAATAGTCTTCTATCTTGACTATAATACTTTGGCTTTTTAGACGTTCTTTATCGGAAATGATCACTGATGGCTCTAAATTATCTATCATTTTACTTAAGGCAAGGTCTGGTAATAAGTAATTTAGTAATGCAGGCCTATTACCGGAAATTAGAATAGCAAAATAAGAGATTAAAAATAAAATAGAGTTTGGAAGAAATATTCCAATTCGTTCATTATTTATGTTTTTATCAGATATCTCATTTGAAAGTTTAATACAAGCGGCGACAAATTGCTGATAAGTAAATTCGTGATGAGCAGACTTACAATATGTTTTGGAAGGATTCCTATTCGCTGCGCAAACTAATAAATCAAGAACAGAAGTATTTGTAAAAGTATTTTTCATTATGTAATTAAAAATCAAAAACCAACGTGATTTCAATAATTTTTTATCTGTTACTATTTCTTCTTAATAAATGACGATTTATTAGTTTCAAGCAATTAATGTCATAAAAAAAGAATGGTAAGTTACGTAATTCCTCACCAAGTCGTTTATCTATCCGAACAAAAAAAGCGATACTGCCATCTTTGCACATTAGATTGTTCAATTAATTCAAAAAAAATATAAAAAGTTGACAAGAAAAATACATATACCTTACAAAAACTAGCTTTGAGCTTTATGAAAATAAATAAAATTTAGAAAGCTTTAAAGCTTATTAACCTGGCTATAAAATCAGATAAGCGATAAGGATTAATTATTATATTCAAGCAAGGCTATATCAAGAATTATTGATGGCTCAACTTGAAGATGGGGAACAACTTCAAAAAATATAACTTATATCCCTCAGTTGAGATAAATAGAATTTGACTTATTATCTGCTTTGTGGGGCCCTTGATAGTCTCGAACTCCCAACCCACTGATTACAAATCATTTGCTCTACAAGCTGTGATTAGCTTTTCTTGGCTACTGTTGTCATAGTCTAACACAAATTTAGCATGAATTAATCACTTTTGGTCTACCCCTCCCACGCATGTGACAGTGGGGGTACTCACGTAGTATGTTCTCGGAGTGTGCAGCAGATGGGGTGTTTTTTACACAAAAACTGATTTTATTCCTTTGACAAATAGTGAAACGAACTTAAGTGCTTTGCATACAAATGAAAAAGGGTTTCAGATGGAAGAAAATAATGAAGGCTTTGGCATAGCATTCGTAACGATAATTTTCGTTGCATTTATATTACCTTCAATTGTACTTTTGTCGGTTGGAGACACGTGGGACCGATTTATCGATAAGTATGGATCTGCTGTCACAACCGAATGTTGGGAAAATAGTAAGCATGAAAAGGTTTGTCGAAGTGATAGAAAGTGTAAATTTGGGCGTTTGTTTTGTATAGAAGAAGGTTTCAGATGGCAAGCCGATTAGTATCTGTTTTGAAAAATATGTTTGGGAAGGCATTTTATTCTAATCTTTGGATTGCTATTTCCTTTGGATTAGTTTCCCAAGTAATTGGATATACAAAATACGAGGGATATTTTGATCTCTATTGGATAATTATAAAAGATGGTTATCTATACCTAAATCTATATCCTAGCATTGATGAGCTAAGTGCTGTTTTATTCATTAGGGTATTTCTAGCTGTTTTTGTCTTTCTAACTATTAAAGATAAATTAAAAGGTATCTAAAATTACACAAGAATTCTTGGGAGATGTAATGGAGTACTTTAAATACAAGTTAATCGGAGCCTTAATATTGGCTTTTCTATTTTTATCAGCATGTAATGGTGGAGGTGGAAGTGGCTACTGAAAAAGCTGTTGAGATAATTGATATATATACTCACAATGTGGAGAAGAGATTAGATAGACTAGGAACGTACTTAATCTTTATCATAATACCCTTATTATTAATAATAGCGATGCAACTAGGTGCTTTAATTATCTACTTTTTTTATTCTAGCTAGAGTAAGGCATGGGAAATATGAAGTTTACTGGTGGTATGTTCTTGTAGTGTGCAGCAGATGGGAAGTGGGCCACAATGAAGCATATGCTCTCCAAACACGAATAATGTTTTATTTCAAAGCAGTTAACATTTTTTGGATTTCTTTTGGGTCTGCAATGGGGTGCTTTATTTTTACCGCCATAGTGATAACAAATTCTCCTGCTCCTAATGAGTCTAATTTATCAATGATAGCTTGTTCACTCTCAGCACACCAATTGCAAAAAAAGAAATCTGCTTTCCCTATAAACATTTGAATCACTCTAGCTTTTTCATGGAAAGGGTTTTGTGGGTCATTCATTCTATCGACCCACATATCATTTGTTCTACCTTTAATTCTCTTTAGAAATTCTTTTTTTTCTCATCAGAATGATAAGTATGAGTAGCTAGATAATAATCCATGAATTTTTCTTTATGCGTTTTTTATAGTTTACGAGAAACATGTCACAAATCAATGTTCTACAGCATATTCACCACAATTAGCTTCTATTTCAGTATTGCCTGAATAACGTTACGAGTTTCATTGAGTTGCAGATTTTTAATATGGGTATATTATAAAGATCTTCTTTATTATATGAAAAGCCGTGAGGGAGTGACAAAACATGAGATTTACATTTTTAATTTTGGTTTCTTTATTTCTAGTAAGTTGCGGAAGTTTGACTAGAGGAGGAAAAGAGGTACTTGAAATCAAGACTAACCCCTCTGGAGCTAGAGTAGAAACTTCAAACAATATGATGTGCTCTAGTACTCCTTGTGGTCTAAAAATGTCCAGAAAAAGTGAGATACAGGTAAAAATCACTAAAAAGGGATGTAAGCCCGTTACTGTAAGTGTAACAAATCAAGTCGCAAATGCTGGAGCAGCATCTATGGCAGGAAATGTAATACTTGGAGGAGTTATTGGAGCTGGAGTAGATGTTTACACAGGTGCCTCAAAGGAGCTCAAGCCTAACCCTGTTGACGTTAGCTTGGAATGTCGATAAGCATCATAAACCCAACTAGGTGTAACTCTAAGCTCTGTTATTAGCAGGATTGTGCCTAGTGTTGTTACGGATATCATCATACCTCTGTGTAATAGGCTTTAGTGCTTTTACGAGCGAGCGGGAACGACTTTTAAGTGCCACCGTCATGTTAAAACAAGGATAATCTAAAAAACGTATTGGTATCATATTACTAGGCAATATATTCGTTTCGTAGCACGATAGTCAGTGCCACCAGACTGCCACCAGAAACCCAACAAACACAGCGCGTTAGATCAATTATTTTCTAAGTTATTGATTTTGTGGTACCCCAGAGAGACTCAAACTCCCGACCCACTGATTACAAATCAGTTGCTCTACCAGCTATGATTAGCTTTTCTTGGCTACTATAAATTTAGCTTATCACAGATTTGAGCTTAAATTAAACTCTTTTGGTCTACCGTTTGGTCTACCCCTCTACCAGACCACTAGGAGTGTGCACGTATTATATTCTTGGTGTGCTGCAGATAAATTCTCTACCTACCGGAAAAGTTTCGAAGATACAATGCTAATTTATATGCTCTATCTGAAAATTTTTTCAAAAATTGACCACAAGATTTAAATTTGTTTAAATAATTCACATATGAAACTTTATAAGGGAGGAACATTAAATGTTGCAGGTCTCAAAATGGGAAATGAAAAGTGGCGCTAGTAGAGATGACTTTGGTGTAGCAGCATTGAATTTTTGTAAAAATGCTAAATCTAATTCAGGTGTTAGCGACGCAAAGTTTTATTGGCAAAATCCTAATGTAGTGGCAATTATAGTAGAGCATGATGGCTCATGGGGACCGAACGTAGAGCCCTCAGGTCAAACAATGAAGACATTTTTCGACTTAGCTGACCTGTCTACCTGCACAATGGATGAGCCATGGATTGAGGCTGGTTTGGGTCACAAGAGAACCCAAAAGATTTCAAGCTAAAATTGGTGGTGGCATTTTTTTATTTGTGAAATATACAAAATGTCGCATTTGATAATCTGAAAACTAATGCTATTTCGATGATATGTGTGTAATGACAAGTTTAATGTTTCTCGGCATGTTGGGATATCTTGGCTTCAAAGGAGCGACGTGGATTGTGAAAACTGTTTACCAAAACAGAACATCAATCTCTAACAATATCTACCAAGCCTACAATCTACCTGAGATGTTGTATCAGCGTTTTAGAGTAGATGGAAAAAGAGACTACAGATAAAACAGAGGATTTAGCTTACTGCTAATCTATTGACTAACTGTCTCCATGGCTTACCCTCTCTGAAGTGGGTTGTACTTACAGGTGTTCTTTCAATACCTTCCATAATGTACCTGCCTTGGTGAACCATAACATTCTCATCTTCGTATAGTAGTTTTATGTTTGGAATAGAGTAATAATCTTCTTCTTCAAACAATCGCTTTGTATCTTTGAGCCACTCCTCCCGTGTTTCCATTTCGTAATCTACTACAAATAAAAAGTCTGGATGAAGCCACTCCTCCATCCCTTTAATGTCTTTTTCTTCAATAAGCTTAATCATTTTATCAAAGTTACTCATAAGGCATCCTGTATCTTTGTTCCTTTTTCAATACTCCTCCAAAACTTACCCTCCTCATTTAAAAGGATAGTTCCTGTTATACGTAATATTCCACCATTTTCTTCCTTTTCTAATCTGGTGTAATTTACTACGTCCTCATCTTCATATAGACATTCCTCTTCAAAAAATCTGTCTCTAACGATATTCGTTTGAAAAAGCTCACTCATCTGCTTCAGGAAGTCATCTTTAGTCCACATCTTCATCTCATAAATCCAAAGATAGTCATCAGCTACACTCGCTTCAAGAAGCGTCATATCTTTTTGATGAAGTATCCGTATCATTTTTTCATATCCCGTCATGGTATCTTCTCCACATCTTTTCCAACTTCTTTTTTATTAAGCATTGCTCTCCAGACTTTTTTATCTTTGTATGCTTCATAAGTGGTAGTAATCCATCGCTTTCCTTGGTGGTCATCAAATAAATCTTGCCAGACAAGGGAATCTTCATTCTCTACTACGCATTTAAAATCTAAAAAAATTAACTTGTTAGCGCCTTCAAGGTCTTCTCGTGCATATTCAATATATTCTTCTCTACTTACCAGGCCCTCTTCTCGAATATACATGAAATCTTCGTGTAACTGATTTATCGCTGATTCATAGTCTCTATTTTTAAGAATATTAATTCTCAGTTCATACTTGCTAGACATCATACTTTAACCTGTGATTTCAATTAACATTATCGAGGATAGACAAACTTGAGGTTCACTCTAACCATCTATGGTTTCGTCCTCTTTAACAAAGAATAATTAGTTTACCATAGTCGAGGTCAAATTTGGTTCCCTCTCCATATGACTTCTCCAACTTTTCTTTAATATTTTTCAATTTTAACTGCTCCTTTTTTATGTATGTTTTCTTTCAGGGAGATAGATAAACAATCTAGTCTAATGTGTAAATTCATAAATCTGAAAAAAAAAATTTTTACTATATACTTTAAGCTATACACGCCCCCATTCTTCTACAAATTTTCCTCAGCAACAGAAAATAACCAACAGTACAGCTTTACTTAAAAAGATGGTTAAAAATTTTTCACCTAAACGTCATCAATATTTAACATTCAATAAATAAAACAGTGTGAATGTGTTTCGTATTGTTCCCTTAAAACTGGGCCGTTTTAAGCAGACGGCCCTTTTCTTTTTTTGACGCATTAAAGTAACTTACCATCTGCTGCACACCCCAAGAGCACACTACGTGAATACCCCCAGTGGTCTGGTAAGGGGTTTACAAATATTTGCTTAAATTAGCATTGCCATAACTGCGATATATGATTAAAAATAGAATAGAAAAAGTATATACTTCATAGGAGATTAAGCATGTCAAACTTGACGGCCATCAAAGCAGTTAGTAGCAATAAAATTACCGTTTTTTTTCTTGGTATAGTCTTACTGGCTATTTCAAGTAAAATTGCGATACCTTTCTACCCTGTACCAATGACCCTCCAAACTTTAGTGATTTATTTAATTGCTGGTTCTATGGGAATACTTGGATTTTACTCAACAACTTCATATATCGTTATAGGGTTGCTTGGTGCCCCAATTTTTGCTGCTGGAGGTGGACCAGCCTACATAGCATCTCCGACATTTGGGTTTCTTTACGGGATGGTCATATCTTCTTTCTTCATCGCATTTCTTTTAAATAATATCTTTAAAAAAGATATATTTGGTATCACACTCTCAGTTTTTATTGGTGCCACCATAATATTTGTTTGTGGAGTGTTGCATCTTTCTGCGTTTATAGGACTTGATAAAGCAATGCAAGCAGGTTTGTTTCCTTTCATTTACAGTGAGGGTTTGAAAATTTTGATAGCTATTTGCGCTATACATTTCCTTCAAAACAAAAAAATATTTATTAGAGATAAATAAAATTCGATTTAACACCCCATCTGCTGCACAATCTTAGAATAGCATACGTGTGGGACTTTGTTTTACTTTTCCAAGCTCATTTTAGGTCTGGAAGCACTTAAATATTGAAATTTTGACCCAAGCTCTTTAATTGACAAAATTTAGAAATGGCTACTTTATATAATATACAGATAAATATATCCAAGGAGAGACTATGATATTTCTGAGGTTATTCATATTTACCACTTTATTTTCTGTTGTAGCTTCTTTTGCTTCGGCACAGACAGATAAAAAATGGTCAACTAAGCAATGTTCCGATTTATATAAAGCAATTGGGTTTTTCACGGCTCTTGCCGATAAACACTGGAAAAAAAAGATTGAGGATAAGGGTGCGCTATACGCTTCAGTCGCAGCGGACTATTCTACTGTCTATCAAACTGTCTGTAATAAGTAAGTTAAAACCCCCATTTGCTATACACTCCAAGAACATATTACCTGTACACACATAGTAATCTGCATAAGAGTGTAAAATATGTGCTTGGGAGACAAACTAGAGTAAGCGAAATTAAATCATCCTACTTGTTTATTTTTTAGCATTATTTCATACATTTGACAATTTAGAGTTTTTTGTGAATAATAAAGATGGAACAAGTCTGTGAGAATGCTGTACCAGTTGGGGAGGAAAATTCCACAGAAACTAAATTTCTATACATTATTCTAAATTTAAACAGGCTGTTCCTCTTTTTTTAAAAAAAAAGGGCCACACTTTGTATGGCCCAGTGGGGAGGAAATGTCCTATTAGGACAGTAGTTTGAGATTAAACTAAATAATTTAGTTTGCAAGCGTAACGTGACGTTAACGTAAGCAATAAAAATTAAATGTTACGTACAAAGGGTTTAGAAAAATTTTTTGATTTAGTTTATAATTAAACTAACAAATCCCAGTTGAAGTAAATTTCGATTTATATCCCATCTGCTACACCCTCCAAGAACATACTACCTGCAAGTAGACAAACATATTTTGGAAACTCTATCCATGTAAAACCTTTGGCTTTATCATTGAACTCCAACCAGATATCATTAGAAACATTCTTACTAGCACTAAACCTATCATCAGGCTTGATTTGCGACTCGCTGAGTCCTCTTCTCTAACTATTCTGTAGTTCATATCAGCTGTAAGAACAGGCTCTGTATGACTCTTAAAATGGCTCTCAAGCTAAGTTTGATACCAGTCTTTGCATCCATTTATTCAAATCACAAAGCCTGAAACCGTTACCATAACTCTGCCCAACTGTCTTATTAGACCACCTACCTATCTGGTCAGTAATTTCAGAAGGACAAGCTACGCATCTCAATCTATCTCTCAATGAGTGTCTAAAGCTATGCATGGTGTAGCGACCGAAGCCTTCACTTCTCAACCATTTGTTAAGCGTTGCACTAGCAGTATTTGTGCTAGTTAAGGTTGAAGTATTATATCTTGGAAATGCAAACTTACTTGCCGACATTTCCTTAATTCTCTTGGCCGACCACAAAGCTTTTCAACCTAAAGGAATATCTCTTTTGCTTCCCTTTGTCTTTAAAGGTCTCCAAGGATAGCTTTGTAGCGAAACAAATGGCACTTCCGGGTCTAGTCTAATATCTTCAACTAAAAGACCAGTTGCTTCTGCCAACCTCATTCCAGTATCTGATATTAGTGCTACAAGCCATCTCAAATCGTCATCAACCTCTACACATCTCTTTTGTATAACTCTTATATCATTTTGTGGAATAGGTTCTCTGCTCCCTACCCTTGCAAATCGGTCATACTGGAGTCCACTAAAATGGTTCTTTAAACTCAAACCATTCTCATTGTTAGCAAAGTAAAAGTAGCCTTTACAATAGCTAATATTCTTGTAATAGAACTTTCTGCTAATTCTCTTTTTAAGAGATAATCTCTAAAGGAGTTTGCATTGGCTCTCGTATAACTGGATAAATTTTTATCTCCGATTGAGCTTATTATATATCTGGTCGCTCTCTGAACTGAGTTATAAAAAGTAACACCTTTATTTTTACCTATTGACTCTAGATACAGGCGAGCCGCCTCTGTAAATTTAATACTTAAATCATTGCTTTGATTATTTGTGGTAGATATAAGAAATTGGCTGCATGGCAGTTCCTTATCCATCCTTACTTTATTCCAATACAATTCTAACTTATGTATGGCATGCCTCACCTTAGTCTTAGCTAATTTTGGACATTTAGTTTTAAGTGAGTAGGTTAAACGACTAACTTTGTATAGTTCTCTTAAATCTGATGGCACTCGCTTTGAAAAATAATATATTCCACGTTTTTGGAATGTATATGCTTCATTTTGGTCTACCATTTGGTCTACCCTCCTTGACTAAATCTCATCAAAGCCAAGCAAATAAAGCTAACAATATATCTGGATGGTGCCCCCAGAGAGAGTTAATTGCTCTGTACCTGCACCAATGACTACATCAAAGTAAGCAATATCAATATGTTAGGTAAAGTGTAGTTCATGTCAAGACGCACATATTTGTCTACCGTTTTGTCTACCCCAATGCCAGACCACTGGGGGTGTACACGTAGTATGTTCTTGGAGTGTGCAGCAGATGGGGTACGTATCAAAAATTTATATATTGATTAAAATCTTCTAGTCCATAAAAATGAAATATAATCAAAATGGAGTTCAGGATGGATTACTATCTGGCTACGCACACTTTTCATTCAGATGAAAAAAGAAAACAGTATATGAAAAGGATAAAGGGTAGAAAAAATGATGTGTGGGTAAGTATGATGAATGACCCGAGTAATCCTTTCCATGAAAGAGCGAGAGTTGTCCAAGTTTTCATTGGCAAGGCAGATTTCTTCTTTTGTCACTGGTATGCTGAAAGTGAACAAGCCATTATAGATAAGTTATCTTTCTTAGGTGCTGACGATTTTTGTATCACAATGGCAACTAAGACCAAAAAACCAGTCGTTGACCACAAGGAGCTAGAGAACATGTTACTCAAGGTAGACTAATCGAAACCAGCTAAGAGCTACTCACTATCCCTCTTAACCTTTACTCTAACACGCTTTGGCTGTTGTCTTGGCTTTGATCCCAACTTTGTTAAAATCAGGATTGTGCCTAATGTTGCTACGAATATTATCATACTATTCACCTAGTAGGTGTTGATGCTTTTACAAGTGAATATTAAAATTAACTGTTACTATACAGAGATAGTGATCAGACCAACTATCAGTTAAAGAAACATGCATCTTCAAGGGTTAACAGTTTTAAACCAAAGATCACTTCTTTCTGTCCACTCTGTACGTTCTTTATCACCCTCTATTATTTCATCAAAAGTAAGTGATTTAGGTTCAATACAATCTTCCTCGTTATCTACAATTTCTTCTACCATTTCGTGCTTAACATTAATATCACGACCAAAGCGTTCATAGAAACCACGTCTCATGTTTTCCTCTAATTCACTGGCATATCCGTGATGCATTATAAAACTGTCATGAATGGGTAAAGCTGGAGCATCTATCGCTGCAAACTGGAGCATAATGCTTTCAGCGATGGAGCTATCTTCAAATTGAAGTTGATTACCTAATCCAGTAAAAAATAAATGCTGTATGGGCTTGTGAGCGTCAAGAACAGCCTGTCTGAGGTCTCTCCATGTCATTCCTAGTGGATCTAAGTCAATGTTCTCAGGCTTGCTTGTGAGGGCTGTAGACGCCTGTATCATAGCATTAAAGGCTTGCTTTACGGTATCACGATGCTCACCATTTAAAACTCTGTTATAGGCATCCTCACTGCCCAGTTCTAGGTTGTAGGCTGCATAAATCATGTTGGGATTAAGCTGAGAATAGTCGTATTCTTTTGTCTTCTTTGTATCTATCGTAATGAAGCGTCTATATTCACTCGGTACATTCTGCCACCATCCTCTGTAGAAACGTCCTCCCTCTTTAAATGATCCGTTTGTGAAGATACGAACAAGAAACCGTTTGGATAAATCTATTGGTTCTTTTTCATTAGAGGAATTAATTCGGTCAGCAATAGTAGCGTATTCGGAATCTTTTACATAGAGATCAACCCAATGCTTATTAAATGTTTTGTTGATAATACGTAGGTTTTCTCTCCACTTCTCTGTTGACGCAGTATCTTCATAATCAATTAGTTCTTTTCTACCATCTATCCTATTTCGTAGAAAAATAGTCTCACTGTCTAATTGAGGAGTAAGGGAAATAGCAGGATGTCCATCGAGCTGATTAAATCTATCCAGTAATTCATCTCTTGCAATAAAACGTGTAGCTGTACCTCTCTTAGTTTGAAGATTAAATTCAGGTTCATGAGTAATTTCAATGAAGTTGAGATTTAATAAACCCTCAAAGGCAGCCATAGTGGGTCTATACGTAAGATTAGGATCTCTGTATCTGGGATTATCAGAGTAATGCCCAGATCGCTTATGCATGATAGTTTCTCTAACTGGAATACTTTTAGATGCTAACCATAGATCTTTAAGAATATATTCAACTGAATATTGAAAGGATGATTGCTCTTTTTTAGTACGAGATCTCTCTCTACTTTCCTTACTTTCTATGAGGGATATTACTTCATTGACCAATTCATTGAACATAGGGATCACTTATACTGAGATTATATTCTAGGTGTATTTTAAGATAAGTATATTTATCACTTAATTATAATTTTATAGACTCTATACTTTTAGTTAAATGATCACTTTCTCTGTATAGTAACAGTTATTTTAATCTCCGATAATTTAACAAGAATAAAATTCGTATATTCGTTTATTATTATCGCATTGCACTAGTAGTAAAAATCTTTGTAAAAATAAATATGTTTATTTTTTGAACTTTAGATATACCTTAGTAAAAATTAAAGGAAAATAAAATGAGAGAACTATTTAAGTTTCATGATCAAAGCTCTGCCCCAGCAGAAAGCAAACAATTGCTGGAAAAAGTTAAGGCTTCTTCTGGAATGATACCCGGGCTCTATGCGGTTCTTGCCGAGTCTCCTGAAGCTCTTAAAGCATATGTGGAGTTGGGGAAAATTTTTAGTCAATCAAGTCTATCTGATGAAGAAAAGACTGTTGTATGGCAAACAATAAATGTTGAACACGAGTGTAAGTTTTGTGTTCCCGCACATACCTTGGTTGCGAAGCTTATGAAAGTTGATGAAACGATAACAAACGCTCTGCGAGATAAAACTCCTCTCCCAAATGAGAAGCTTGAAAAGCTAAGAGAATTTACTCTTATTTTGGTGCGTAATCGGGGAAAAGCTACTGAAGAAGAAGTATCGGCATTTATAGAAGCTGGTTTTACCAGAAAGAATATTCTGGAGGTAATTATTGGGATATCGCAAAAAGTTCTTAGTAACTACACCAACTATCTTGCTAACACTCCATTAAACAAAGAATTTCAAGCTTTTGCTTGGTAGATTATTTATCAGTTATTTCTTACATTAATGTAATACCCCATCTGCTGCACACTCCAAGGATATACTACGTGAGTACCCCCACTGTCCCATGCGTGGGAAGGGTAGAAAAATGTCTATGTATTAATAGAAATAGATTTTTTTCCTAAAAGATTTAATAATGATTCGGTATGTATATCGATTTAGTGTGAGGTGTTCGATTTTAGACAAAGAACTTAAGATAAAAAGATATGTGCATGGGCTCAGATCTGTTTGTATTCTTCTTATTTTTACTGGCTCGGTTGAGTTTTTTTTAACACTTATATTTTCCCATCATATAAGCGAACTTGCATACACCATAGCAATGGCTCGGTGTTTTGTGGGCATCGCACTTTACTTAACAATTCTATATTTTGCCAACGAAAAAAATTATAATTGGTTACTTATTGCATTAATCATCCTATATCTTGCTACCGGTTTTTTATTCAATTTTGAATATGGGCTTAATACAAAAAATGATAGTGCCGAAGTACTAGGTATAAGGCTGCTAGATATGAGCTTTGTCGGCGTCGGTGTTAGTTGTTTGCTAGCACTTCAATTTGGTAGGTTTTACATTACGCTAGGTGCAATGATTTTTTTTCAGTCCTTGGTGGTTTTGACTGTATTTCAAATGTTTCAAATTGATGGCCTATATTTCACACTGGATCCTACAGAAATCGCAACGGATTCCTTAGCTATAAATAAGTTTACCTTCGTTAATTACGTGATGGCGGCAGCCGTAATGATTTTCGGTACTATTCTATTAGCTTGGAGAAATGAGAAAAATATTGAAGATGCAGCGACCCAAGAAAGGTCTACGGCAGTGCTAGGAAGATATTTCTCTCCTGAAGTAAGAGAAGAAATAAAGAAATCTTCATATTCAGTCGTTGAGAGTGCTGATTCAGAACAGTATGTTGCTGTGATGTTTACAGATATTGTTGGCTTCACAAAATTATCTGAGGGGATGGAGTCAAAAAACGTTTTGGGCCTTCTATCACAGTACCAATCTAAAATGGTAAAAACTATTTTTGAATGTGGGGGGTCCGTCGATAAGTTTATAGGGGATGCGGTTATGGCTACTTTTGGAACTCCTGTTTCTAGAGGAAATGATGCTCAAAATGCATTGAAATGTGCTCGGCAGATGCAAATAGAGATGAGAGAGTGGGAGAAAGAAAGAGAAAATAATGGAGAGCCAAAAATAGAGCACCGTATTGGAATTCACATTGGTCCCTGTTTTGTCGGTAATGTGGGCAGTGCTGAGAGAGTCGAATTTACTGTAATAGGAGATACGGTAAATGTAGCTAGTAGAGTTTGTGATGCGTGTAAAGATCTTAACGCTAAGGTAATAATAACTGATGAAGTGAAAATCAGATTGAGTGAAAACATTCCCACTGAAACTATTGAAGGATTTGAAATCAGAGGAAGAAAAGAAAAAATAACCTTACATAAGGTTGACTTATAGAAACTGTTAAAGCGAAATAATTATCAGTAATTACGTTTCTAATTTGTGGTGCACACACCAGGAACATACTCCGGAAGTACCGCCAGTGTTCCATGCATGGGTGGGGTTAATTCAACTGTAAAACAAACTGTGAAACAAATTGTGCCTATTGACATGAACACGGAGATTCTTAGCTACTGTTATTGCTGTATTTGAGTTGCTAGTGATGCATTTAATAGGCTTTTAACTGTATATCACCCGCACCATATTTTTGTAAGCAATGCATTTGATTTAGAAAGCAAAGTTTTCTCCAATTTTATTTGGGGCCATTCTAATAAGTCTTGAGGTCTTTACGGCTATTTGTCGGTGTACTACAGCTTTTTGATAAATTTCATCTCTTTGCATAGATACAAAAGCTTCAACAGATGGGTATTCAGCGATGAAGCATATATCCCATTTTTCATCAGCTGGACCAATTAATCCAATTAACATTTCTCCTCTCCATACAATTGATCCTCCCAATCTCTTAAATACTGGTTCACTCTCTTTTCCATATCGCTTATAGGCTTCGACACCTGTTAAAATACTTCCATCTGGGTAAATAGCTTCCTCTTTAAGTTCGACTAGGTTCAGCATGTGTAGGGGTCGATTATCTTTTATTTCCTTGAAAGATTTATATATAGCCCTATCAAATCCAACATATCCCATCTCTTATACCTCCTCGTAAAGATTTATTAATACTTGCTTATTATTATATATTCAGATCCTACTAGGACATTTTTTTAATGCATGTCATTAATAGCAATTATTGTAAAGAAGTGTGACAATGATATTAGAGACCCCATCTGCTGCACACTCCATGAACATACGACCAGTGAACTCCCTATTTTCCATGCTAAGCAGTTAGTCATTTACGTTGAAGTACAAACTCAAAAATAATTAGATTAGGGATAGCAAATCAAATAGAATATTGCTTACTAATCTTTTTGGGTGTCTAGGTGGAAAAGTATAAAAAAGTTTTGAGACTAGTAGAGGAACGAAATTGGAAAGAAATGGAGGAATGGCTCCATGATGACTTTATGTACATTAAAGAGACTGCATTAATGGATCGTGAGGACCATGTAAAAAAAATGGAAAAAGAGTTTGGGTCAAAGCAAGCAATTAATCAGCATGAATTATTACATGAGGATGAAGATATGATGGCGTTCAAGCATGTTGTAACTCAGAAAAATGGTAAAAAGTTCCGAATTACACAGATCCAACTTTATAAAGAGGGTATGGTTTGGAGAGAAATAAGTAACGCTATAGAAATAGATTAACTCTTAAACCTTTAGCCACTCTTTTATAATACTATTAACTTCATCGGGTTTTTCTTGCGCCATCCAATGCCCGCTATCGATTATTGCCTCCTTCAAGTTAGAACAATTTTCTCTCATAGGGTCTGCTAGGCTTGTATGACAAGTGTCACAGACCCTGTCGTATTTTGCATGGATAAAAAGGATTGGTTTATCGAGTTTCTTAAGTGGAGCTTTTTTAAAATATTCACTATTAAGTTCAGTGTTCATATACCATGAACCAGGCCCAAAAAACCCATTATCGGAAAGATATTTTGAATATATTTCAAGCTCTTTTTCTGATAAAACATTCTCGTCCAAGGGGATATTTGGAGCTACTCCATCTTTAAACCAACCATTATTTTTCCTCACAAACGCTGTTTGGGCATGTTTGTCTAAAGTATCTTTACTTCCACTTCTAAATAAACATTTAACTGTATTATATGTATTGGCTTCTAACTGTTTTTGTGCTTCCGCAAAGTTTTCTCGATAATAAAATTGGTACTCCCACTGACCATACGGAAAATCATCTTCGGGATACAAATTCCTATCTATACTCGAAATCATACTGTCCTGCATTCTAAATGGCACACAAAGGCTTATAATTTTGTCTACAAATTCATCATGATTGGAAGCAATGTTCCAAACAACTGGTGACCCCCAGTCATGCCCAACCCATATCGCTTCTCCTCCTCCTAAATGTTCATGAAGATCTATCATATCTTTGACAATTTCCTGCTGAGCGTAATCACTATGTTTACTGTAGACAGATGACTGACCGTAGCCTCTCATATCTGGAGCTATTGCATGAAAACCAAGATCCGAAAAAAAACCCAATTGATTTCTCCAACTTATACTGAGTTCCGGCCATCCATGAATAAAATAAATTTTTTTATCATTCTCTTTTCCAGCAGAAAGGTAAAAGGTCTTATGTCTATCATTTTGATATGTATTTTCAGAAAACTGCATAATATAGAGCCCATTTTGATTAACAATAGTTTATATTATGAATTCTATAGACTTAGTTGTAAACGTCCATCTGCTGCACACTCCAAGAACATACTACGTGTACACCCCCAGTGGTCTGGCATAGGGGTAGACAAAACGGTAGACAAATATGTGCGTCTTGACATGAACTACACTTTACCTAACATATTGATATTGCTTACTTTGATGTAGTCATTGGTGCAGGTACAGAGCAATTAACTCTCTCTGGGGGCACCACCTAAAATGACATCCTATTGATTTGTAAGCACTTTGTGTGAACAACTCATGAGGGTAGACAAGACATTCATAACATCATGTCACTACATTAGAATTCAACCATTCTCATCCATTTATATTTAACATCTAACCCATA
Source organism: uncultured Alphaproteobacteria bacterium (assembly GCA_902611475.1). Taxonomy (GTDB): domain Bacteria; phylum Pseudomonadota; class Alphaproteobacteria; order Rhodobacterales; family Rhodobacteraceae; genus CACIJG01. The sequence goes on from CACLZW010000008.1 coordinate 25,975, forward strand.
TCCACTTCCATATCCCTGCCCTACTCCAAAAGTCTTCCAACCACCAATTGCATCAATGATATCCGAAGGACATTCAACTGAACGAAGTCTATCCCTAAAACTATGTCTAAAGGAATGAACCACACAATTTTTTGGAAGCATGGGTTTCAACCATTTGTTAAGAGCAGCACTTGCAGAATTAGCATTAGATACATCTGTTTTATTATAACGAGGAAAGAGATAAGCACTGTCGGATCTATATTGAAGCATTGTTTTCAATAGGTTTGGGAGGTTACTAATTAGTGGAATTTGTCTTGCACTGCCTAAAGTCTTTAGACTTCTCCAAGGATAAGGGCGAAGATTAATGTGAGGAATGCTCTCTTCTAATATTACATCCTTCTTTAATAATCCTACAACTTCTCCCAATCGCATTCCAGTTTCAGCTAGAAGTAAAATTATCCAACGCATCTCATCATTTTCCTTCAAGCATTCATCTCTAATAGTTTTGATACTCTCTACTGGAATAGGATGCCTTTTACCCTTTTCGGTTTCAGGCATGAAAGTTCTAGAGAATGGATTTACGCAATTAATACCATTCTCACTTATAGAAAGATTGATGACCGATCTGACAGTTGAAAAGTTTCGTTTGATAGATGCAACTGAAATCCCTCTCTTCAATTCTTTGTCTCTTACAGTTGCTGCTTCAGATGAGCTGTACATATCAATGGGCTTGTCTCCCAAATATTTAATGACTGTCTTTATGTTACGAGTTGCGCCACGCACAAACACATGATCCCTCCCCTTTGACTTTAATCTCAAATATGTCTCAAGCGCTTCAGAAAGCTTTGGAGCATTAGAGTAATTACCCTCATCAACATTTTTTAAAATCAAATGCTCTGCAGGAAGCGTCATATTGCGCAATCTCAAAGACAACCAATAATCTTCAAGTCTCTGAAGAAGTGATTTAGTTAATCGCTCTGCTGCACCTTTAGACTTAGTCTTTAAGCAAATAACTACACGTTGCCTTGAATAGTGAGCCTTGATGTCACAAGGAACTTGCTTGCTGAAGTAATAAACACCACGTTTTCTATAAAGAAAAGAAGCACCATTTTTGTCTACCATCTTGTCTACCCTCATGAGTTGTTCACACAAAGTGCTTACAAATCAATAGGATGTCATTTTAGGTGGTGCCCCCAGAGAGACTCGAACTCCCGACCCACTGATTACAAATCAGTTGCTCTACCAGCTGAGCTATAGAGGCACGCCATGAACCTAGAAACATTTTTGTATTTTTGCAATAAATTTTTGTTATGAAAAATCTATTTGTATATTTTTTACAAATTTTAAGGTAATACATTTTCATAATGTCGTTGATTTTAGTTTGTTTTGGCGTTTTTGTATGCTTTTTTGGTCTAACAGGATTTGCCGTGGTAATATATTTCGGTTTTCAAGCTCGTGAGCAGACCAAGATAAACGACAAAAACGGCAAAAAAGCTACCTTCGAACAGCTAATATTGGTAAATTATCTTGCTATTTGTTTGTCGGCTTTTGGCCTAATCGCCATAATTATAGGGATGCTCTTAAGCTAAGCGCATCCGCTCTACAGTTTCTTTGATCAATTGAAGGCATTCGGGTGTTGAGAACCTATGATCTATGCCTTTAATAATTTGAAGTTGCACATCAACGCTACTTAGGCTTTTCAATATGTTTATACCCGTAGATAGAGGTACATCTTCATCGAGAGATCCATGAAAAAGTCTTACTGGGCAGTCAATACCTTGTTTCTTTGTCAATATTAAGTGTTGGTTTCCATCTTCTATTAATTTTTGAGTAATCACTAGGGGTTGTTCAAAATACTCGGAGTCAAAAGAAAGCTTGCCAGTAGTTTCAAGCTCCTGTTTTTGATCTTCGGTAAGATTATTGCTAGCAAACTTGGCAGTAAAGTCAGGAGCAGCCGCGATGCCTATGATGCCTGCAACCTTATGAGGGTATAGCTTTGCAAATAATAGTGCTATCCATCCCCCAAGCGAAGATCCAACCAAAATCTGAGGACCCGACGTACGTGACAAAATAATGCTTTTTGTGTCTTCAAGCCAGTCTGAAATTGATGTTTCTTCAAAAATTCCTGATGAAGACCCATGACCTCTATAGTCAAATCTTAAAAAGTCTCTTTTATTTTTTTCGGCCCATTGAGAGAGAAAAATAGCTTTTGTTCCTTCTTTATCAGACTTCAAACCACTCAAAAATACAACACCTGGCAAATTTTTTATATTTTTATCACCATTAACTTGTGAAAAAGCAAGTTTTTGTCCATCATCAGTTTTATGAAAGTTTGTATCAACCATATTCCCGCTCTATTTTTCTACAATGATATTTGACGAGATAATTGCACAGACATGAACATTCTTCAACTTTTAACCAGCCTAAATGATGACATTTCAGTTAGAGCGATTGCGGCTTACTCTAAAATATTGAAGAATAACGGGTATAGTTCATATGTGTTTGCTCCTCTTGGCAGAGAATTATCATACTTTAAGCGATGGGGTGCTGAAATTGTTGAACAGAATGCTTCGTCAGAAGATATCATTTACTCTAAAGCGACCATTAAGAAAATTTGTGAAGTAGTATCGTCAAAATCTATTGTCACAATTCATGTATACGATGTAGCGGGATATAAAGCCGCTTTGCAGGTAAATAAAACTTGCTCTATAAAAATAATAATGTCTATGTTTTCAAATCTATCAGAGCAAACTGTAGTGGGCAGGTTAAATAAAACGATATTTGGAGAATTTATTCCAAAAGCTACCACATTAATACCTAGCAAAACAATTTACCAAGAACTTCTAACAAAATATTCTAGAAAAAACATAGGTTTGTTTTATGTACCAGTACCCGTAGATTTAACAATCTATGACGAAAAGAAAATCAGCCAAGAAAGAACTATTTCTTTGGCAACCCAATGGGGGATGCTTGAGAAGCCCAGACATATAATTTTTGCAAAAGCCTATTTCAATTCGAATAAATGGCAAAATCAAATAATTAAGCTATCGGTTAATTTAGAGAAACTACCAGAAATAATAAAGCCATATATTGTCGTTCTGAAAAGTAACGCAAATAAGAAGCAACTGAATGAATTTGAGGAAAAATACTATAAAAACAGAAATAGTGTTTTGTGTCTAATGGATCACATAACTGACTTAGAAGCTGGCCTCAAGCTTTCATCCATTTATCTAGAACTAAATCCTCAAAACCAATACTACTCTTTAGATATATTAAATGCATTGGCTATGGGTAACGCAGTAGTTAGTTGGGAAACCGATGTAAACAAAGAACTTTTACCTAGCGAATATCATAATTACCTGACTGGAAATGGTGATATAAATAAACTTATACAAACTTTGACAAACTTACTTCAAATGGATACGCAAGAAAGGAATTTTACTGGACGAACAAGCCGTAATTATGTATTAAACAATTTCAATATGAAAAATATGGAAGAGCTATTAATTGATGCATACAGTACTTTATCTTTTAGAAAAGCAAGTTAAAGAAGCATAGAGTGAGTTTAAATCTGACCGAAGACAATAAAATAGCTGTTGAACTCTCTGACGGTTCCTCTAGAAGGTATCCAACTGGAATAACAGGTCTTGAAATCGCAAAAGACCTATCAACATCTCTTGCAAAGAAGTCGATAGCGTGTACCGTGAATGGTAATTTGACTGACCTATCAACAAAGCTTACAACTGATTGCTCTCTTACAATACATACTTCCAAAGATACAGAAATAGCGCTTGAATTAATCCGACATGATTGTGCTCATATCCTAGCCAGAGCCGTTCAAGAGATATGGCCAAATGTGAAAGTGACTATAGGTCCAGTAATTCAAGATGGCTTCTTCTATGATTTCGATAAAGATGAACCCTTTTCTGAAAATGATATAGACAAAATCGAAGTTTTAATGAGGTCAATCATTGAAAAGAAAGACGCTGTGAAAACAGAGACATGGGATCGTAAGAGAGCCTTAAATTTTTATAAAGAAAAAAATGAGCCATATAAGGTTGAACTGATTCAAGATATTCCAGTTAACGAAGATATAAAAATGTACTGGCATGGAGATTGGCAAGACCTCTGCAGGGGTCCTCATTTAGTCCATACAGGCCAAGTGCCTGCGGATTCTTTTAAGCTTACCAGAGTTGCAGGTGCATACTGGAAGGGTAATAGTAAAAATAAAATGCTTCAGAGAATTTATGGAGTAGCTTTTAGAAGCAAGGAGGAATTAAAAAATTATTTTAAAAGGCTAGAAGAAGCCGAAAGACGAGACCATAGAAAACTCGGAAAAGATATGGAGCTATTTCACCTACAAGAAGAAGCTACTGGAAGTATATTTTGGCATCCAAACGGTTGGAAACTCTACTCCACATTACAAAAATATATGAGTAGAAAACTTGAAACTAGTGGATACTCAGAGGTAAAAACACCACAAATTGTAGATAGAAGCCTTTGGGAAAAATCAGGGCATTGGGATAAATTTAGGGAAAATATGTTTATTGTCGAGGTAGATGAGCAGGAAAAAGCGCCGAGAATAAATGCGCTAAAGCCTATGAATTGTCCTTGCCATGTTCAAATTTATAATCAGGGTATAAAATCGTATAGGGATCTGCCCTTAAGAATGGCTGAATTTGGAGCTTGCCACAGGAATGAGCCATCTGGTGCATTACACGGTCTTATGAGGGTAAGAGCTTTTTTGCAAGATGATGCTCATATTTTTTGTACTGAACAGCAAATAGAAAGTGAGACAAAAAAGTTTATAGAACTGTTATCGGTAGTTTATCAAGAACTTGGATTCTCTGAGTTTAAAGTAAAATTTTCAGATAGACCAGAAAATCGAGCAGGTAGCGATCAAGTATGGGACCGAGCTGAACAGGCCTTGAAAAGTGCAACCAAAATGGCCGGTTATGACTTTTTGATCAACAAAGGCGAAGGCGCTTTTTATGGACCAAAATTAGAATTTGTATTAACAGATGCGTTGGGCCGAGATTGGCAATGTGGAACTTTACAAGTTGATTTTGTTTTACCAGAAAGACTGGGGTCTACCTATATTAACAATATTGGAGAAAAACAAGTTCCCGTTATGTTACACAGAGCGATACTTGGATCCTTTGAGAGATTTATTGGAATTTTACTTGAAAATACAACCGGTAGACTCCCGCTCTGGCTTGCCCCAACACAAATTGTCATTGCATCAATAACAACAAATATGGGCAACTACATTGATGAGGTAGCTAGCTCATTTAAAAAAGTGGGGTTGAGGTGCAAAGTGGACGATAGAAACGAAAAAATTAATTATAAAGTAAGAGAGCATTCTATTTCAAAAATCCCTATAATTGCTGTCGTGGGCGAGAAAGAAGTCAAAAGCCGATCCATAAATTTGCGGCGACTTGGTAAAAAAGAGTCACAAACAATTGCTTTAAATGATGCTATCAGAGAGCTATCAATTGAAGCAACGCCACCAGATCTAAAACTTGAAAGAGAACACAATAATAAAGATATCGTAACGAAATAAATCAAATTAACATAAGAAAAAGGAGCATGAAATCGTAAGAAGAAATCAGGAAATGACCTCGGGCCAAAAGGAAGTGGCGGTTCGAGTTAATGCATCAATTATATGTAAAGAGGTTCGTTTAATCGATGCTGACGGAAATATGGTAGGAATTGTTAGCCCTGAAAAGGCGAACATCATGGCAAACGAGATAGGGCTTGACCTAGTTGAAATTTCTCCAAATGCCACACCTCCGGTTTGTAAAATTATGGATTTTGGCAAGTTTAAGTATGATCAACAAAAAAGAGAAGCAGAAGCAAGAAAAAAGCAAAAAACAATAGAACTTAAGGAAATAAAGTTCCGACCCAATACTGATAAACATGACTATGAAGTAAAAATGCGCTCTGTTACGAAGTTTCTTGAAAATGGGGATAAAGTTAAAATAACACTTAGATTCAGAGGCAGAGAGATGGCTCATCAAGAATTGGGTACGGAATTAATGGAAAGGGTAGCAATAGACACAGCTCACCTTGGTAAACCAGATGTGATTCCAAAAGTTGAGGGGAGGCAAATGGTGATGATAATATATCCCAATACCTAAAATCATTGTTTTATTGTTGTAAATAGGACTAGACATGATCCGTCAACTTCTCGAGATAATACCTTTCTATTTACTTATTATATTTTTAAAACTCTTGCCTTTTGAAAAAAGGGTGTATTGGGGGGGAAGATTTTGTAAAATCGTTCTTCCCAGGGTCAGAAAATTCCATAGAAGAGTCGATACAAACCTAAAGTTTGTTTATCCAAACATGTCGTACCAAAAAAGAAAAGAGTTTATTAAAGAGAACTCTAAAATGATTGGTGAGAGTTTTATAGAACTTATGTTTAACAAGGAATTTCAGAAGCTAAAAAATAAAATAACATATAAGAAACAAGAGTTAACTCCTATTATTGAGGCAAGAAAAACTAATCGTCCAATAATAATTGTCTCTGGGCATATTGGTTCTTGGGAATCTGTGAGAGCCGTATTAAACAAGTATGGGCTTACAGCAGGTGCTATTTATCAGCGAAATAGAAACATTTTTTACGAACGACTGCACTTAAGCGCTATCAGAGAAGGAGGTGAACCCATACTTGAAGTAGGGACATCTGGCACAAGAAAAATGATTTCTTTAATTAAGTCTGGAGGAATAATAGCTCTGATGATTGATCAAGCCGTCAAAGAGGGTAAATACTTTCAATTTCTAGGAAGACCTGCGAAGACTTCAACTTCAATAGCTGAAATTTCCTTAAAATACAATGCCCTTTTAATACCAGCGTACGGCATTAGAGAGCATGACTGCACTATCGGCGTTACTTTTGATAAACCAATAAAGTTGGTCACAGTAAGTTCTATTACGAAAGAGATGAATTTAAGTCTAGAAAAAAGAGTCAAAAAGCATCCTACCCAATGGTATTGGCCACATAGACGCTGGAAGTAAAAGGCTCCGAATGAAAAACGTTAAATTCGGAGCCAAATTTCACCTATTGGTTAGATACTTAGCTACATCCCCCGGTCTTGGAGCAGGAAACCGCATCTGCTGATACTGTTGGTGCTTCACAACCAGCGACAAAAAGTCCGCCTAATGCTAGAGCAAAAAGTAAAACATATTTCTTCATAACACTATTCCTCAATTCTTATTGATTTACTAAAAGGTACCATATACATTAACAGTCAATCAATCAAAAAACTTATATAAAAATCCTTATTTTAATTAACTTTTTTTTTTTTTGTGGTACTTTGATATCACAAACTTTGATCAAGAAATAGCCTAATAAAATAATGATTTTTAATCCCTGGAAAAATAGAAAAGTAAATTCTAAAAAAACGAAATCATTACCGAAACAGCCACATCAAGAAGAGAGTGATGGCATTTTTGCTGGGAGTGAATTTGACGGTAATTCGTCACCATCATTATTAGGGAGAGAGATAAAAGTTATTGGAAAAATTACTTCGAAAGGTGCAATTCGATTAGATGGAGTTCTTGAAGGAGAAATAAAGGCGTCGAAATTAGTAATTGAAAAATCAGCAAAAGTAGTTGGGTCTGTCACTTCCGAGGATCTAGTTATCAGAGGTAGAATAATTGGTCCAGTATTTGGGAAAAAAGTAAGATTTGGTTCCTCAGCAAGAGTAGAGGGAGATACTTTCCATGAAACAATCGCTATAGAAGATGGAGCCTACTATGAGGGCTCGATTAGAAGATACAGCAGTGACACTGATACACCAAAAAACTTTATCAAAGATAGCCTGCTCAGTTCAAAAGCAGTTAAGTAAATAAACCCTCCTATTTACTAATTTGAAACTCTTCTAATTAAAACGTTGCCGATTGGAACATTATTTACATTCTCAATAATTCGTGTTGGCTGGCTATGCAGCACAGTTTCAATACCAAATCTGTCAACTAATGTTGCCTTAACCCTTACTTGGCTTCCAACTACTGTTTGATCAAGGTTCAGTTTCTTTGTGTTTTCTCCAGTCAAAGAAACCCAGTTTCTTCCATCCCTGCTTCTTTCCCAAGCAACGTCAATTGAAGCTATCCCGTCATCATCGGAGAGGGAGTCAGTCCGCGCCTCTAACACAGAACCTTCCTTCTCTTCACCAAGAATAACGACATCACCAAGAACCGGATCATCAACATTCCGGACTGCTTCACTCTCATTAGAATATATAACTTCCCTATTATCGAAACCGTCAATGTATTCAACACGCACTCTATATGTATAGGAAACATGTTCTTGCCTTAGATTTAAAACTTCAGTATCATCTTCGGTGTAATTTTCCCAGCCCGTGTTAGGTGAAGTTCTTTGCCAGGTGTAATTGAAAGGACCCATTCCGTCCTCATCATACACATCTGAAACGTCTAATATAAGAGCGCTATCCTCTGCGCTTTCACCAGTGAGCCTGACTACACCGGTGGGCTTATCGTTAACATTAATCACAGGCGTAGTGGGTGCAGAAATTAAAGTTTCTAGATTACCTTGTCCATCTAGATATGTGAGGACGACGCGCAACGTTCTACCTACATGCTCCTGTCTTGGGGTAAATGATTGATTTGTGGCGCCCGGAATAGTCCTGTAAGAATTGCCATCGTTAGAAATTTTCCAAACAACGTTCACTTCACCGATACCATCCTTATCAATAATTGACGTTAAATCCGCAATCAAAGGTTCGTCCTCTAATACATCGCCGACACTATTTCTTGTATCAGTGTTATTTTGGCCCCTATTAGAATTTTCATTCTTATTTTCAGCAGATGATGAATTTTGAGATTCTGTTTCTTCCAACTTTTCTACTTTTCTGTTCCCGTTCTCTGCACTAGTGCTTTTGCTTTTCTTTTGCTCAGTTGAATAATTTTTTTTCAATTTTTCTAATGTTTTAGGGGGAAATACTTCTTCATCAGAACCTCCAGCAGAGACTGCTGATCTAAGTGAAAGACTCAGAAGCACCAAAACTACTGAAGTTATTTTTATTAATAATTTTATACGCATTACCCCTCCAAGCAAATACTTACCCATAAATATTATTTTTTACCACATTTTAAATTTTTTTATAGCAAAATAATAAAATTTTTCAAAAATGTTGCACATCTTCAACCATATCATGAAATGTCAATAAGCATTGAGTAGGTAAAAGCGTTTTTTAAAGATAATTCCGAAAAAGTTTATTCTGTTGATATAAAACAAAAAAAATAATATTATTGAACTAATAATATATATAGTGAGGCTAACTTTTGAGCAGCATAGGACGTTATTAATAGCAGAAATAAAATCTGCAAAACAAATGGTGGAAAACTATGCTTGAAAAAGAATTAAATGAACTTTCTGACGAAACAATATTGGTCCTTTACAAATCAATTGTTCCTTCGGCATCGATAATTGAATCAGTTAATAAAAAGCTTGAAAGACAATCAGCCGACGGCACGCTGCGAAATAAGAAAGATTTAAGTAAAAGGAATGATAACGATTTTAGGGCTGATAAAACCTTTTTGAACTTTCAAAGACATCTAATCGAAATGAAGCTACTAGCCGTAAAGGTACTAGAGGAAATTAATAGAAGAGACTTATACGAATTAGATAGCTATCAAAGAAAAGCAGAAGAAGTAGAGTACGTAGAATCTTGTGCTGATGCCGTTGACTCTTCACCAAATCTTACTTCTGTTCCTCAGGGTGCGGAAACATTGCCTTACTTAAATAGAGAGGCAAAGTCTTAGCTATTTTATAGACTTTTGTAGCTTTGTTGAAAGAACTTGCATGAAAGCTAAAAGTCATTCGCTAAAAGCCGGAATTTTAGAGGGTATTAGGGTCCTAGATCTTAGTAGAATGCTATCTGGGCCCTACGCTACAATGCTATTAGCGGATCACGGAGCTGAAGTTATCAAGATTGAGAGCGCAGAAGGAGATTCGAGCAGAAGAAGTGGTCCCTTTAAAAAGGATGACTTGCAAAGGAATTGGTCGGGTTATTTTATAAGTTTAAATAGGAACAAAAAAAGTGTTAATCTAAATTTAAAGAACGGAGATGATTTAGCATTTTTTAAAAAACTCATTGAAAAAAGCGATGTGTTAGTTGAAAACTTTAGACCGGGGGTCATGAACCGGTTAGGGCTTTCATTTGATGAAGTTTCAAAAATCAATCCAAGAATTGTCTACGGTTCAATAAGTGGTTTTGGTTCCGATATTTTTGGAGAAAGCCCTTACAAAAACTGGCCTTCATATGATGTAGTTGCCCAGGCAATGGGAGGTTTAATTAGTTTAACAGGTTACAATGATGAAAATCCCCTTAAAGTTGGCCCAGGAATTGCCGATATTTTTTCTGGCTCTTTACTTTCATTTGGTCTTTTGGCTTCAATCTTAAAAGCTAGAGATACTGGCAGGGCTCAATTTGTTGAAGTTGCTATGTACGATGCAATAATAAGCATGTGCGAGAGAGCAATATATCAATATGATTTTAATAATGTCATCCCTAAACCTGAGGGTAACGGTCATCCTTTGTTGGCACCATTTGGGATTTATAAAGCGAAAGACGGTTTTATTGCCATAGGGATCGTGGAAGATTCCTACTGGAACATTCTTAAAAAAATAATTGCCACTGATGATATTCTAAATGATATGAAATATGGAACTATTTCCTTAAGAGCACAAAATAGAAAGGAATTAAATGAAAAAATCAATCTTTGGACAGGAAGATTCAGCAAGAGAGAATTAGTAAACTTACTGGGAGGAAAGGTTCCTTTTGGCCCGGTTAACAATGTTAGAGAGATTTTTGAAGATGACCATGTTAGAAAAAGAGATATGATATTTGAAATAGAGCAACCTTCTAGTAAAGAAAAAAAATGGAAAGTAGCTGGCAATCCTGTAAAATTTCAGGGTTTTGGGTCATTTAATTTTACGCCACCTATTTTAGGAGAACATAGAGAACTTTATGTCACCAATCTAGACTCCATTAATACGAACAATCCGAGACACTCTTTTCAACCTCAGCAAGAAGATTACAAGTGTAAGGTAACTTTTTCGAGCAAAAATAACAAAGTTTTAGAGCTTTATGCTTGTTCATTTACGTGGCTAAAATCAAGCGAACCCTATCTAATATGTAGTGTAAGCAAAAGTGAATTCATGGCTTTTAAAAAAAATTGCTTTAGTTCCGTAAAGTTTCATTTTTTAAAAGTGATAGCTGGAAATGATGGTTATAAAGATGTAGTCGATCTATTAAATTTAAAACTTTCTAATAAAGATATCACTGATATATCCATAATTGATACTGAAGTTGAAATATTAATAACAGTTAAAACATAATTATTAGAACTAAAGTTGGCATTAAACTTGCTCTCTTAATAAAAACAGAGAGGTATAGAAATGTATAGAACCAACGAAGCGACACTTAGTTCAATCACCAATAACCTCGAGAAGCTTCGTGAATGCTTTGGGAATTGGGTAAATTTATCTATAGAGTCTGACAGCAAGGTCATTGTGACATCAGCAGACAATAGGATCTTTAAAATGCGTACACACGAAGTTAAACTTGGAGAATTGTCGGAGAATAGTTCAAGAGAGGTTACTCAAAAAATATATTCTGGAAAAAAAATTAAAGCGAGATTGTGTGATTTTCGACCTTCATTCTTAGGTGGTTACAAGGGAACCCCGGAAGTTATGATATCTATCTGGGAAAATTAAAAACTGCTAGCATTATCAATCTGCACATGATATTCTCGCCTAAACCACAGAGATGGTATTGGGCACAGGCAGATGAGAGATCAGGAAACCGCAAACAGAAAAAAGCTAAACCTTGGTATAGATGCTATCGGTACGGTGGACACAATATTGTCTTGGGATAAACTAGAAATGTGTTTTGGCAGCTCTTTTCGGTTTTCTACTGAGGCAAAATTTGAAATAACTAGAGAGTTAGCACTACAGCAGGGTCGACTCCAGAAACTTTCATCTGAAAAGAAGTCAACCAAAATGTTTGATTTTCAAAAAAATGCAAAAAACTTATCTGAAAAGATAGAAACCATAATAGATACAAAGGATAGCAGGGCTTTATCATTTGTTTCAGATATCATTAAGAGAGAGGCTGGCTCTGGTATAAGAGATTTTTGTGATGCTTTGAAAGCTTTAGGAAGTGCGGAGAATATTTTCGAGCCTGTTAGGCCAAACGATTTATTTAGAGATATAATAAGAAAGATAGTTAAAATTTTATTGAGAGAAAATATTCCTCTCTCTTTACATGTTCAGTCTACTTTAAATAAGTTTATGACGGAGCTTGATAGACAACTACCGGAAACTATCTTCCCCGTATCAAATGCTAGGTATATTGAAGAGGGGAGAATAAGAATTCTCAAAGATTATTTAAGAGGGTATCTAAGATCTAATACATAGATTACTTCAACAAAACAGGCTTGCTAGGAGGTAAGGTGATATAAGTTATTGCTCCGGTTTTTTTTGATTTCCTTTGTTCTTTCTTCCTAGTTAGTAAAATTTCAATACCTTTTTTGTGGCCATCATATGTCTTTGAGAATCGATGACCTCCATTTCCATTAGATACGAAGAAAAGAAATTCCGTTTTTGATGGCCTCGCGGCCGCAAACAAAGATGCCACTGACGGGTTGCTTATTGGGGCAATAGGTAGCCCTTTAACAATATAAGTATTATAAGGGGTCTTTTCTTTTATCTCTGCTTTAGTTGGACTTCTTGCAATCACATCTTTTCCCATCGTAAGTCCGTATAGAACTGTTGGGTCGGCCTGAAGTTTCATTCCCTTAGAAAGTCGATTGTGAAATACTGAAGAAATAAGCTGTTTCTCGGAGTCGTTTCCAGTTTCTTTTTCCAAGATCGAAGCTAAAATTAATAACTCTCTAGGGCTTTTCAGTATTGTATTCCTTGATCGCATCAGCCATGCCCTACCCACGTTTGCTCGTTGTAAAAGCATAATCTTTGATAAAACTTTTTCTCTGCTTTCCCCAAATTTAAAAAAGAGTTTTCCTGTAGCTAGGCTTCCTTCCTCAGGAACAAAATCGATAAATCCTGTTAAATTTTTTGTTGAGTTTATTTTGTTCACGATTGAGTTAGCGGTCATACCACTTTCTAAAAATATCTCGACTTTTTCTTGAAAGTTTTCTTCTTCATAAATATTATCTTCGATTTTCTCAATGAGTTTGGAGTTTTCTATTTCAATCAATGCGAGTTCTGATTTTAGTTTGTGTAATTCTTTTGTCAGGTTATCAATCTTAATGCTTAAGGGTTGCGAAACAGTTTTTACAAGGGGAGCAAGTGCATCGTCTGACCTGAAACAGACTCCGTCCCAATTGGTTTTCCCTGAAATGATCTTTATCTTATCATCTTCGAGGATCAAGAATTCGGTTCCTTTTTTACTTGTACCGAGCCAGATTCCGTCATCCAAAACAAGTTTAAACGACCTGTCATCTACATAGGCTTCTCCAGTTCCATTTTCATTTTGTTCTATTAGTGTAACTAAATGCAAAGTAAAATCGTCTGATTCACCCTTTACACAGCTTAACACTTTAGGAAATTTGTCGGCAAAACTTTCAGTTGATGCTTGCAAAATAAGGAAAAGTAGAATTATTGAGAAAAAAATTCTTAGCATGGAAATAATATAAAGTAGCTTACTAAATTTTGTGGAAATTCACATCTAAAATAGCACCATCATCTATAGCTACTCTTTTGTAGGATAAGTCTCCTTTAACGCTTCCCGAAGATGCAATAGTTATTTTACTTGCAGAAACATCACCTTCAAAGCTCCCAATAATTATCAGGTGCTCTGCAAATACAGAACCGTAAACAGATCCTTCTTTTTCAATTACTATTTCAGAGGCATTCAGTTCACCTTTAACTAATCCGGACACCGATATTGTGTTTGGGGAAGTTATTCGGCCTTCAATCGTTGACCCACTTGATATGATGGTACCTGTGGCAGGCGCAGTTGTTAAAAAGTCAACCTCTGAAAATTTTGATCTAACGTTCACGGCTTTCACCTTTTACTGTTTAACTCAATACTGCCAAATAGGTTAGCGTCTGGTGCGCTTTAAAACATAGTATCAGAGCGGAGAGAGGTCGCAACGATTCTTTACGTTAAATATTTTTTAAAGTTTTTTAAAATTTTTTTTGAAATTAGTAGCTTGAAATGAAAAAAAAATATTTAAATCAAACAATACCTGCTATCCTCTAGTTTAAAAGCTATGAAATCCTCAGAAGTAGAAAAAATGAAATTTACAGCAGCCCACTGGGGAACATATAAAGTAAGGCGAAAAGCAGGAAAAAACTTTACGCTACTTCCCTTTGAGCAAGATAAGGATCCATCAGATATAGGAAGGGGAATTGAGTCCGCTATAAAAGGTGGTTCGCGCATACAAAAGCCAGCAATTAGGAAAGGATGGTTAGAGTCCAAGAAAAAACAAAAAGATATTAAAAGAGGCGATGATGAATTTGTAGAGGTATCATGGGAAGACGCATTTGACTTAGTTAGCGAAGAAATTAAGCGGGTTATTTCCACCCACGGAAACGAAAGTATTTATGCGGGTTCATATGGCTGGGCTAGTGCTGGTCGGTTTCACCATGCTCAAAGCCATTTAAGGAGATTTTTCAATTTAATAGGTGGTTATACTTACTCTAAAAATACCTACAGTTATGCTGCTGCTGAAGTAATTATCCCACATGTTTTAGGAAATTTTTATAATTTTCTTTTTGATACTACTAGTTGGGAGTCAATTATAGATCACACTTCCCTTCTTTTGGCCTTTGGAGGTATTCCTTTAAAAAATGGACAAATAAATCAAGGAGGAGTTGGTTCACATATTCAAAGAGATTATTTAGAAAAAGCGTCTGAGAAAGGGTTAAAGTTTATTAACGTGAGTCCACTGAAATCGGATTTAGAAATAGCTAGGAACGTGGAATGGGTTTCATTAAAGCCTAGTACTGACGTCGCTCTAATATTATCACTCTGTTACGAAATTAATAAAGCCAGATCAACGAAAAGAGACTTTATAGATAAATATACAGTGGGTTTTGAACAGTTTTGCGCGTATTTAAACGGACATACTGATGGGGTTGTTAAGAACGCAAATTGGGCATCACGAATTACTGGGATAAGTAAAGAGGCTATTTTTGATCTCGTTAGAAAGATAAAAAATTCAAAAAGAACAATGATTTCAGTTAGTTGGTCACTAACTAGGCAATCACATGGAGAACAACCTTACTGGGCAGCAATTGCTCTAGCTTGTATTATTGGAGACCTTGGCAAGCCTGGCGGGGGCATCGGATTTGGTTACAGTGCTATGAATAGCATCGGTAACCACTACAAAAAAATACCAGCAGTTTCTTTGCCCCAGGGAAAAAACAAGATCAAGAAATTCATTCCCGTTGCGAGGATTTCAGAGATGCTCGAAAGCCCTGAAACCAGCTTCGATTATAATGGATCGAAATTAATTTATCCTGATATAAAACTAATTTACTGGGCAGGAGGCAACCCTTTTCACCACCACCAAGATTTAAATAGGATGATCAAAGCGTGGCAACTGCCTGAAACTGTTATTTCAAATGAATGGTGTTGGAATGCTTTGGCAAAACATAGTGACATCGTTCTACCAGTTACAACTCCATTGGAGCGAGAAGATATCGCAATTGCTCCAAGAGACCCATATATGATCTTTATGTCAAAAGTTATTGATCCAATTGGAGAGAGCAAGTCCGACTTTGAAATTTTTTCAGGCCTTGCAGAAAAATTTGATATCAAAAATGACTATACCGGCAACAAGACTGAAAAGGAATGGATTAGGTGGATCTATGATGAGAGTAACGCTCTTCAGGAAAATAACTATAGGTTCCCAGACTTTGAATCCTTTAAAAAAAAGGGATGGTATAAACACCCAGAACCACTCGATAAACCAGTATTTTTAGAAAAATTTATTCAATCTCCTGAGAAACACCCGCTGGACACCCCAAGTGGGAAAATTGAACTTTTTTCGAAGGAAGTTGACAGCTTTCAATATTCAGATTGTGTTGGTCATCCCAAATGGTATGGGGATAAAGAATATCTAGGAAGTGCCTCGAAATACAAACTACATCTTCTTTCGAACCAACCTAAATTTAAACTTCATTCTCAATTAGATAACGGTCAAGTTGCAGACAATGAAAAATCAGATGGGAGGGCAATAGTTGAGGTAAATAGGAGCGATGCAACCGCTAGAGGTTTATCAGACAAAATGCTGGTGAAAGTTTTTAATGACAGAGGCTCCTGCCTTGCAGTTCTAAAAATATCAGAAAATATTATGGAAGGAGTTGTGAATATTCCTACTGGCGCCTGGTTAGACCCTTCAAAAAGTGATATAGTAAGTTGCATACATGGCAATCCGAACGTGTTAACTTTGGACTCAGGTACATCCAAACTGGCTCAAGGCCCTTCATCACATACTTGCCTAGTCGAGATTGAACAATTCGAAAGGGAACCACCCAAAATTAGTGCTTTTGATCCTCCAAAAATCATTAAATTTAAATGAATTTAAGATCTAGACAAAGTGTCGCAAATATTCAATTAGCGTTTATATATTGTTGACTAAGGCGATAAATTTTGCGATCTTTTATCTCTTCTAACATGGGGTTAAAAATGGATGGATCAAGCAAATGCCCTGTGATCCACGGGGCAATAACAACAGCACAAAAAGATGCGGGGACGACTAATAGAGACTGGTGGCCTAACCAGCTAAATACGGGAATACTTCGACAGAGTGGAAAGAGCGGTAATCCAATGGATTTAAGCTTTGATTATAGGTTGGAGTTTCAAAAACTTGATTATGAAGGGTTGAAATCAGACCTTCGTGCTTTAATGACAGACTCCCAAGACTGGTGGCCAGCAGATTATGGTCACTATGGACCATTCTTCATCCGGATGACCTGGCATGCCGCTGGAACCTACAGAACCGGAGACGGTAGAGGTGGTGGTGGTACTGGCGCCCAAAGGTTCGCTCCCTTAAACAGCTGGCCAGATAACGGAAATCTAGATAAGGCGAGAAGATTATTATGGCCTATTAAGAAGAAATATGGCAACAAAATAAGCTGGGCAGACTTATTTATACTCACTGGAAATGTAGCCATAGAGTCTATGGGTGGAAAAACTTTTGGGTTTAGTGGAGGAAGAGAAGACATTTGGGCTCCAGAAGAAGATATTTATTGGGGCATCGAGCAAGAGTGGCTGGAGAATGGAAGGTATACTGGGGAAAGAGAATTAGAAAACCCCTTAGCAGCTGTCCAGATGGGATTAATTTACGTTAATCCGGAAGGTCCTGACGGCAATCCAGACCCCTTGGCCAGTGCTAACGATATAAGGGAAACCTTTGCCCGGATGGCAATGAATGATGAAGAAACTGTAGCACTGACAGCTGGTGGCCATACCTTTGGTAAAGCGCATGGAGCAGGCGATGCAAATCTGGTAGGTTCAGAGCCGGAAGGCGCGCCAATAGAGCAAATGGGATTGGGTTGGAAGAACGCGTTTGGAAAAGGTCTAGGAAGAGATACGATCACAAGCGGTATTGAAGGGGCTTGGACCGCGAACCCAATTCAATGGGACAACGGTTACTTTGATTTATTACTAGGGTACGAATGGGAACTCACAAAAAGTCCAGCAGGGGCGTACATGTGGAAAGCTAAAAATCAGAAAGAAGAAGACATGGCTCCAGATGTAGAGGACCCATCAATCCGAGTACCAACAATGATGACCACCGCAGATATGGCAATGAGAGAGGATCCAGAATATTTTAAGATATCTCAGAGATTTCACAAAAATCCTGAAGTGTTTGCCGATAAGTTCGCTAGAGCTTGGTTTAAATTGCTTCACAGAGACCTAGGTCCAAAAAGTAGATACATAGGTTCTGAGGTTCCGAGTGAAGATTTGATCTGGCAAGACCCCATTCCGAGTGGATCAACATCATATGAAATAGAAAATGTCAAAAAAATGATCAAAGAGCTAGATCTGAGCGTTACACAATTAGTGGAAACTGCGTGGGCTAGTGCGTCTACTTATCGAGATACAGATAAAAGGGGCGGCGCTAATGGTTCAAGGATAAGATTACTGCCTCAAAGGAATTGGGAAGTCAACAAACCCCAAGAACTAGAGGACATTCTTGCTTCCTATGAAAAAATTTCCTCTGAAACGGGCGCGTCTATAGCAGACGTAATTGTTTTGGGAGGAAATGTAGGCATAGAGCGAGCATCAGGCGTATCGTTAGACTTTACCCCTGGTCGAGGAGACGCAATACAAGAACAAACTGATATTGAATCTTTTGAAGTCCTAGAACCAATTGCAGACGGCTTTCGGAACTATATGAAAGATGGGTACACAACTTCACCAGAAGAATTGCTCCTTGATAAATCTTATATGTTAAATTTATCAGCACCAGAAATGACCGTATTAATTGGTGGCTTACGGTCTCTGGGTATAAGTGCAACTGGGGCAGGCTTGGTTACTGACGACCAAAATAAGCTGAGTAATGACTTCTTCGTTTCACTTTTGGACATCAATACAGATCTTATACCAAATGGAATAAATTCATTTGAGCTAGCAAAAAGTGATAAGACAGTATCTTTCAGTAGAGTTGACCTTATGTTTGCCTCAAACTCCGAACTAAGAGCGATTGCAGAGGTTTACGCGAGTGATGACAACGAAACTAAGTTCATTAATGACTTTATTTCTGCCTGGACCAAGGTCATGAACTTAGATCGGTTTGATATAGATTAGATCGCAAGCAGTGCAGATAGCACTAACAATTAGTAAATCTGGTTGAAAAAGTACGTTTTGGCATGATTATTGATTGAGGTTAATCTTTTATTAATAAAAGTTATCTGAATGACCTCAATTTTTCCTGGTGGCAATGCTTTGAACGCTGCAAATATTACAAAGAAGCAGCAAGATCAGTCTGCTATACTAATGGAAAAAATTTCCAACGGAAAGAGGCTAATAACCGGTGCGGATGATGCTGGTAATATTAATAAAGTAAATAACTTAAAAGCAAAAGTGTTAAGCACTAAAGCTGCTATTCGAAGTGTAACAGATATAATGTCTTTGGCTCAATTAGCAGACCAAGGCTATAATAATATCAATAAAATGTTATTAAGAGCAAACGAACTAGCGCTACAATCCACTAATAAGATTTACAAAGATGCTGATCGAATTGCCCTCAGTAATGAAATTCAAAATATTATTAATGAAATAGATAATATTGCGAATGGAATTGGCTTTAACAATACTTCGTTAATAAACAGCTCTATAAAGCAAATTAACTCCGACATGGGTACAGGAAGAGCTGGCGAAATATCGTTAGATTTAAATAATATAAATACGAAAAACTTGGGTCTATACTCACAAAGCTCATTGAATTTTAGTACCGATCTGAGCATAGATACTTTTGATGGAACAGATAACGATAACTTTATATACAGAGACGTTTCAACAAATTCTAGTAGATTGATAGATTTGGGAGACAGCCAAGTACCGTCATATGGAAAAGCGTTTTTCTCTGGGTCACATATAGATTTGTCATTAAATGACGCCGAATTAAATAACGAGACAACTAAACTTAGAATGGTTGCTTCACCATCAACATCTCTTGATAGTGTCTCTGTTGTTGGCACCAAAGTATACGTTGGTAATGGCAGCTCAGCCGACCATATAGCTACGATAGATGGCACTTTAGATGGAACAAACGGAAAGAAACTGCGTATAAATATTGAGGAACCCTCTTTTACGAATGGTGATTTTGAGTCCGCAAATAATTTAGAAGGATGGAGTTTGAACTTGGAAAGAGCATTCCTTGATGGTAGTTTCACAATTGATCAAAAACCCACACCTATTGACCCAGTCTACCCAAATTTTGGTGGACGTGGGAGTAGTAATGTGGCAAAGGGGATTACTGACAAAGATATACTAGTAGATGAAGGAACATTAAGTGGTGGTATCACTACTACACAAGTTAATTCTGGAAACAAAGCAGTACGACTTACGAGTATGGATTTAGAGGACACAACTGGCCACTCAGTTATAAGAGGTCCCTACCTATTCAGTAATTCTTCAGTTACACTCGGAACGGCTAGTTCCGTATCTTTTGCATGGAGAGCAGAAGGTGGTCGAGATGCTTATGACGTCTATGCTTACCTCGTTGACGTAGATAATCCCAGTAATACAATTGAGCTACTTAATGAAACTCAAAACGCTAGCTCGGGAAATACAAATTGGGCTACTCGCACAGTAAATATTAATAAATCTGGTACGTATCAATTCGTTTTTGTTTCTGGTTCATATGATTATAGTGGGGGTAATATATTAGGAGCTCAATTATTTATTGATGATGTCAAGGTAACAAATGCCGCAAGAAAATTAAGTGGTTCAGTTATTGAAAACATCGGTTCGCTGCTATACGGCGAAGTAGATGTTAATTCGAAGGGCAATCTGTCCGGTGGATCATCAGCGTCCTTAACAGAGAAGATCATAAATACTGGACAAGATGTCAGCATATTTGGAACCCTTGGCAAAAAACAAATAAATGTGAAAAGTGGGGATATAGCTGAGATAATTGCAAATAAAATTAATGTTTTGGCGGATGATACTGGCGTGGAGGCAACATCGTCAACGCAAGCAATGCTGTCTTTTGAAAATACTAGTAATACTAACGTAAGTGATACAGTTTCATTCAATCTGTACGGTATTGATGGAACAATGAAAAATATTAGCAGTAAGATAAATTTTGGTTCAGGCAACCAAAATATGGACTTAAATCCTCTCAAAACCGAGATCAATAATTTTTCAAGCCAAACAGGTATAACGGCATATATATCCGATGACAAACAAGCAATTACTTTAAAAACGAGGCAGGGCTTTGATATATTAATTGAAGATTTTAACTTAAAAAATGATACTAATAGTGTTTTCATGTATCTAAACGAGATGAAATCATCAGGGCAAGTATCTCCCTGCTCATTAAAGCTCAGCCAGAGTTCAAGCGGTGTAAGCGTCAATGACTCATGTAGAATTTTTGGTGAGGTTATTCTCAAGAGCCATAAGCACTTCTCGCTGAATTCTACTCAAGCTGATAGCATACTTTCACTTCGCGAAAAAAATCTCGACTTTGTTTCTTTGTCAACAATAGCGGCAAGGTCCTTTGATACAGCAAAAAAATCTATTGACGTTATAAAATTTTCAATGAAATCCATAGCTGCTGAACAGGGTAAAGTTGGCGGTCTTTCTAACCAACTTCAAAAAACAGTAGATAATCTTAGTAAAAATAGGTCCTTAGATAAGATTGCCATAGGAAAATTAGAGGATGTAGACGTTACCAAAACAGTTGTCTCTTTACAGAAAGCAAACTATATTCAAAGTATTGCGACTGCGATGGTTAACAGAGTTAAATCAACAATGGAAGCTGTCCTTCAAATATTAGATCGATAACAACTTTTACGCTAAGGATAACACATGTTTTATACAACTCAGGCAAACGATCATGGGTTTCCACACGACCCTTTCAAAGCAATAGTAACACCGAGGCCTATCGGTTGGATTGGATCAATTGATAAAGACGGAGTTGCCAATCTAGCGCCACATAGTTACTTTAATGCAATTTCAGATAACCCCTATTTTGTCATTTTTGGTTCTATCACTTATAAAGATACCGTACGTAATATTGAAGACACAGGTGACTTTACCTGCTCTCTAGTTTCTGAAGATATGTTTGATGCTATGAACTCTTCATCAGTTCCAGTTGAGCCGAAAGTAGACGAGTTTAATTTAGCCGGAATTAAAAAGCAAGAAAGTAATTTGGTAAAATCTCCTTTTGTAAGTGGTTGCTGTGCTGCTTTAGAGTGCAAACTATGGAAAACTATTGATATTCCTGGGACTGATCGATCTAACTTGACAGGCAATTATTCAATAATTGGAGAAGTAGTGGGCATCCATATCAATGACGAATACATTGAAAATGGTATGTTCAATACCAAGAAAGCAAGACCTGTTGCAAGATTAGGCTATATGGACTACGGAGTTGTTGGTGAAGAAAATATTTTCTCTAAAAATAGACCAAAAATTGACTCTGAAGGTAAATTGGAGCAGGTAGACAATTGGGACGGCGTATATCGCTGAAATTATTTCATTTCAGGGAAATGCTCTAGAAATTCGTTCCACTCTCTTTTTGACATTCCGGAATTTTCAAAGGCTATCTTCTCACCTATCAATTTCTTTTTCAGGCACTCGACCGCCTGACTAGATAAATGGATTGAATTCAATTGATAGTCCAGAAACGCTTGGAAAGCTTTAGGAACCCATTTTTTCACAATCTCACCAATTATTTCTGCATATACTCTTATTTCATATTGAGCGTGTTTATCTGCTCTTAGTCTTAAAAAGTTGAATAAATTATGTAGGTCTGTTTTCCAGTACCATTGAGTATAAATATTGGTTGGCAAATTCATTCTGGCTAATTCTCTTGCTAAACCAGGTTTCCCGTCAGAAGAAAGTAACTGTTCGTAATTTGCATAACTACGGTCACTGTCATTTTTTAAAATCTCTAGAACTCTATGTGCTTCCCCTGCCTCTAATACTTTTCCCCTACCCTGGTTATTAATCTTCGATTGGGCAGCTAAGTTACTAGGATCAGGGATATAAAACTCTTTATCAAGGATAGAGTACCGAGCTGAGTACTCATTAACGTTAGCTGTTCTATGTCTAATCCACTGTCTTGCTACAAACACGGGTAGTTTTATATGAAACTTTATTTCACACATTTCAAATGGCGTAGAATGCCAATGCCGCATTAAATAACGAATTAATGAATTATCGTCTTGAGCTTTCTTAGTGCCTGCACCATATGAAACCCGTGCTGCTTGAACAATTGCGTCATCATCACCCATATAGTCTATTACCCTTACAATACCGTGATCCAAAACAGGAAAGATTTTGAAGAGGCTATTTTCGAGGCCCTCTACAGAGGCTCTTTTAGTAGTGAAAGATTTTTTCCTTTCCTCCTCTACTGACTTTTTATCTTCTTCAGATATTGTCATTTGCACGCTTTCTCATAAAATATACTCTTCATTAGTTTTAACAAGGATAGGAATAGAATGGCAATCAAATATTTGCATACAATGGTAAGGGTAAAAGACATTGACTCATCACTAAACTTTTATTGTAACCTGCTCGGACTAAAGGAAGTTCGTAGAAAGGAATATGAACAAGGTAAATTCACTCTCATTTTTCTTGCACCACCCGATCAACCTGACGCAATGATTGAGTTAACATATAATTGGGATAGCTCAGAAACATATACAGAGGGACGAAATTTTGGCCACTTAGCTTTTGAGGTTAATGATATTTATGAAACCTGTCAGCATTTGCTAGATAATGGTGTTACGATAAATAGACCACCAAGAGACGGGCGTATGGCTTTTGTTAGATCACCAGATAATATCTCTATAGAACTTTTGCAAAGGGGCGAGCCTAAAGACATTGAATCTCCCTGGGACACAATGGAAAATATTGGCCACTGGTAGTTGATAATTTTGAGAAATTATACCATAATGATGTGGTCTTTTTGACTATGGTAATAAACGCGCATGTAATAAACGGATCGGACCCGGGGGCGGTACCCGGCGGCTCCACCAAAAAAAATTTAGGGGGCCGAAATAGGATCGACGGACGTCTAAAGATGTTTGCTTTTACTCGGCGGGACGCCACCGTTATCGGCACAAATTGTATAATTGCAAATGACGATTATGCTCCGGTTGCAGTTGCAGCGTAAGCAGTAACGAATACCGAAACTTAACTCCAATCTGTTTGCACAGATTGGCGGGGTTTGTAGGCACCTGGCAACAGAAGCCTACGCTACTGCGACAGAGGATTGCTTAATGGCGGATATGAATTATAAAGTACTTATAGAAAACGCTATGTTGAATATGGTAAGGGATATTTTAAAAAAAATATCAAAAGATGGCTTGCCAAAAAATCACCATTTCTTGATAACCTTTTTTTCACACTCAAAAGGTGTAATTATTCCTGATTGGATGAAAGAAAAGTATCCAGATAAGATGACGATTATTATTAGAAATTGGTTTGAAAACCTTAATGTGACTGACAAGAAATTTGAAATATCACTCAATTTTAATAATAATGTGGAAAGGTTAACTATTCCTTTCAATAGCCTTGAATTATTTGCGGATCCATCAGTTGATTTTGCTATAAGTTTTAATCAAGTTAATAGTGTGCCAACTAGCGAAACTGAAGGTGATAACGAACCTAACGATCAAACTGCATCAAAAAAAGATGAGTTGAATAAAAAAAACGAAAACGTAATTAATTTAAAAAATTTCAAAAAATAATTGAATAATGGGAGTAAAAAATGAGACCAACACGAGTAGAATCTGATAGTTTTGGTGAACTAGAAGTACCTACTGATAAATTTTGGGGTGCTCAGACACAAAGATCACTAAAAAACTTTGCAATAGGATATGAAAAGCAACCCTACCCCTTAATTAGGGCAATGATAGCAATCAAGCAAGCTGCGGCAAAAGTCAATATGGCTGAGGGGAAATTGGATAAAAAATTAGGCTCTACAATTATAAAAGCTTGCAAAAAATTACGTGAAGGAGGTTTTGAAGATAACTTTCCTCTTTCAGTTTGGCAGACCGGCTCTGGTACACAGACAAACATGAACGTAAATGAGGTAATTGCGAACTTAGCAATAAAGGATTTAGGAGGTAAGGTAGGTTCAAAACACCCAATACACCCAAATGATCATGTCAATATGTCTCAAAGTTCGAATGATACCTTTCCTTCAGCAATTCACGTCGCAATAGCCACAGAATTTTTTGAGCATACCCTACCAAAAATGACTTTTTTACATAAATGCCTAAAAGAAAAACAAGATAAATTTCAGAAAATTATAAAAATTGGTAGGACTCATACTCAAGATGCCACACCACTAACACTTGGACAGGAATTTAGCGGTTATACATTCCAAATTCAGCAAGCTATGAAACGCTTAAATCATTCGTTAAAGGATATTTTGTTTTTAGCGCAAGGCGGAACGGCTGTTGGAACTGGAATAAATGCCTCAAAAGATTTTTCGAAGCGCGTCGCCGAGGAAATTTCTAAAATAACAAAAATAAATTTCAAGACAGCTCCTAATAAATTTGAAGCATTAGCTGCAAATGACCCTATAGTAGAATTTTCTGGCTCATTGAAAACCGCTGCCTCAAGCCTCTTTAAGATTGCCAACGATATTAGGTTTCTAGGTTCCGGCCCTAGATGTGGTCTCGGTGAACTAAGCCTCCCCGAGAATGAACCAGGAAGTTCTATAATGCCAGGGAAGGTAAATCCGACTCAAGCCGAAGCCACAACTATGGTCTGCATTCAGATAATGGGTAATGATGCCGCAATAGGGTTTGCTGGAAGCCAGGGGCACTTTGAGTTAAATGTTTATAAACCACTATTAAGTTATAACACACTTCAATCACTTCAATTACTCGGTGATACATGTTATTCCTTTGCAAAAAATTGTGTAAAAGGGTTAAAAGCAAATGAGGTTCAAATTAAAAAGCACCTTGATAATAGTTTAATGCTCGTAACCGCTTTGGCACCAAAAATAGGTTATGATAATGCGACCAAAATTGCAAAAAATGCACATAAAAATAATACAACTCTCAGAACCGAGGCTATTAAATCAGGATTAATTGATGACAGGGAATTTACTAAAATTGTAAATCCCAAAAATATGATTTAGTAACGCTAGCCGAACACACTCAGAAAAGGTAGGTACTCTAAAATAAAAAAACCAATCAACTGAAAAGATCCACTTAAAAATAGAAGACCAATAATTACTAAGAACCCGCCAGTGACCCGCTCGATATATAAAGAGTACTGAGAAATAAATCTTGTAATAAACACTCCCCTAATCAAAAGATAGGCTACACCTATGAATGGAAGGCTAAGTCCCAAGGAGTAAAATATCATTAAAACTAAACCTCTTAAAACTGATACATCTTGTGCTATTATTGCCAATATTGAGCCGAGTATTGGTCCTATACATGGTGTCCACCCAAATGCAAAAGTTAACCCTAAAAAAAAAGGTGGCAGAAAATTTCCTCTCTGCTTAATATCAAAGTTAAGCCGAAATTCTTTTTGCAAAAAAGTTACTCTTAGTAGTCCGATAAAGTGTAGCCCAAATACTATGATTAAAATCCCCGACCCAATTCTTAATTCATTTTGATAAAGGATAAATATCGACGCCATTGAATTGGCGGCTAAGCCTAAAAGAATAAAGACAACTGAGAGACCAATTGAAAAGCTAATGGCGCTTAGCAAGACACCTTTTTTAATAGTCTCATTATTATTTTTGATTTCACTAACGGTTGTCCCAGCCATATATGCCAAGTATGGGGGCAGAATTGGTAAAACACATGGTGATAGAAAACTCAGAATACCTGCAAATAAACAAAGTATCGCGCTAAAAATAATTGACGAAGAAAATAAATCTATTCCGAACATACGCCTTTATATAGTATGGTTAGAACGAATTCCAGTTATTCAGCTGCTGAAAGCTTTTGATTGGAGTGATCACCAGAGATGATCGCCCTAAGGTTTGATCTAATCTTATCGGATTTATCTATAGCCTGCTCTTTAACATGCCCGAACCCTCTTATTTGTAATGGTAAAAGAGCCAAGTTGATACAAGCATCGTGATTATTTTCATTATAATATTCTATAATATAATCAACATCTCTTTCGTACTGACTGATTAATCTTCTCTCTGTCAAACGTTCTTTTGTAAAATGGAAAGGGTCTAGCCAAGTACCACGTAAGTATTTGCCTTTTGCTAGTAGCTTCATTAATGTAAACATCCAAGGGCCAAACTCTTTTTTTATAAGATGTCCATTCTTGTCTCTCTTGGAGAACAGTGGAGGCGCCAAATTAAATCTCAATTCTTTATATTCTGAGAAACTATTTTTAACTTGGTTTTCCAAATATTCGGTATGTAGTCTAGCAACTTCATACTCGTCTTTATATGCAATCAGTTTATAGTAACCGCGAGCAACAGAAGAGCCTAAGTTTTCATTTAAGTCCTTTACCTTATTACACAGCTGCTGATATTTTTTTACCAGTTTTTTACTTTGATAACCCTCAAGCCGCTTGGATCTGTACGCTAGTATTGACTCAAAAGTATAATCAACCTGTTTAATATCCTTACCTTTAGTATCTTGGAAAAAATCGGGCTGATATACATAGTATCTCCCCAATTCAAAAGCTAATAGGTTTCCATCCACAGCGGCTCCATTCAACTTAATAGCCTCTAATAAACTTTCTCTCTTTAGAGGCAACAACTCGGACTGGTAAGCCATTCCCAGTAGTACGGTATTTGAAAATATAGTGTCTCCTAAATACTTTGATGAAATTTTATTTGCATCAATATACTGTACGCTATTAGGGCCTACTTTAGCATTAAGGGCTAATTTCATTCCATCTGATGGCAAAGAAAACTCAGTGTCACGAGTAAATTCACCTGTAATTGCTTCCGTTTCATTACAAACAACTTTAGATCTATCTCTTCTTAGAAGGGACAGTGTTTTATCACCAGCTGCCACTAAAAGATCACCACCAATCAAAGTGTGCGCTTCACCCGATGCTACTCTGACAACACTAATATCCTCAGGATTTTCTGCTATTCTACAATGAATATGAACTGCTCCACCTTTCTGCGCAAGACCAGCCATTTCCATCACTCCAGCCCCTTTCCCTTCTATGTGTGATGCCATCCCCAACAATGCCCCTATAGTAACAACTCCAGTACCACCAATCCCAGTTACCACGATGTTGTATGTTTTATCAATGCTTGGAACTGTTACGTCGGGAATGTCAGGTATTGTTAGCTGTTCAGTGGTACTTTTCTTTATCTCAGCTCCAATTACTGACACAAAACTTGGGCAGAATCCATTAACACAAGAAAAATCTTTATTGCATGAGCTCTGGTCAATTTTTCGCTTTCGGCCGAGCTCTGTTTCCTCGGGAAGGATTGAAACACAATTGGATTTAATTCCACAATCTCCACAGCCTTCACAAACTTCAGAGTTTATAAAAATTCTTTTGTTTGGATCAGGGAACATTCCTTTTTTCCTTCGGCGCCTTTTTTCAGCGGCACATGTTTGGATATAAACAATTGCAGTTACACCCAAGGTTGAAGCTAGTTCCTCTTGTATTCGCATAAGTTCAGATCGAGGTACCATTTCGCAAAGGTTTCGATAGTCATTAAG
This sequence comes from uncultured Alphaproteobacteria bacterium, assembly GCA_902611475.1. Classification (GTDB taxonomy): domain Bacteria; phylum Pseudomonadota; class Alphaproteobacteria; order Rhodobacterales; family Rhodobacteraceae; genus CACIJG01. The sequence continues at coordinate 54,314 of CACLZW010000008.1, forward strand.
GTCAAACTCTTCCTTTTCATCAAATACTCCTACTACTCGTTTAACACCTGCAGCATTCAACTCTTTTATTATTTCATCCGCGCTAAGATCTCCTTCATGCGACTGTCCTCCCGTCATTGCAACGGCATCATTAAATAATATTTTGTAGGTTATATTGGCACTTGAGGCTACAGCTGCTCTGATTGCCAAAAGCCCAGAATGATTGTAGGTCCCATCACCAAGATTTTGAAACACGTGGTTTCTGTTTGAAAAGGGAGCCTGTCCTATCCAATTAATACCTTCTCCACCCATATGCGTTGGCCCGTCTGTTGCTCTATCCATCCATATAGCCATTGTATGGCACCCAATCCCGGCATAAGCGATTGAGCCCTCTGGAACTTTTGTTGAACTATTGTGAGGACAGCCTGAACAAAAGTAAGGTATTCTGTCAGGTGCAGGTGTATTGGCCTCACTTCTTGAGCCTATAGAAATCGAATTGAGTGCGTCTTCAAGCTTTTCTGATTTCGATGATCCTATTAACTTGTTAGCTATTGCTTTCCCAACGATAATGGGATCTAAGACACCATTTGAGGGCAGTAATAACTCACCGTTGTCATCATGCTTCCCAATAATTTTTGGACTATTCACCATGCCATAAAGAGCTTCTTTAACTTGACTCTCTATAAGACCCCGCTTTTCTTCAACGACCAAAATCTTATCAAGACCGTTAGCCCAATTTTTCACAAAACAATCATCAATCGGCCAAACCATTCCTAATTTCAAAGTAGTTAGTTTATATTTTTCTGCTTCCTCTCTATCTATACCTAAAAGGCTAAGAGCATGAACTGTGTCTAGCCAACTTTTTCCAGCAGAAATTATTCCAATTTTCTTTTCGGTAGGTGAATAGTCAACTCTATCTAGTTTGTTTGCTCTAGCAAAAAGCTTTGCTGCTCTAAGTTTTTTGTTATGCAACCTATCTTCTCTGGCTGGAGGTGTATCACCCAGTCTTATATTCAGTTCTTCATGGTCTTTATCTTCGGGGTCAACTATTTTTACTCTGTCATATGCAGCGTCAACGACTTCTGTAACTTCTATTGTGTCTTTCAAACATTTAATTCCCACCCAAAGACCGGAATATCTACTTAGAGCCCACCCCTTAATACCAAAATCCAAAATATCTTGAACGCCGGCAGGTGAGAGAATGGGCATCATAGCATCTACAAGCGCATACTCTGACTGGTGCAATTCTGTTGAGCTTTCTGCGGAATGATCATCACCCATTGCCACCAGCACTCCCCCATGCTTGGATGTACCAGCTAAATTTGAATGTCTAAATACATCTCCACACCTATCAACACCTGGGCCTTTCCCATACCAAAGACCAAAAACCCCATCGTATTTTCCTTCATTATGCAATTCAGTTTGCTGAGACCCCCAAATCGCTGTAGCGGCTAAATCCTCATTCAAACCATATTGAAATTTTATATTGTTTTCCTTGAGAAACTTTTCAGCCTTGGTAAAGGTCGCATCAACGCCGCCAAGTGGTGAGCCTCTATAGCCGGTTACTAAGCCCGCTGAATTTATGCCATTAAATTTATCACGAACAGCCTGATTGAGCATCAATCTAACAAGAGCCTGAGTACCTGAAGCTATTACTATCTTTTTATCAAGATCAAACCGATCATTTAGTGAGACTTTATTAACCGTCATAACCAATCTTTTAACATTTGTATTAATTTATATAGTTTATCAGATTTAATCATTATATAAAAGTATTGAATGTTTAATGAGAATTAATGCAAATTTTGAATTTGGCAAGATAATGGATTGGGACAGGTTAAGAATTTTTTTGTTGGTTGCGAACGAAGGTAGCCTAACAGATGCGAGTAAGCGTCTAAACTTATCCCAATCATCTATAAGCAGGCAAATAAAGAAACTAGAAGATAGCTTAAAAGTAGTTTTGTTTCACAGACACCCAAGGGGTTTACTCCTTACTGAACAGGGGGAATTGCTGTTCAAGTCTGCAAACAAGATATATTTAGAGATAAATTCAACATTGGCAAAAATTAATGATAGCAAAGAGACTGCTTTTGGAGAGCTTAAAGTTACAACCACTACTGGCTTTGGTACTCTTTGGCTAGCTCCAAGATTAAAAAAGCTGTATGAACGACATCCAAATATTCAAATCAACTTAATGTTAGAAGAAAAACTTCTAAATCTATCTATGAGAGAGGCAGATGTTGCAATAAGGCTCCAATCACCTAGTCAAGCTGACCTAATCCAAAGAAAGCTGATAAGTGTAAGGATAAAATTTTTTTCTACTAAAAATTATCTAGAATCAAATGGTTCGCCATCTACGATTGAAGATCTTGCAAAAAAGCATCGTTTAATTTGCTACTCTCCCAATTCGGCTCAAATTACAGCGGGGCAAAAGTGGATTGCACCGTTTCTTGACAAACAAAACTTTTCTTTACTATTTCTTAATAATTATTACGGAATATTTAGAGCAGTTAGAAATGGACTTGGCATTGGTACACTACCTGATTATTTAGCTAGTGATTTTCCTGAATTGGTACAAGTGCTACCAGAATTTCAATCAGACATGGTGCCCGTACACATTGCCTACCCCCAAGAATTAAAAAAATCAAAACGTGTAGAAGCATTCAAAGATTTTATTATTGATGAGCTTTCAGGAAATCGAAATGCTTGATCGACATTTTAAAAAAAATATGATGATATCTATAGTCATGTAACACCTATTTTTTATATAAAATACTAGTGCGCTATCATGAAACTAAATGAAATACTCGAAGACATATCTATTGCTATAGTAGTTTTAACACGGGTACCAATTAATAGCATTTTGTCAATCAATCAAAATATTGAGCTCCATAGAGGCCAATGGGCTTATCCTATTGTAGGAGCCTCGATCGGGCTTATTTTATTTCTGCTTATATGTCTTTTTGAAGGCATAGGTATCCCTCGTCAGATATCTTTACTGATTTCTTTGTCTTTGGGGATATTGCTAACGGGCGCTTTGCATGAGGACGGAGTTGCAGATTTCTTTGATAGTTTAGCAGGTAGAGACTACACCACCAGACAAAAGATATTAAAGGACAGTAGACTTGGCACTTATGGTGTATTGGCACTAATTATAGTGTTCATGCTGAAATTTTTACTTATCTTGGGATTAGAATCTCGCCTTGCATTAGCTTGTGGCCTAATCGCATGCTCAAGTCTGAGTAGGTTCTCAATTTTACTTTTGGTAAACTACAGTAATCTGTCTAAACGGGCTGGCATAACAAAACATCTTAAAAAAGTTAATAACAAAACGATTTTACTATGCGGGATTTTTTGTATCATTTGGATTATACCTGCTGGATTGCCTGCAATTATTTCTACGATTATATTTGGTTACGCATATGTTTACCTTTTTATAAGGTTTATTATTCCGTTAAATAAGGGGCTAAGCGGCGATATATTGGGTGTATGTGTAGTTTTTGTAGAGATTTTTTCTCTCGTCGTCATTTCAACCTCATTTAATTAAAGTTTTCTTTGATGGAGAACTTTGTTTTCGGCTTTTATTTGGGGATGAGTTTGATTTTGGCAGTGGGGCCCCAAAATATCTTTGTGATTGAGCAAGGGCTAAAAAGAAATCATATATTTTTGGTTTGCTTAATTTGTTCTGTATCTGATTTTATATTTATAGCTATTGGCACAGCTGCTTTTTATTATTTTTCAAAAACAAATCCGATAGTAGAACTAACACTTAATTTGTTACTAATTATTTTTATTTTTAATTTTATCTGGAATAAACTTAATTACTCTTCCCATTTATATTCATTCAATGAGCCATATAGTGAGGAATATATTGGTAAAGTGGTTTTTAAAACACTGGCTTTCACTTACCTTAACCCACACGTTTATTCGGATACCATTTTTATAATTGGTGGTTTTTCAAGAGAGTTAATGTTCTATGAAAAAATTTTCTTTGTATTTGGGGCATCCACTGCATCATTTATTTATTTTTTTTCTCTTGGATATGCATCATCTTACTTTGCAAATTTTATAAATTACCGAAGAGGCTGGCGCCTGATTAACTTAATAGTGATTTCTAGTATGTTATTTCTATCGATCTTTATATCTCTAAAGATATTTATAATAATTAGATCGATAATCTAAAGTGCTAGTCTTCTCCGCAAACTCTTTGGGAATTGTTCCAATAAAAAACTTGTCAGAAAATAATCTGCTTCGTCAAAATTATCTTCCGCGCTGTACTGACTCGGGTTAACTGCAGTCTTGATATTGGCTCTCTTTGCAGAAACAAGACCTATCCTACTATCTTCAAATGCTAGACACTGCTCTGGCATTAGGTTCATTTCTGCTAATACCAATTTATATAAATCTGGATTGGGCTTTTTTTTTTGAACTAAATCTCCGGTTGATATAAAAGAAAAAACATCTTCTGGGTTTTCATTCAAACAAGACTTAAGTAACAAAGCCACATTATCACGACTTGTTGACGTGGAAATAGCTAGTTCCTTTTTATTATATTTTGCTATTTCCAACAATTTCCTTATTCCTGGTCTCAATTGTACACAGCCTTTAGCTACTGATTGCGAATAAAATTTGGTTTTTTGAAGATGAATATCTTCAATATCTTTACTACTTATTTTTTTTGAATTTGATGAAAAACTTTTATTATAAAATTCAATTCTTTCTTTTCCTCCTGCTATTTGAAGTAATTTTTTGTAAATAGGTTGGTCCCAATGCCAATTCAGTTTGATTGAGTTAAAAGCTTTGTTAAACGCTTTTCTATGTGCCTCTTCTGTTTCAGCTAGAGTTCCGTCGAAGTCAAAGATGAGACACTGAATCTCTATTCTGTCAGACAATATGCCCTCGTTCTATTTTTCATATCACATCCATTATCAGGATTAGTATTAAAGTCATCTTTTGACCAAGCTTTTCATAATTAATGTTAGTTATTTATCAGAGATAATAACGCTTCAGTAAGAGAGTTTATATCTTTTTTAAGCTTTGTTTTAAGTTCTTCAATGCCATCAGAAATTGGTATTTGGTTTTTTCTACGTAAAATTTTAAATAACTCCTGTCCACTATTTATCTGATGAGCCAATTTTAGCTTTTTCAATAATTTGAAGTCATCTTTAAATTTCAAGTGTCTCGGTCCAAAAGTAATTACACAATCCAAATGCAAAGCTTCCCAAGGATTTTTACCTTCCACATTGCTAAACGTTCCTCCGATCAATGCAACTTCTGAAGCCTTATACCATAAACCAAGTTCCCCTATGCTATCTACTATGAAAATATCAGTCTTTCCATCAGGCGTCTCGCCTTTGCTGTAGACCTTTACTTCAAAATCTTTCAACAAGTTCAAAATTTCGTGTAATCTTTCAGGAAACCTCGGAACTAAAACCAGCAACTTTCTAACATTTCGTTCTATCAATAATTTCTGGGTGTAAATTGCTAATTGTTCATCCTCTAGAAAGCTTGATCCTACGACCCAAACACTCTTGTTGGAAATTGCTCTTTTGATTAATTTTAGGTTTTTTTTATCAAACAAAAGAGGGGGGCAATGAGGTTTTAAAGATCCATCTGTACGAATATTGCATGAAGCGCCTAGTCTCTGATAGAAACTCTTAGAAGATTTATCTTGAGTTGAAATGAATTCAAAATTTTTGTAAATAACTCGATGAAGAGGCTTTATTTTTATCCTGCGATTAAATGAATCCCCTCTTATTTTTCCATTAACTAGGACTTGTTTAATGCCAAAATTAGATGCTAGACAAGATAATCCTGGCCAAACGTCCTGCTCTGACCATATCACCAAATCGGGCTTCCAGTGGCGTAAAAACCGATTGCCAAAAATTTTAACGTCATATGGAAGAAACTGATGAATAGTCTTTGGTGGACAGTTTTTCTCGAACACGTCTGCTGACAAAACTGTAGACGATGTCACCAAAAAATTAAGATTGCTTTCTTTCTTATGTAGTTCCAGTATTAACCCCCTTAGTGCCAATACTTCCCCCAACCCTACAGCATGAAGCCAAACTAGTTTTCCTGAAGGTCTTTCAACACTTGGTTCACCAAGTTTCTCTTTCCATCTAGTTGAATGCTCTTTACCTCTCTTTATCCGCCATTTGATAACAAGTTTGCTAAAAGGAAAAAAAAGTAAAGTAAAGCAACGATATAAACTTAAATATAATTGATCTATCATTCGAAAAAATTGTATAATTAAATCTAAGCTTGATTATCGTTCGCAAGATCTTCACGTCTTAAAAATGACTCCAAAATCATTTTAGGCTCCTTGCCATATGAAAAGTATCTTTCTTTAATCGTTCCCGGTATTTTTTTGAAAATCTTAAATAAGCCTCCATTTAAAATGTACTCTTTAAGGTTTTTATATTTTAAACGAGAATTGGCTAAACTGACAGCAGAGGGATTATACTGAGAAGGTTTTTTGAACTTCTTTACATTAGTCTTTTCACAGACTAGAAAAATAACGTCTTCATTTTCAACATACTCGACTGAAAAGTTATCTTTTAACAAGCCTATTAAAGATAAGCTCGTAAAATAACAAATGTGAGCTTTAAAAAAATGATTGAAAGGGGAAGTGGCTTTTGACTCGAGGTTTGGTACCTCTATAACAAACAATCCCCCTACTTTAAGTATTTGATGCACTTTTCTAATTACTTTCAATGGATTTGGCAAATGTTCTAAAACATGAAACATAGTGACTATTTGGTACAATTGTGTGCCTTCCAACTGAGAAATTTGTTTCGGTTCTACATTAATTGAGTAATGATTTTTTCCAAATTCTAGGTAACCACTACTTGGGTCAATCCCGAAGGCATCAGCACCCATGCGAGAAGCAAGATAAGTGAACTCTCCTCCACCAGATCCAATATCTAGTAATTTTGTATTTTCCTTTATAAAAGGTGCGATTTTTTTCAGCCGAGATATTGCTTGCGCTCCCGCTCTGTAAACATGTTTTGGACTAGGTCTGTCCTGCTTTCTGTACTCAACCCTGTATTTCGACTTGTAAAACTCAAAAAGATCCATTTCATTCGGCACATCTTTAAGCTGAACCAATCCGCAATTTTGGCAACAAGCAATCGAAATTAAATCTCCTACTTTTGCATCTTGCATTGTGTGATTTATACTTTTATCGCTATTACATGCAATACAATGAAAACCCATAATTCAGTTTTCCCTTTTTAAGTAATCAGTCTACTGCTATCACCAAAGCAGTGGAACTGCAATAACGAGCCATAATTTTCACTTGAAATTTTAAATCGGTAAATCATGTACATTAAGCATTCTTAGAGCTGTTTGCAAAATGTCATAGATTCAAACTCTTTTCTCCATTCATCCGAAAACTCAGTATTTGAATAATCATCAAAGTACGGTCCCCCTAAAGTCCAGTGCAGGACCTTTATATCTTCCGAAGGGTTATCGTATTCGCCTACCAACCAATTCCACTTAACAGAAAGCTCTCCTATTTCTTTGTCTTTCAACCAAAGAAATCTATGAAGCGTTGCCGCATCGGCGCGCCCGATGAACTCAGGATTTACTGCATTATTTGATGGATGAGCGCAATTCCAAACTATAAAGGAGGACCAGTTTTTTCTAGGATAACTATATTGTTTATTTCCAAGATATTTCACCTTAACCTTTGACTCGTAATCATGCTTAACCACAGACACTGCGTGGTTCTCATCTATATCATTTAACACCGTACTTATGTCTCCCAAAGCTAGCATGTCACAATCCATGTAAACGCCAAACCCCTCATAGTTGCACAGATAAGGGACTAGAAATCTAGAAAAAGAAAATTCGTTTGATTGACGCTGATCATGCTGTCTAGAATATAGGTTTCTCAAATTTCGCAAATTAATTGGCACAATTGAAATAGGCTCAGAACTTCTTTCTAGTAGAGAGTGACTAAGTACATGAAATGCCACAGCCTCCTTGGGATCGTAACCAATAAATATTTTAAGTGTTTTCATTTTTCTTCCTATTTAATTTATATCTTCTGTATTGCGTTTTCAATTTTCATAACATCTTGGGGGTTATTTAGCTCCCAAAAAATTCTACCTTTACTATCAACCAAAACACATTTTATTGTACATCCATTTTCGAGAAATCTTAATTGTTCTAACCCCTCCAGTGCTTCAAGATTACCTTCTTTCCACGTGCGGTACTTCGAAAGAATTTCAGGCCGATAGGCATACACCCCTACATGGTGAAATATCGGACAAGCTTCTTGTTGCATTAAGCGTTTTTCATCAACAAATGGAATTATCTCTTTCGAAAAATATAAGGCGTTGTTTTTATTATCAAATACCACAGTAGTGCCTCCCACTCGACCAGAGCTTCTGTCAAGTCTAAACGAATCCAAAGAATCTTTATCTAATCTCAAAACGGGCGTGGCCATTTGAGTATCTGGACTTTTTTTAAAAGCTTCTATCAAATCCTCAACAAACCATTCTGGGGTTAACGGAGCATCTCCCTGTAAATTCACAATTAAATCACCAGTGAAATTTATATTTTTTAACGCTTCCGCACATCGCTCTGTTCCATTTCTACATTTCTCTGACGTCATCACAACCTTGGCACCAAAAGACTCCGCTTCAGTTCTAATTCTTTCATCATCGGTTGCCACGACAATCTGCTCAACGTTTTTAACTCTACAGGCTGCCTCCCAAGACAACTGAATTAGTGATTTTTGAAGGCCTCGTCCAATGGAAAGTTTCACGAGAGGTTTACCAGGAAACCTTACAGAAGAGTAACGCGCTGGAATAATGATGACTGTTTTCATTTGATACCTGAGCGTAAAACATCATGCATGCGCAGTAATCCAATAGGCTTATCGTCTTCAATTACAACAATTGCATAAACTTTATATTTTTCCATTTTTTCTAAAGCAACAGACACTAAATCAGTTGGCTTTATCGATGTAGGATTTAACGTAGCTATGTCTTTAGGGGAAAAAGTAAGAATATCATTAATGTTTCTTCTGAGATCTCCATCCGTTATTATTCCCGAAAGTGTACCGTTTTCATCAACCAAAATTGCAACGCCAAAGCCAGATTGATTCATACAGGAAATAACATTACTCATAGTCAAGTCGTCATTTACAATTGCCGTTTCACTTTTATTTCTCATTAGTTGTGACACCGTTAACATCTGCAAACCAAGATTGCCTCCAGGATGCAAAACCTTGAAATCTTCAGGCTTGAAATCTCGCTGCTCCATGAGCGCGACAGCCAATGCATCTCCTAAAGCCATCGTAAGTATTGTTGATGTTGTGGGCGCCATACCAATGGTGCAAGCTTCCGGGGCATCAGTGAGCAACAACCTAAAGTCAGCAGCTTGTATTAGAGTGCTATTTTTAGAAGAAGAAATAACTGCGGTAAGAATACCGAACCTTCGGGTGTGGGCTAAAATGTCGTAAAGTTCTGATGTTTCTCCAGAATTCGATATAAGCAAGCAGAAATCATTTTGGGTTATCATTCCCAAATCACCATGGCTTGCTTCTGTTGCATGCACAAAGCCCGCTGGTGTGCCTGTACTGGCCAAAGTTGCTGCAATTTTCCGACCAACATGCCCAGACTTACCAACCCCTGATACAACAACTCTACCCTTGGTTTTAAGCACGGCATCAACAGCTGATTCAAAATCAACTGGCAAATCGCTAGCTAGTTTCGAGAGTGCTGACGCCTCAGTTTCTATAACAAATTTACCAATTTCTTGAATATTTTTATTCTTCATTATATCTAGCGGCCTTTGTATCTAATCATTGGTTACTGACCCTGTTAAAAATATAAATGCTAAAAATTACACCAGTCGTAAACCAATTCCCTGTTGTTTGTTACGTCGATGCGTATTAACGAAATAGCTACACTATCGAGAAAATTAAGTCAAACCCATTTGTTTTTCTTTTTTTTAATTCAACTAAAATTTTTGTTTTTACAAAATTGAAAAAAAATACTTTATTTCCACAAAAAAACTCTCTTCACTGAAAAGCCTGATTATTAAAAATATTATTAAAAAGGGGGAGATCTTTTATGGATGCTAGATGACCTCCCTGTTGAAGGAAAAAACTGAAACGCATCTCCAAATAAAAATAACGACATAGGATATTTTTTGTTTATAGAAATTACATTCCCACGTTAAGTACCACTGACTCAAACATTATACCTCAGATTTGCTTCTCACTACAATTGCAAAAACCTATATGCACCAGAAAAACGGGAGTTCACATCTACTATGGTTATAAATTAGACAATTAGTTGCTTTAAAAATAATCACTTACCTAGTTTCATTGACATTAACTATTATAGTGTCTATATGACTTTTCAACTTTATTGTTGAAAGTAAGATCACTAGCAATAATAAACCCAACACAGATAGCTTTTTGTAACACCACACACTAATACAGACCTAAAAAAACGTGTTGTTCATCTCCCACACAAATCTCTAATATCAGAGTAATATAACCCAGAGTGATACTACATGAATTGTTATAACGAATTAATATTTAAATGAACATAATTCAGCAATAAATGGTTGAAGAAGGAAAAAATCACAAAGGTTTGAAGGTACTTTACAGAAAACCTTTGGAAGAAATTGGCGTAGAGTGGACTTTCATGCTTCTCAGTTGCGCGTTATTTAAGACGTGTATCAGGATAATATCGTAGATAATTATCTGCATGGAAATCTGAGCAATAAAAAACCTAAGCTTATTTCTTGCATTCAGTAATACAAAAACTTCAGCAAGATCTTCAGATAAATGAAAGGGAGTGTTACGAGGTCAGGTAAGGAAAATGACTTGATCTCGTTTCCTACCTGCCCTTCAAATCACTATAGCAGAGTAAGCCTAGATTGCAAATCGGACTAATAATTTTTAAAAAGTCTTCTTATCTCAGCATCGTAGATAATAAAAATTCTATATTTTTGAGACGATCACTGAGCGGAAAGAAAAATCTGAAAGATGAACGTTGAAGAAAGTATACGACGAGGTTCGTCTGACTTTTATTTGAATATTTATGGTCAGACTTTATTTAATAGGTTCGAGAAATTTTGTTAGGACCCAAAACGTTTAGACAATTGTTTTGTTAACTTATTTTATGGTGGAGGGGATAGGATTCGAACCTATGTAGGGTTTCCCCGACGGAGTTACAGTCCGTTGCATTTGACCGCTCTGCCACCCCTCCATGGGCTTTGCGTAAAAGCGTTTTACATCTGATATAGCTAAGTGTAAATAGAAAGATACAAGTTAAATTGAAATTATACATTAAAAATGGGTATGTACAGTAAGAGAACCAAAAATATTAAAGAAAATAGCGCCTATTATATGTTCGGCTTACACGCTGTAAAGGCAGCAATCAAAAACCCTAATCGTAAAATACACGAGTTATGGATAAGTCAAAATGCAAGACTTAAAATATTTACCGACAATGAACTTCCCAACATACCCATTTTTAATATCGAGAAAACAAAAAATTTACCAATTTCAGAAAATAAAGTTCATCAAGGAGCAATTTTAAAAGTTAGCCCTTTAGAACAACCAAAAGACATGGATGAAATCCATAAAAATAAGCATTCTAAATTGATTGTTATTTTAGATAAGGTTAGTGATCCACAAAATGTTGGAACTATTATCAGATCAAGCCTCTTCTTTAATTGCAATGCGATAATTAACACTTTGAATGGCGGGTCAAGCGAGAACGGAAGTCTTGTCAAAGCTGCTTCGGGAGCCTTCGAACGAGTACACTACATACAAGTTACGAATATTGCACAAACGATTATCAAGTTACAGAAATTAGGGTACATTATCATTGGGCTTGACGAAACTTCACCAGAAAAAATATCTTCATTTAGGCAAGGGAATGATGATATAGCAATTGTCTTTGGAGCAGAAGGGAAAGGGATTAGGCGTTTGACAAAGGAATACTGTGATATGTTGTTATCTATAGATGGTAACCACGCTTTTTCATCACTAAATGTATCGACAGCCGTTGGAATAACACTTTTCAACATTCAATCAAATAGACCCAATGACATTTAATTGTTCCTTCCCCCCCAATAGTTTTCTAGCTATCTGAATTATGATATATTATATTCGCTTTTAATGATCGTTAAGATAAAGTGAAATGAATAAAAATAAGCTAGCTCTGAATTTATCAAAAACATCAATCCAACTTCTAAAAAAAGATAGTAAGAAAACTTGGAATGTGCTTGGGTCAGTTGATCCATCATCAAAAAACCTTGAAAAAGACTTAGTTTCACTTAGAAATCAAGCAGCGGCTTTATCAACAAAAAAACCAATAGTAGACGTCCTTCTTCCTCGAGAGTTAGTCCTGTCTCAGACTATTGTTATTGAAGACAATTTTTCTATTGAACATTGCAAAAAGGTCACAGCCAAACGATGTGGGCTAAATGAAAATGAACTGTTAATAGCAGTCGGGGACTCCTCTACGAGAAGTACAGTTCCGATTGCGGCAATATCTGCAAATTCTATAACCGAGTCTAGAAATTTCGTCAAAAGAGCTGGATTTCGTCCAGAAAGATATATTGCTTCAAGTAAGATATCTGGGTTTAAAAAAAGTCCCGTTTTTTTTAATGACAATAGCTCAAAACGACTTATTGATCTTGAAGGACAAACATTTACACAGGTTCTGTCAATAATAAGTTTCGTACTATTTGCTGGTTTTTTATTATCGCTTACTTCCACATATTTGGAATATAGATCTAATACCAAGCCCTATAATTATTTCGCCGACTCTAAAGAATTTAAAGATAAAGAAAATAATTTGAAATCTGAACTAAGCTTACTGGGGGGGGCAAAGAAAATTTCTTCTACCCGATTAGATATGGCAATTTTTGAAATAAAAGATCCATACCTTATTGATCTTCCTCAAAAGGCTAAAAATCACTCACCTAAAATTTATTTTTATAACAAATTCTCAGTAAAATACCAATTTAATGCAAACCGAAAAACAGTACGATTAAATGACCTAAATATTGGAGAGATAAATAGTCCAATATCAGTTCCTCAAAGCCCAAACCAGTTCGATGACTTTAAAGAATTTGCTAAGTCGCAAAAAGTGGCATTACTAAGTTCCTTTGCAAACCAACAAAGGAAAGTATATCGATCGCTTCCGAATATAGATAAGGATTCCTCATATTCAAAATATGAAGAAAAGAAATTATCAAAACCTTCAAAAACCATTTCAAACAGTCTAAAAATGAAGATGGTTTTTGATACTCCAAAAAAGGAAAAGAGTATAAATCATGAATACAAGAGGGTAGTAGTTGAAGAAGTTTTTTCAGATATATCTTTAACTAAAATTTTAATTACAACTGCAAAAGAAAGAGCTAGTACGCTTCCAGCAATCTTTCTTGATGTCAAAAAACCAAATATTTTTAGTTCCAATAGAATGATTGGATTAAACTTTACAAATGATGAAGATAAAGTCTTGATAAGAGCCGCTAAAATAAACCAAGAAGATTTTTTGATTGGCACTTTTATAGCTCACTATGACAATAAATTGATTTTAAATCATGAATTAAATGTAAAACTAAAAGAACAAGGTATCGATGTTAAATTATTACAACGAAATTCGGGAAAAAACTCGATACAATTAACATTATGGAATGGCAAAAAACCTACAATAAAGCCAAATATAATTGATTCGATTAAAGTTTTAGAAGATCCTACTAAGTCTACTGGAGCAGTGACATTTGTTGAAATTCCTCCCAGAATGCCTACGGACGTCAGTAAATTGAAAAAAGTATCTGCTAGCTCGATCAGAAACTTGAATGTCAGAAGCAATCCACCAAGCATACCTAGAAGGGCTTCCATAGTCGGAAATTCAACACTACGAAATTTGATAGAATTAAATAGAACAAATTTAATCGGCGTATTTGGCAAAAGAACGGGGCGAATTGCTTTAATAAGATTATCCTCTGGTAATACAGTAAAAGTTAAAGTAGGACAGCAGTTTGGAAATGGCTGGAGGGTTATAAGTATTGACCTCGATAAAATTCATATCACCAATGGAACCAGACAAGAAACTCTTAGAATTCCTGGATAAAAGTTTTTCCAACCTTTTATTTTGTTCCATATAACCTATCACCGGCATCTCCAAGCCCCGGCAGGATATATCCTATATCATTGAGTGATCTATCCAAAGATGCGGTGAAAACTTTGACATCTGGATGATTTTTCTGCATAACCTCTACACCCTCTGGCGCAGCCAATAGACACAAAAATCTGATGTCCTTTGCCCCTTTTGTCTTGAGATAATCGACTGCAAATGACACAGATCCTCCAGTTGCGAGCATTGGGTCAACGACTATACAAACGCGATTGCTTAAATCGCTAGGAACCTTAGAGTAGTACTCAACCGGTTGTAGTGTTTTTTCGTTCCTATATAAGCCAAGAAAGCCTACACGCGCCGAAGGTATTAGATCTAAAACCCCATCAAGCAAGCCGTTACCAGCTCTCAGAATAGAAATTAAGGCTAGCTTTTTTCCTGCCAGAGTTGGTGCCTCATACCGTTCTAGAGGCGTTTCTATCGGTATCGTTTCCATTGGCAAATTTCTCGTAATCTCATAGGCAAGAAGTAAACTTATCTCCTTTAAGAGTGTTCTAAAATGATTAGAGGAAGTTGTCTTTTTTCTCATTTCTGTAAGCTTATGTTGAATTAATGGGTGATTGATTATAGTTAAGTTTTCCATTTATTTACTTCCTAAAGTTGTTGAATTAATTTTTCTTTAAGTTTTGCTTCACAAAAAGCAAACTCTAAAGACTTCTTATTAATTTGCGAAAAGATCTCAAATCCCCAACCAAAAACATTATGAAGATCCTGATATTCTTTTGATAAACTTGTAGAAAAGAATGGGGGATCATCTGTCGAGATGGAGACTGGTATGTCTTTATTCAATAAAAAGTCAATTGGGTGATCATCAAGCGATGAATACAAGCCAAGCGCGATATTTGAACCTGGACATACTTCAAGTAGAATATCCTCTTTTGATAAGTTTATTATCGTTTCTTCGCTTTCGCATGATCTAACGCCATGACCTATTCTGGTTACCCCAAGTTTTATAGCTTCATCTACAGATTCTGCTCCACATATTTCCCCAGCATGGGTAGTTGTACCCAGTCCGGAGTCTTTAGCAAAGTCGAAGCTTCTCATAAAATCTATTGTATTGAATTTTGTTTCATCTCCTGCCATGCCAAAACCAACCACATTTTTATCCTTAACCTTTGAGGCAAACCTTGAAGCCTCTAAAGCCTTTTCAGGACCAAGATGTCTAATGCAAACAATTATAAAATAGGTATAAACACCATATTTTTTTTCATACTCATCAGCAACTTTGCTGGCAATATTTAAAAAACGTTCCCATCGGTCATTTGGTTTATCACTCCATAGATGAGGTCCTAAAAAAATCTCAGTATATATCACGTTTTCCTTAACCTGCTTATCAAGTACATGGCGGACGAGCGCCTCAAAATGTTTATCCTCTAAAAATAAGTTTGTTACCATTTCATATATCGTAAGGAATTGGTCAAAATTCTGCCAATTATAGTTTCCAGCTTTATCAAAAATTTCTGGTATTTGAGTACCACTACTTTTACATATGTCTCTTACGAAATTTGGTGAAGCTGCTCCTTCTAAATGCAAGTGTAGCTCAACTTTTTTACATGATGTGAATGAGCTCATTTTTTAAAACCTACTCGTGTGCTTTTAATCCAAGGAAATTTTCTATTAATGAACCAATATCAGAAAAATTTATTAATCCGTAACATTTATTGACCAATTTTTGGTTTTTTATTAATACAGGAACCTGCTCTCTTGTATGATCTGTTCCTATAAATGACGGATCATTTCCGTGGTCAGCTGTTATAACTAAAAAATCGTCTTTATTTAAAATTGAAAATAGCTTTGGTAATTGCTTGTCAAAATTTTCCAGCGCTCTTGCATAACCAGGCAAATCTCTCCTATGACCATATAAAGTATCGAACTCAACAAAGTTTGCAAAGATTAAATCCCCAGTATTTGCCTTTTCAATTACATTCAGCATTTCATCAAATAATTTATCATCCGACATCCCTGATACAGTTTCACTTATTCCTCTTTGTCCAAAAATGTCTGCAATTTTGCCAATGCCAAAACATTTTTTTCCAGATTTTATGACTTTGTCACATAAAGTATCTATTGGTGGCGGTGATATGAAATCTTTTCTATTTTTGGTACGAAAAAAATTATCTTTTTTTTCCCCTAGAAATGGTCTCGCAATTATTCGCTGTACTCTCAACTCATCAAAGATTTCAGCAGCTATTTCACAAGTTTTGTATAACCGATCTAAGGCAAAAATATGTTCATGAGCTGCTATTTGCAAAACACTGTCGGCAGAAGTATACACGATAGGGCAACCGCTATTTAGGTGCTTTTCCCCGAATTCCTTGATGATTTCCTCGCCAGACGAATGTTTATTTCCTAAAATACCAGACAATTTAGCTTTCTGGATAAGATTTTTCATCTGCTTTTCAGGGAAGACTGGAACAACTTCGGAGAAGGTATGCCAACCAATCGGATTAATGAAACCAACTATTTCATGATGACCGGTAGGAGTATCTTTACCCTTCGAGTGCTCTTGAGCTACAGCATAGGACCCAATACTGCTATTAGTATTGGGAAAGGTAAGGCCTGTTGATAGCCTAGTTGCGCTATAAATTCCTAAAGACTCTAGGTTGGGGACCATTAATGACCCCTTTCTTCCAATATCCGCATCGCCGTTTGCACAAGCCATAGCGATAGAGCCAAATGTGTTTGCCCCCTCATCATTATAAAACTTTGCATCAGGAGCACCACCTATGCCTAGCGAGTCCAAAACAATCAAAACAGCCTTACCCATTAACTCACTTTTTGCAAAATTAAATCCTTGCTTTGCTCAGGCTCTCTCTCCGAGATAGAAAAACAGTCACAGATTTCTCTTTCCAAAGAAGGCGTAAAAAATTTGTCTGCAATATGCAAAAACAGTAGAGGAGTTTTTGTATTGACCTTTTTCCCTGTTTTTGTCACCTCTGTAAATCCAACAGACAGGTCAAGTTTATCTGATGCTTTCTGCCTTCCTCCACCCATTTTTATTAGAATATCACCCAATGCTTTTGTATTAATTTTGGTTATATACCCTTCCTTTTTTGCCTTGATTGGCACTACGGAATCGGCTCTGGGAAGTACCTCTTTATAGGTTGATAAAAAGTGTTTTGGTCCCCCTAAAGCCGATACCATTTTTTCGAAGCGCTCTGCCACATGTCCCGAATCAAATAGTGAATAGATTTTCTGTTTTATTTCTACATAGCTTTTTTCAGGGAAAACCATTGAATATAGTTCGATAGATAAAGCTATTGATGTGTCTAAGAGCGCCTGTTCATTTTTATTTTTACCTAATAAAACTTCAACTGCCGTTTCTACTTCTAGAGAATTACCGATAGATGAGCTAAGTGGATCATCCATGTTTGTTATAAGCGCTTTAGTTTTACAATTAGATGCATTTGAAACGAACACCAAACTTTTAGCTAATTTTTTTGCCTGTCTGATATTGGTCATTAGTGCGCCTCTACCAACTTTAACATCTAGGATTAGATTGTTTATTCCAGAAGCCAATTTTTTTGAGATTATAGATGCTGTGATTAAGTCAACTGAATCAACAGTACTGGTCACATCTCTTGTAGAATAAAGAATTTTATCGGCAGGCACTAAATCAGAGGTCTGACCCACAATGGCACATCCTATTTCTGAAACAATTTTTTGAAATGACGCTTGACTCTGTTCCACTTTATACCCTGGTATTGAGGAAAGTTTATCTAGAGTGCCTCCAGTATGCCCTAAACCCTTTCCAGAAATCATGGGAACAAAACAACCCAAACAAGCCAATAATGGAGCAAGGATTAAAGACACCGTATCTCCCACTCCACCTGTAGAATGCTTATCTACTATTGGCCCATTTAGATTCCACTTCAAAACCGTCCCACTATTCATCATTGAGTTGGTTAGATTTATTTTTTCATGTTCACTCAAACCATTGATCCATGAAGCCATCAAAAACGCACCAGTTTGAGCTGGCTCAACTCCATTATCACACAATTCCTGTACAAACCATTGTATTTCAGCAGAAGTTAATTGCTGGTTATCTCTCTTCTTTTTTATTAAATTTTGAATAAGCATCATCTCGCCTGCTGCACTCACTCACTTTATTTTTCTGCTTAACAAATAGACTGCTAATTATCTATTGTATATGATTACTTTATTATTCTAAACTATCAAATTGATACTTATAATATTTGACGTGCTAAAAACCATACAAAGATAATGTCTAATGCCACTAGATAAAAACTTTAATAGCATAGAAATGGATCCAGTCATTGTTAAAAACAGTGGATCGCCGCTTAAGCTAGAGTTGATCAATGAAGTGAGGATTAATAAAAGTGGTGTAGAAAAAAGGTGTGCTTCGGCAATCAATCGTCGTACAGTTAAGAAACATAACCAAGCCGCATGGCTTCTCAAGGCCATTACGTGCATGGATCTTACTACACTATCTGGAGATGACACCGAAAGTAGGGTTATGCGACTTTGTGATAAAGCCAAGAATCCTTTACGGAATGATATTTTGGAGAATCTCGGGATAAAGGATCTCGATATTAAAGTTGGAGGAGTATGCGTTTACCATCAATTCATTAGAACTGCATTAGATAATCTTCGAGGATCCACTATTCCGGTAGTTGCTGTTTCTACAGGGTTCCCAGCGGGACTTTCCCCCAAAAAAACAAAAATTATAGAGATAAAAGAGTCAGTAAGAAGTGGTGCTCAAGAAATTGATATTGTTATATCCAGAAGACATGTTTTATCCGGGAACTGGAAAAAGCTATACGATGAAATATCAGAATATAAAGAAGCTTCGGGTAATGCTCATTTAAAAACTATTTTAGCTACCGGAGAACTAGGAACATTAAAAAATATCGCAAAGGCTTCTTTGGTTTGTATGATGGCTGGAGCAGACTTCATTAAAACTTCAACAGGGAAAGAAGCCATAAATGCAACGCTTCCATTTACTTTAGTTATGTCTAGAGCAATTAGAGAATACTTTGAACTTACAGGGTTTACAGTAGGATACAAGCCCGCAGGTGGAATTTCGTCAACTAAAGATTGTTTGTCTCATATGATACTCGTAAAGGAGGAACTTGGTTCAAAATGGCTTAATCCTTCCCTATTCAGAATTGGTGCTTCGTCTTTACTTTCTGATATTGAGAGACAAATAGAGCATTTTACTACCGGTCAATACTCTTCATTTAATAGACACGGCATAGCTTAAAAAAATGATAGAGGTTAAAAATGCTTTTAAAAAAATGGATTACGAAGAAGCTCTTGAGAGTAACATTGAGGCATTGGAGTGGATAGCTGAACATAATGGCCAATTCGGGCATTTTATTGGGGGCAGATTTACTAAACCAAAAAACTTATTCAAAACCATTAACCCCTATAATAAAAAAGAAATTGCTAAAATTTCTCAGGGAACTGTTGCCGACATAAAAAGATCTGTTAAGGCTGCTAGATCAGGCTTAGAAAAATGGCAATCAATCGGCTCCTTTCAAAGATCAAAATATTTGTATGCTATCGCAAGATATATTCAAAAAGAATCTCGAACAATCTCCGTTTTGGAGTCA
>CACLZW010000009.1 GCA_902611475.1 uncultured Alphaproteobacteria bacterium
ATGCAAGCCAATCAGGTAGCGTCGGGCCTAGCCTTAACTATTTTTGGTCTGGGAATAGCAGCTTTGATGGGTCACCCATACACTGGTATAAAATCACCACAAATTTCAACGATTTCAATTCCTATTCTAAGTGAAATTCCGATACTCGGAACAATGTTTTTCCAGCATGATTTGATTGTTTATCTGTCGCTAATCTCTGTGTTAACGATCTGGTATTTTTTAACGCGTATGAGAGCGGGACTTATCCTTAGATCAGTAGGAGAGGATCATGACGTAGCTCATTCATTGGGTTACAGAGTAATAACTATAAGGTTTTTAGCTATTGTTTTTGGTGGAGCTATGGCTGGAGTAGGGGGAGGCTATTTATCACTTTTTAGAGTTCCTCAATGGACAGAAGGAATGACAGCCGGAGCAGGATGGATTGCCCTTGCTCTCGTTGTCTTTTCAGGATGGAGACCTTTTAGATTACTTATAGGTGCCTATATTTTTGGTGGTATCACAATTCTTCAGCTAAACTTGCAAGCAATTGGTGTAAATATAAACATTGCTGTACTATCAATGGCACCATATCTTGCAACGATATTGGCTTTAGTGGTAATATCAATGAGTCGATTCCGAGGGAACAGGGGAGCTCCCGGATGTCTAGGTAGATCGTTTGTGAAAACAATTTAAATCTAATACAGAAATGGAGATTAAATGAAAAGAGTTATTAAATTTTTATCGGCCTCTTTAATATTTGCAGTAATGGTTTTGAACGCAAACCTAGCTATTTCAGCAGATTATAAAGTTGGCTTTATATATATCGGCCCTCCAGGTGATCATGGATGGAACTATCAGCATGACGTAGGAAGAAAAGCTGTTGATGAGGCTTTCGGTGGAAAAGTCGAAACAGTTTTTCAAGAGAATGTTCCAGAGAGTGCTGATGCTGAAAGGGTTATGACCCAAATGGCACTAGCAGGTGCGGACATGATTTTTGCTACTTCATTTGGATACATGGATCCAGTAATTAACGTTGCAAAGAAATTTCCAAAAGTGAAATTTGAGCACGCTACTGGGTATAAGACAGCAGATAATGTTTCTACATACAGCGCGAGGTTTTATGAAGGTAGATCTGTAGTGGGCCATATTGCCGGAAAAATGACTAAATCAAATACAATTGGTTATGTTGCATCATTTCCAATTCCAGAAGTGGTTCGAGGTATTAACTCAGCATACTTGGCTGCAAAGAAAGCTAATCCTAATGTTGAATTCAAAGTTATTTGGATTTTTACTTGGTATGATCCAGCTAAAGAAGCCGATGCTGCCAAAACTTTGATTTCTCAAGGAGCTGATGTGATACTACAGCATGTTGACAGTTCTGCCATAATGACCGTTGCCGAAGAGGCAGGAGTTTATGCTTTTGGTCAAGCCTCCGATATGAGTGCTTTTGGTCCTAACGCCCACTTGACAGCAATTATCAATGGTTGGGCGCCTTACTATGTGGAAAAGGTAAAACAGGGTATGGCTGGCACTTGGAAAGGCGGAGAACAAACTTTTGATGGAATTGGAGCCGGTATGGTTATTATTGGAGACTTAAATGATAAGATTCCTGCGAGTGTCAAGAAGGAGGCAATGGCAATTAGAGATGGAATTGCTGCTGGAACCCTTCATTCATTCACAGGTCCAATCAATAAGCAAGACGGTTCGCCTTGGCTTAAGGCTGGTGAGACAGCTGATGTTGGAACACTCCTTGGAATGAATTTCTACGTTGAGGGAATTGAAGGCGATATTCCAAAATAATTTAACCTACAGAAAATAAAAAAGGCCCTAGAAAGGGCCTTTTTTTTGGAGACTTATAAAAATGAAAATATTTAAAGGAAGAATTTTTTCGTTTTTGAGGAAACCAGCAGATATTAATGACACTGGTAGCTTCACCTATTTAGAAAAAGGAGGAGTAGCATTTGATGATAAAGGAATTATCATTGAAGTTGACGATTATTACAAACTTAGTAAGAAATACGAGAATACTGAAACAATAGATTTTGGATCTAAAATAATCTTTCCTGGGTTTATAGATCTACACAATCATTTCCCCCAAACACAGGTAATCGCATCATATGGAACAAAATTACTTGAATGGCTGAATAAATATACTTTTCCAAATGAAAGCTTATTTGTTGATGATAAGCATTGTGATAGAGAGTCAAAAATATTTTTAGATTTATTAAATCATAATGGTATTACAACTTCCGTTTCATTTGGATCAGTGCATCCTAATTCGGTAGAATATCTATTTCAGGAAGCGCTTAGAAGAAACATGTGTATTATTGCTGGTAACGTATTGATGGATAGGAATGCGCCAGATACAGTTCTAAAGAGAGCAGATAAAAGCTATTTAAGTAGCAAAAAGATAATTGGTAAGTGGCATAATGTCAGCCGTTGCAAATATGCAATAACACCTAGATTTGCAATAACGTCCACTCCTGAGTTGATGGAAGTTTCTCAAACCTTATGCGCTGAAAATAAATCGTGTTATGTGCAAACGCATCTATCTGAAAATATAGACGAAATTAAAACAACACTGGAACTATTTCCAGATCAAAAAGATTACCTATCTATTTATGACAAATATAAGTTGCTCTCGAACAAAACATTATTAGCTCATTCTATACACTTGGAAATGAACGAGATCGAGAGAATGAAAGAAACCAAGTCCATTGCTGTCCATTGCCCAACATCAAACCTATTTCTAGGAAGTGGGCTATTTAAATTTAAAGAGTTAGAAGAGAAAGGAGTAAGAACCGCAATAGCAACAGATGTAGGAGGCGGTACATCCTTCTCAATGTTAAGAACTCTGGACGAAGCGTACAAAATTCAGCAAATGGGAAACTATAGCCTTAATCCCCTAGCTTCATACTTTTGGTCAACTATGGGTAATGCAGAGTGTCTAGGACTTCAGGATCAAATCGGAACAATCAAGACCGGAAACTATGCTGACTTGATAGTTTTAAATAGTAAAAGTACTCCTTTAATGAGACATAGAATGGAAAAATGTAAAACGATTGGAGAAGAACTATTCATCCTTCAGACCTTAGGAGATGATCGAGCGATAGACTCGGTATTTATTGCCGGTAAAAAAATTAAATAACCTTACTGCTGATTTTTCAGCCTTATTTCTGCGATTTTGTGTATCTCCTCTATAGCTGTATCAAATTCTGTTTCAACGGTATTTTGTAGCCTCACCTGAATATTTCTAAATACTTCTTGTTTGTTTAAGCCTGATACAGCGATAATAAAAGGAAATTTGAATTTATTCATGTAGTCTTT
Organism: uncultured Alphaproteobacteria bacterium; assembly: GCA_902611475.1. Taxonomy (GTDB): domain Bacteria; phylum Pseudomonadota; class Alphaproteobacteria; order Rhodobacterales; family Rhodobacteraceae; genus CACIJG01. Next base: position 3,307 of record CACLZW010000009.1, read on the forward strand.
GTTTAACCTGCTCAATAGATTATATTCAGTTCCAGAAAGATTATCTAGACCAGCTCGGGTTTGTTCTTTCTTTGAATGGGCTGTAAGGTTGTTCTGTTGTCCCTTCTTAATACCTAATTCTGGATGTTCTAAAATTAGGTTCATTTTGGATTGATGATCCATCTTGGTTACGTAATCCTTCATTAAGCTCAGTATTTCCAAGGGTGACAACGTATCCAAACGCTGTTGATCATATATTGCAAGAGCTATATGAGGTGAATTTTCATACAAGCTGCCATAATGCCTAATGAATTTTTCTTGCTCCAAAGGTTGCCTTTTCTTTGGTTGTTTTTTGTCTCTTTATAGTTACCATGTAATAACAAAAAAAAAAGAGCTTTTAATAAATGACAGGTCTTACCACACATGTTTTAGATTTGACGCAAGGGAAACCAGCGGATGCACTTGAAATTAGTTTTTATACTACGCAGTCAGACAGGAAAGAATTGATTGCTCATTTTGTAACCAATTCTGATGGAAGATTAAATAAGCCAATATTTGATCAGTCAAATATTCGAGAAGGATGGTATGAAATGGTATTTCATGCTGGAAAATATTTGGTGGCAAAACATAAAATGAAAGAAACGGATTTATTTTTTGATAATATTTCTATCTGCTTTCAAATTAATGACCTAAAGCAACACTATCACGTCCCTCTGTTACTATCTAAGTTCGGCTACAGTACCTATCGAGGCAGTTAAGCATGGATTTTGATTATCTTGAGTGGATAGAATTTATGGTTCGATGGTTTCATGTAATTGCTGGAATTGCATGGATAGGATCTAGCTTTTATTTTATTGCGCTCGACCTAAGTCTAAGAAAATCATCCTCGTTGCCTAAAGAGGCACACGGAGAGGCTTGGCAAGTTCATGGAGGTGGTTTTTATAATTTGGTAAAATATCTCGTGGCTCCAAATCATCTACCCGATCACTTAACTTGGTTTAAGTGGGAGGCTTATGCTACATGGATTACCGGTGCAGCGCTATTCATACTCGTCTACTATCTTGGTGCTGAACTATATCTAATTGATTATGAAAAAATTGAATTATCCAAAACTGCTGCTGTTTTGATATCAATAGCCGGTGTTATATTTGGATGGGTGATATACGATCTAATATGCAGGTTACTGGTTGGAAAATCTAATTTAGTATTATCAATTGTCCTTCTAATATTTTTTGCATTTTTGTCTTGGGCATCCTATTCAATACTAAGTTCGAGAGGAGCTTTTATGCAGATGGGAGTAACTCTGGGTACGATAATGGTAGCAAATGTTCTGATGGTAATTATTCCAGGTCAGAAAAAAGTTGTAGCACAATTAATCGCCAAGAAGACACCGAGCCCTGAATTCGGTATCCGTGCAAAACAAAGATCTCTTCACAACAACTATTTGACCCTTCCTGTAATCTTTATAATGATCGGCAATCATTATCCTACCGCCTATGCTACCTCCTATTCTTGGGTAATAATTGTATTGACCATTATTATAGGAGGTCTTGTTAGACATTTTTTTAATGAAAGACACGCTGGTAATAGGACCCCATATTGGGTTGCTGTTCCAATTGTAATCCTATCATGGGGTTCTCTAATGTTGTCTGAAGTTGACGAACCCAGCTTGGATCAACTAACGCCAGAAAAGCTAAGCCTAATCGAAGGCTCATTTTCAAAAGAATTCAAAGATAACATAATGGAAGTGACGGCTTATAAATGTTCCACTTGCCATATTATGGAGCCATCTTGGGAAGGAATGAAAAAACCTCCTAAAGGGGTTTATTTGAGCGAATTCAGTCACTTGATTAATAACTATGAAACTATTTATAAGCAGGTTTCAGCGTCAAGGGCGATGCCACCTGGCAATATTACTTTTTTAGAAGACGAAGAGCGGTTATTGTACGCAAACCTTTTTCATAAGATCGAGGAAATATTAAGAGAAGAGAAGTGAGCAGTATGGAAACGAAACTCAGAGATCTAGAAGGTTACCATGGCGAAATTCCTCACTTTAGCTGGCCAGGGGGTAGAAAGTTGGCGATTCAATTCGTTTTGAACTTAGAAGAAGGTGGTGAAAATTCAATCATCTATGGAGATAAGCATTCCGAGACTTTTCTTTCAGAGATCATAGGTGCCGAGCCATTTTTTGGTCAACGACATATGTCTATGGAAAGTTTATATGAATATGGTACTAGAGCCGGTGTTTGGCGAATTTTAAAACTCTTCAGAGAAAGACAAATTCCGATAACAATTTTTGCTGTAGCACAAGCTTTGGAAGAGAATCCAAGAATTGTAGATCAAATTTTAAAAGATAATCATGAGGTTTGTTCCCATGGACTAAGATGGATAAATTACAAAGATGTGCCCAGAGCCACTGAAAAAGAGCATATGCAAAAAGCAATAGAGATTCAAAAAAGAATTTGTGGAGAAAGACCTATGGGTTGGTACACAGGTCGTACCTCAGAGAATACAAGAGATTTGGTTTGTGAAGAAGGAGGCTTTCTTTATGACTCAGATGACTATAGTGATGACTTACCATTTTGGTCTAAAATGACAAAAAAACCGCACTTAATTATACCTTACACTCTTGATACTAATGACATGAGATTTCTAACCCCGCAAGGATTTCATAATGGCGAGCATTTTTTTAATTATCTTAAGGATAGTTTTGACTGTCTATACGAAGAAAGGCATGAAGGTTCTAAGATTATGAATATTGGACTTCATTGCCGTATAATTGGAAAACCGGGAAGGTTCCCGGCACTAAAAAAGTTTGTTGATTACATTCAGTCATTCAGCGATGTCTGGTTTACAACTAGAATAGGAATTGCGAGGCATTGGAGAAAGGTGCTACCACATGAAAAATGAAGACAAATTAATAATGTCAAAAAAGGTTAATTTGGCATCACCGAAAGCAGGGGCAAAAATCATTGATGTGTCTGACGACTTTTTTGCAAAATGTGATCGAATGTTAAATGACACTGATCCCATTTTCATTGATAATAAATATGATGATCATGGAAAATGGATGGATGGTTGGGAAAGCCGTAGAAAAAGAGTAGACGGAAACGACTGGGCTATAATTGGCTTAGGAGGCAGATGTTCTATAGAGGATGTAATAATTGATACTAGACATTTTACTGGGAACTATCCGCCAGCTGCCTCGCTAGATTTCTCATCTAACCATAGTTATGAAGCAGGATCTTTGGACTGGCACACACTTCTTGAAAAACAGATTTTGAAAGGAGATCACATAAATGAATTTAAGCTCCTAAAAAATCAAAATGCAACCTATGTAAGATTAAATATTTTCCCAGATGGAGGTGTAGCGCGGCTTAGACTTTTTGGAGATCTTATTCCCTTTTCTCAGGATCTATCTAAAGATTTAGAATTATCTGCTCTAAAAAATGGAGGCAAAATCGTTGGGTATAATAACGCACACTATGGCAACGTAAACGCTCTCCTGTCTGAAGGTAGAGGAACTACAATGGGTGACGGGTGGGAGACTCGGCGTAGGCGTGTCCCTGGAAATGATTTTATAATCATTGAGTTAGGAACACCTGGGCTAATTTCGAATGTAGAAATAGATACCTGTCACTTCAAGGGTAATTTTCCAGATAGAGCTTCAATTCAAACAATTGATTTAAAAAATGAAAAAGACAAAATAAAAGCATTTGAAGCTTCTAGTAACTGGGAATTTTTTTTAGATGAGAAAAAATGCAAACCAGACTTTATTCATAACTTTGGAAAAAATGACTTCTTACACGAAAAAACGGTCTCCCACGTGAGATTAAACATCTATCCTGATGGGGGAGTTTCGAGATTTCGAATTTTTGGTCAACCAGTAAGCTAAAATGCATTTAAATTTGGAAAAGCTGACCGTAAGCCAGAAATTGTTCGAACCTTTTGGTGATGTAATTTCAAAAGGGATGGAAAATAATAAATTTCTGATAAATCAGGGATATTGTGAGAGGTTTGATGAGGTAGCTACGGTACAAGTGCTGGACAAAAAAGCCAATCCAATCATTTCAATATTTTCTGCTACTCCTAGAAAAAGACCGATAAAAATTGATTATCTGGAGATGCATCCTCTGGCATCTCAAGCATTTATGCCAATACAAAAAATAGATTGGCAAGTAGTCGTGGCAAATGATAATGACGGATCCCCAGATCTTTCTTCAATCAAGTATTTCGAAGTGCCAGGTAATGTAGGTATAAATTACAATCCAAAAGTTTGGCATTTTCCACTTCTCGTTAATACAGCTCAAGATTTTTTGGTTATCGATAGATCATCAGCATTGGATGCAGGCAAAGAAAATTTGAGAGAGTTTTTTTTTCAAAGCAATGGTAATGAGATTTACATAGAGTGATCATTATGCACCGCAGCTAAAATTTTTGAAGGTGTTGCGGGAGCATTTAATAAATCTGCATTTGATGTTTCGCTAGCCATTGAGACGGCATTTTTCAAAGCTAAAAAGTGAGAAATGGATAGTAATAAAGGGGGCTCACCGACAGCTTTAGATCTAAATATTGTCTTCTCTTCATTGGGAGTATTCTCTAATAGCTTAATATTAAATTCAGGTGGTACATCTCGGCTTCCAGGTATTTTATACGTTGAGGGGCCAAGAGTTAAAAGTTTGCCTTCTGGATTAAAATATAGTTCTTCACACGTTAGCCATCCTATACCCTGAATGAAACCTCCTTCTATCTGCCCTCTATCAATTAGGGGGTTGAGAGAGCTCCCACAGTCTTGAATGATGTCTGCCCTAAGTATTCGACTTTCTCCTGTATCAATATCTATAATTGCTTCCGATACTGCCGCTCCCCATGTGAAATAAAAATAGGGGCTTCCCTTAAATTTTTCCTGATCCCATGAGATTTTTGGTGTTTTATAAAAGCCCGTTGATGAAAGAGATATGCGATTTTCCCAGCAGGAAAACGCTAATTCCTTAAAGGTCATGCTTTTATTTCCGCTTAGTATCAGACCGTTCTTAAATTCAATAGAAGAGGGTGGCTTTTGAAAAACTTTGCTCGCGTGTTTAAGCATTCTCTGTTTAATAACAGTAGCTGCTTTCCACGCAGCCATACCATTAATATCGGAGCCAGACGATGCAGCTGTAGCTGAGGTGTTTGGGACCTCATCCGTATTTGTTCCAGAAATATGTACATAGTCGATAGGAATGTTGAAACATTCTGAGACAACCTGAGCCACCTTAATAAATAGGCCTTGTCCCATCTCCGTTCCACCATGATTGAGTCTCACCGAACCATCTGTGTATACATGGACTAGAGCACCTGCTTGATTTAAGGATACTTTATTAAAAGATATCCCAAACTTGGCAGGCATGAAGGCAATTCCTTTTCTGTAAGGCTGATTTTTATTAATTTGCGACGTGTTAAATTTTTCTACCAGAAGCTTTCTTTTTTCTAGACCTGCGAAAGTTTCCATCTCATTTATTATTTTTTCAATTTTAATATTTTTTACTATTTGCCCATAGGGTGTTTTAATTCCATTTTTAGGGGAATAATAATTTTCACGTCTAAGCGCATCTAAATCGATTCCTAGAAATCGAGAAACTCTTTCAAGAATAGTCTCAATTGCAAGCATTCCTTGAGGGCCACCAAAGCCTCTAAACGCCGTGTTAGAAACGGTGTTTGTTTTACATATATAGCCTCGTGCTGTAAAATCTTTAAAAGAGTAACAATTATCTAAATGGGTCAATGCCCTCGACATTACAGGAGCTGACAGATCGCAGACATTACCTGCATTGCTAAGCAATGTTATATCTAATCCCTTAATTTTTCCTCTTTTGTTGAAACCTACGTAGTATTTCACTTCAAAGTCATGACGTTTACCAGATGATGCCATGTCATCTTTGCGATTAAGACGAAGCTTAACAGGCTTATCCAAAATGTATGCTCCTAGAGCTGCTATGGCGGCGTATATTGTTGACTGGCTTTCTTTACCTCCAAAGCCACCGCCAAGTCTCCTGACCTTACTAGAGATCTTGGCCGCTGGAATATTTAAAACGTTGGATACACCATGCTGGACTTCAGTTGGGTGTTGTGTGCTTGACCAGATTGTGAACTCAGAGTTTTCATGCGGAATGGCAAGCGCAATATGTGTCTCCAAATAAAAGTGATCTTGCCCTCCCATAGAAAATGAACCCTCAAGTTTATGGGGTGCCTGCCTAATCTGTTCGTTTGCCTTACCCCTCTCAAAGTGAATTGGTTTTAAAAAGAAGTTTTTTTTCTTGAATGCTAAATCCAAGTCTAATATCGGTATTTTATCTTTTTTATAGACAATCTTCACTTCATTTACTGCTGCCCTTGCTCTCTCCATTGATGAAGCAACAATGAGCCCGATAGGTTGGCCTACATAAGTCACCTCTTTTTCTGCAAAGATTGGCTCATCTGCAAAAATAGGCGCTATATCATTTCTACCAGGTATGTCTTTTGCTGTAATAACTGTAATACTTGGATCAAATTTTTTTGCTTTTTCCGTCTCAATAGAAGTTATCGTACCAGATGGTATTTCTGAGAGGATAAGAGCTCCATGCAAGGTATTTTCTGACAATGGAATATCATCTATGTACTCGGCTCTTCCCGTAAGTTGTCTAAAAGACGAGTCTTGGTAGTGCGACTTTCCAACTGAAATATTATTTTTGTTATCTAACGCCATCAAATACTCATTATCGAATGTTGTTTCTCACCACTTATGGCGGATCTTTGCATTTTTTTTATCAATCCAACCATTGCAGCCGATCGATAATTTGCTGTCCCTCTAAGATCACTTATTGGAGAAATATCATGACTTAAAGCAGTTATTAGAGAGTTTTGGTTAAAGCGTAGATTACTATCCTTTAATAATTTACTCGTTTTATCTAATAACAAAGGAGTGGGTCCTACGCCCCCTGCAGATAAAATAATATTTTCTATAGTGTGGTTTTTATCCATCTTAAATTTGGCTGCCAGCGATAAAGTTGATATATCTTGATCATACCTTTTTGATAGCTTCCAAGAAAAAATTGAATCTTCTTTTTTTGTTTTTGGCACCTTAATCTTGTATATAAGCTCATTGCGCTTTAAAGCGTTTTTTCTATATCCCTTAAAAAAATCTTTAATCGGAATAGTTCTTTCTCCTTTTGGACCGAGTAGAGACAATTCAGCCTCCAATACGAAAAATAGGGGAGCTAGGTCACCAATAGGGCTCGATGTCCCAAGATTCCCTCCAACTGTTGCGGCTGTTCTAATCTGTGGAGAACCAAACCTAATAATTGTATCCAGAAAGGGGGAGAAAAATTCACGGCATAACTCTTCGAATTTAGATAGTGTAACACAAGCTCCTATTTCAAATGATGAGGTCTTGGTCTTAATTGTAGACATTTCTTTAATATTATTCAGAAATAATATTTTCTGTTCTTTAAAATTGGAGGCTTCCGCTTCAAGGTTCCAGTCTGTACCTCCAGACAAAAGAGTATAATTTTTTTCTTTTGATATAAATTGAATTAGTTCCTTTTTAGAGTCTGGGTAGATGTAAGTTGTCTTTCCAAAAATTGCGGTCTTTAATTTTGAGCCTTTACTATTTATGGGCATTGGAAACTTTATTTTTTCTTCGAGAGATTGGATCCCACTCACAATTGGTCTATACCCTGTACAGCGACATAAGTTTCCGGATATAGAGTCATGGATAACGCTTTCAGAAGGGTTTTTATATTTTTCTTTTAATGCAAGAGCTGCCATTACAAAGCCAGGTGTGCAAAACCCACATTGCGACGCCGCCTTGGAATTTAGTGCTTCAATTAAAGGTTTGGCAGAGCTTAATTTGCTAGCACCTTCAATTGTTACTATATTCTTATCGAGTATTTGTCCCACCTTTAAAATACAAGAGTTTACTGGTGCCAGGGATCCTTTTTCATCAAAAATCAATACAGAGCATGCACCACAGTCTCCCTCTGAGCACCCCTCTTTTGTCCCAGTAAATTTACAATTATGCCTCAAAAAATTTAGCAAGCTTATGTTGCTGTCGATATTACGTGCGTAAACTTTTTCAAAATTTACATAAAAGCTAGGCTCTGACTGTTTATTTTGCTTTTCCATTATTATTATCCGGCTCTACTCGAAGTTTTTATCATACATCATTGTGAAACTTAAAAATATTGTAATTTTTTCTAAATATAAATATGAGTTAAATTTAGGGTTCATTTATTGTAAAATAACAACAAAGCAATTTATTTTATGGTCAAGGGAGTTGAGAGGAAATGCCTAGTTTTGATATTGTTAGTAAATTGGATATGCAGGAAGTAGAGAATGCGATTTTTAATGCTAGTAAAGAGATCAACCAGCGATATGATTTTAAAGGTTCGAAGACCGATATTGAGAGAAATGAGAACTCGTTAACTGTAGAAACAGAAGATGACTTGAAAGCAAAGCAAGTTAATGAACTTTTAATAGGCCATTTTGTTAAAAGAGGTATAGACCCCAAGGCCCTCAAAGTTAAATCAACGGAAAGCGCTTCAGGTAATCGAGTAAGGCAAAACTATGATTTGCTGGAGGGGATTGAACAAGACACATCAAAGAAAATTATTTCTTCTGTCAAGCAGAGTAAGTTAAAAGTGCAGGTAAAAATACAAGGTAATGAGCTAAGGGTTTCAGGGCAAAAGAAAGATAGTCTTCAGGAAGTTATTTCGTTAGCAAAAAAGCTCGATTTACCTCTTCCTTTACAATTTATAAATTTTAGAGATTAGATCTCGTATATATCAGAAAACTTTTCATCTAAATAATTCAAAAAGGGCTCAGGCGTAAAAGCCTTTCCTGTAGCTTTTTTGATCAGGTCAGTAGGTTCGTATAGGCTTCCATGCTGATGTATGTTCTCTGCTAACCAAGTGGTTGCTAATGACACGTCACCTTTCTCAAATCCGTCTGCAAGACCAGGAATATCTTTTTGCATCTTTTCAAATAAACAACCGGCATTTAAGTTACCTAAAGTGTAGGTTGGAAAATATCCAAATGCACCGATTGACCAATGAACGTCCTGGAGAATTCCATCAGAGACTTTTTCAACGTCACGGTCAAAATATTCCTTGAATCTTGCATTCCAGGCCTCGGGCAAATCCGGAACTTCCAAATTTTTTCCAATTACCTCCACTTCGAGCTCAAAGCGAAGCATAATATGTAGATTGTAGTGAACTTCGTCTGCTTCAGTTCTAATAAAACCGGTTTCAACCTTATTAACCAAACGGTAGAATTCTTCCTCATCTCTAACACCAAATTCTCCAAAATAGCTTTTCATTTTCTTGAACAGCCACCGAGTGAATTGCCTAGATCTTCCTATTTGGTTCTCAAATATTCTAGACTGACTTTCGTGAATGCCTAAAGATACCCCGGAACCGAGAGGCGAGTGTAAAAAGTCTGAAGACACGTTTTGTTCATAGCAAGCGTGCCCCACTTCGTGAATAGTACTGTATAAACAGTTAAATGGGTCCTTATTATCGACTCGGGTAGTAATTCGTACATCATCCCCACCACCTGAACAAAAAGGATGCGCTACAGTATCAATCCTTCCTCTATCAAAGTCATAGAAGAATGTCTTCGCTATTTCATGGGCGAGTTTTAATTGTTTTTCAGTATTGAAGTCACCTTCTAATACGGGTGTGGAAAGTTTTGCTTCACTTATTCTCTGCCGCAAATCTAAAAGTCTTGGCTTCATTTCTTCAAAAATACTGGAGGTCTCTTTTTTTGTCATTCCAAATTCGTAATCATTTATTAACCCATCGTATAAATCTCCAGTAGGAGATAGAAGGGATGCCTCTTCTCTCTTTAAATCAATTACCTTCTTTAAGTGAGGTGAAAACTCAGAAAAATCGTTATTTTGTCTAGCTTTTTGCCAGGCCATTTGAGCTAAGGATGTGGTTGCAGCCAAATCCGATGCGAGTTTGCTTGGTATAGCTTCTGCTCTGTCAAAGGCTCTCTTTATTAGTGTATAAGCTCTTTTTTGAAAGGGTGTTTTAGGTTCGGCTTCTTCCAATAACTTTTTAACTATTGGATTTTTCTTTCTATCGTGAATAACTTCTTCGAGTGCACCCATCTCCATCGCCCGAGAATTGCCACTCTTAGATGGCATCATTGTCTCCTGATCCCAGGCATTTCTACCCGCTACGGATTGAAGCAAACCGGTCGTTTTATTGTAATTGATCAGCTGATTTATAGCGTTCATAAAGCTCTCTATTTTCTGATGAGATGGTTATTTTTTAAAAAGCTAGCTGATCGACATTGCTGACCAATATAAATAGAGGATGCTTAATAAACTTGTAACCCAACCTGCAGATCTTAAGCCAATAATATTCAAACCATATGCAATAACATAAACGAGACGAGCCCAAAAGAAAACTTGAATGGCTAACATAGTATTTGCACTACTTGTTTCGGTCATTGTAAGTGCTAGGATTGCTGGACCTATCATCGCGAGTGCTATCACACAATTTAGAATAGCGCGCTCTAGTCGTCCGGTCATACCTGAAAAATTCACGCCCTCTCGACTACTAAACACGGGCATAATTCCAACGTTTGCCAAGCTGGTAAGCTGTTGGACAAGGGTAGTTGCTATGATTAGAAGTCCATATAGACAGATATAGTACAGTTCGACGCTCATTTTTCATACCTCTTGCTTTTTGTGTTGCTTAGTTGAAAATAGTTTATTATGAAACTGTTTCAACTACAAAAAATGCACGATGGATGAAATTCAATTAAGAAATCTTTATGGTCCTGCTACTGAGAAAGCATCTGCGAAGATAATGAAGAGGTTGGATCCACATAGTGTCAGTTTCATAAATGCATCAAATTTTTTGGTCATGGGGACTTTTGACGGTGTCGATATTGATCTCTCACCCAAGGGTGATCCTAAAGGTTTTGTTAAAGTTATATCTGATGATCGCATCGAAATAGCTGACAGACCTGGAAATAATAGGATTGACGGGCTTCTAAATATTTCTAAAAACGCAACTGTATCCCTTATATTTTTCATTCCAAAGGTGACAGAAACACTTAGAGTTCAAGGGAAAGCCACGATATCAAACGATCCAAAAGTTCTCGAAAAACATAAATTAAAATCCAATTTGCCAAAGACAGTTACAGTTATTAAACCGACAAAAGTATTTCTGCATTGTGGCAAAGCGCTACTTCGATCAAGTCTATGGAAGCCTGAAAGCTGGCCTGATACAAGACCCATACCCACGCTTTATGAAATGATTGAAGATCAGACAGGATTAAATTGTGAAATAAAAAAAGAAACTGACATTATAGAAATGTACGAACGTGAACTTTACGAAAATAAATAATGAATGCAACTTTTATGAATTATTTTATAAAAACAAAATGTGGATTGGAAAAGTACGATTTGCTCAAATCACGAAAAGGCGTCTACGCAAAAATTAGATTTTATTGGTTCGTCCTCTTCGCATCAATAAGAGACTTAGGCCATAAAAAAAGGATTTAAAAAAAACTTAATTTAAAGCTGAGTAATCTCCCGTAACCTTTGCACTAATAAGAGCTAATTTTTCACTTCCCCAAAATATTTCTTCTTCAAAGACAAAGGTTGGCACCCCAAATATTCCCATAGATAGTGCGGTATCCATTAAAGAGGTCACACAGTTTTGATTGTTGCTCTTCCAAGATATGAAATCAGTGCTATCAAGTTGAAATTTGTCGATTAAAGTTAAAAGCACCTTTTCATTTTCTATGTCTAGCTCTCTCTTCCAAAACAATTGAAAAGACTCGCGCAAAAAAGGCAACAAAGTTTTTTCCGATTTTTCTTTGACCCATAAATGAGCCATAGAAAATAATGAGCTATCCCAAATTTTTTGAGTACCTAAAATTGTTTTCCCTTGTAGATTAGCCATCCTTCTGCAATCCATGTAGGAATATTTAACTCTGCGCCACTGATGTGCTGTTCTATTTGAAGAGATTATCGTCCCTTCGTTATTGACCGTCGCACTTCCTAAATAGTCAGCAATATCCAGAGTGTATGGCAATAGATTCCACTGTAATCCCAGTTGATCAAACACTTTAATTGCAGGATCTAAAGCCAAGTAGGCGTAGGGACTTTTTATGTCAATGTAAAAGTCAATTGAATTATCAGACATAAGTAACTCAACCTAAATGACTTTTTGGCGACACCATTTAGATTTATTAAAAGCTATAAACCGCTTAATCGGTCTTAGCGTATGTTTGTGCTGCGGTTGAGTTAAATTCGAACGCTACTACTTCTTCGTCACCGACTACCCAACCATTATGACCGGGTTCAATAACATAAACGTCACCAGGCCCAAAAACCTTTTCTGTGCCGTCGTTATGCTTGGCAGCCATTTGACCAGAAATCACTGTTCCAACGTGTTTTGCTTGACAGCTTTCTCCTCCAACCATTGGTTTGACACATGTTTCCCAACTCCAGCCTGGCTGAAGAACGAGCTTTGCAGCTGCTATTCCCCCAAGGTCACAGACAGATACCTTTGCCTTGTCAGGTGCTCTCACTTCATCTGGATTATCAAATGATTTTTTCATTACTGTACTCATCTTTGCTCCTTTTTTAGTTCAATTGTAAAACTAATAGAAATTATTCTTAAATTGAAGTATAACTATTATCCTTGAAATTAACCAAATACTTTTTATCTCTAAAGGGGAGAGATGGATGAATAATACTGTCACGGAAAACTTCTCAAGCGAAATAACGCCGGCTTTTCAGTTCGGTCTCCCCTATATTTTTGCACCGTTAATGGTAATCTCGTGGATATTCGGGGGGTGGACAATACTCCTTGTGCCTATATTTGGGTACGTTGTGATTACATTTTTTGATGCTTTAATAGGAAAGAAGCTAATTAAGCCCACCGAGAGTAGTGGTGGATCGGAGGACCGTTATAAATATGTTCTTTATGGTTGGGTTCCCGTACAGTTCTTTTTGATCTTCGGCAGTTTATTTACAATATTTATGTTTGACCATCTCAGCGGTACGGAAGCATTTTTTCTTATGATAGTTCAAGGCATAATATCAGGAGCAGTTGGGATTGTATTTGCACATGAGCTTATGCATCAAAAAACAAGGATTGAGAGATTTTTATCAGACCTTTTAATGGGGATGTCGTTGTATGGTCATTTTAGAACAGAACATGTTCTTGTCCATCACCGGCACGTTGGAACGCGCAAAGACGCGGTCACTGCAAGATATGGGGAAAACTTTTATAAATTTTTTATCCGTGTTATTCCCGAATGTTTTTTGTCTTCTTGGAACACAGAAAAAGAGCTATTGCAGAAGAAAAACTTGCCTTTCTGGGATTTTCAAAATCCTTTTTTTATTTATTTCGGGCTCATGCTTTTCTTTCTATTATTAGCTAGCTTAATCGGTGGAATACTCGGCGCTGTTTGTTTTTTTATACAAGCTTTAGTTGCCGTACTACATTTGGAGGTCGTAAATTACATCGAGCATTACGGTCTTGTTAGACAGAAGTTAGACAATGGAAAGTTTGAACCTACTCGCCCGCATCATAGCTGGAATGCTAACGACCACGCGAGTAATCTTTTGCTAATTAATCTTCAAAAGCACTCTGATCACCACGCGAGACCAAACAAGAAATATCAACACCTCCAATCATATGGTGCAGGCGACGCTCCTCAGTTACCTTTTGGCTATCCTTTGATGGTGCTTATGAGTTTAATCCCACAATTTTGGATGAAAGTTATGAATCCAAAAGTCTTGGAGTGGAGAAAACGGTTTTATCCAGAAATACAGGAATGGTCATAGAGCCTGTAATCAGGTTCCTGGAGGAGAGTAGGCACTAGCAACACTCTTCGCTGTCTTGAGAGCGCTATCTATATCAATCTCGCTGAGCGTTACGAGATCTTTGATTGCACCGCTAGCATTAACGGCAATGGCTGCGCCTAAAGCAACATCTTCAGATGGAACTTCAAAGGTGACTACGATATCGTATTGACCACGAGTGAACATCATATCTGTAAGTGTTGCGCCTGCGCTAGTAACAACAGCTTCCATTACTTTTCTTCTTTCAGCATAACTGCTTCCAATCATACCCTTCCATGCTGACTCATTATATTTTGCTAAGGCTATCACTTTCATTTTTATCTCCTATATTATTTTTCAGTTTTAATATACCACCTATAGATTGATATATTAATACTTATTCACAGTTCCCAATTAATACAGGAAAGACCATTGCCATCTAAATATTCGTTTGTTTTTGAAAATGGTTTTGAATCAAAAAATCCATTTGCAGCTGAATAAGGAGAAGGGTGAGCACTTTTTATAATTAGATTTGCATCCCCGTTTAAAAAGGTTCCTTTTTCCTGGGCTTTTTTTCCCCATAAAATATAAACCAAATTTGTTTTTTCTTCATTTAATAAAGAAAGTACTTTGTCAGTAAAGATTTCCCAGCCCTTACTCTGATGGGATGCTGGTTTACTCTTTTCAACGGTCAATACAGTATTTAACAGCAAAACACCTTCTTTCGCCCACTTTTCAAGGCTTCCTGACTTAGGTCGGGCTAAGCCAATATCTGATTTTAACTCTTTAAAGATATTCTCTAGAGATGGGGGCGGTTGAACACCATCTTTTACAGAGAAACTTAGACCATGTGCTTGTCCCCTCCCATGGTAGGGGTCTTGCCCCAAAATTACGACCTTTACCTTTTCAAATGGAGTAAAGTTAAACGCTGAAAAGATTTCTGATCCTATTGGAAAAATTTCCTTTCCCACCTTTTTTTCCGTCTTCAAGAAATCACTTAACCGTCGCATGTAAGGTTTTTTGAACTCATCAATCAGCCGCTTTCTCCAGCTTTCTTCAATATTGATAGTAGACAATTTATGTTCCTTGCTAAACTGAGATGCAATTACTAATGTAATAGTTTAGTATAAAAAAAGGTCACAGGGATACCTTATTTTAATGATTGAAAAAGAGATTTCCGAAAGAATAAACATTGAAGTTGATAAACTTTTTGATGATCAAATAAGGTTCACTCAAAAGTTAACTAGATTTCCTTCTTTACGTGGCCAAGAGCATACAGCTCAAGATTTTCTCTTTGATGAATTGTCAAAGCGGAATTATGCACTTGATAGGTGGACGGTGAATGTGGAAGACATTAAAGATCACCCAGGATTTTCACCAGTAAAGGTAGATTATTCAAATGCAATAAATATAGTTGCTACCCATAGACCGAAAAAAGAGATGGGCAGATCTCTTATACTTAATGGCCATATCGATGTGGTTCCAGAGGGACCTTATGAAATGTGGTCACGCAACCCCTTTGACCCAGCAATTGAGGGCGATTGGATGTATGGTAGGGGAGGGGCAGACATGAAAGCGGGTATTGTTGCAAACATATTTGCTATGGATGCCATAAGTAACTTAGGTTACCAACCGGCTGCACGTGTTCATATTCAGTCAGTGGTAGAGGAAGAGTGCACAGGAAATGGTGCACTAGCATGTTTGGTTAGAGGATATAATGCCGAAGCTGCAATTATTCCAGAACCGGTAGATGATAAATTGGTTAGAGGAAATGTTGGTGTCCTGTGGTTTAAGGTAGGTGTAAAAGGTTTGCCTGTGCATGTAAGAGAAGCGGGTTCTGGTCAAAATGCAATTGAAGCATGCTTTCCCATAATAAAAGCACTAAGAAAACTTGAGGAGGCGTGGAATGCAGAAAAATCAAATTTTAAATATTATAAAGATACCGAACACCCCATAAATTTTAATGTCGGTAAAATTAAGGGAGGTGACTGGGCTTCCTCTGTCCCATCTTGGTGTGAGTTTGACTGTCGTATCGCAATTTTTCCTGATTGGGACCCAAAAGAGAAATCATTAGAAATAGAAAAATGCATTAGAGAAGCTTCACTGAATGATGCTTTTCTCTCAAATAATCCTCCTCAAATTGAGTGGAATGGATTTTTTGCAAAAGGATATGTTTTAGAAGAGGGTACGGACGCTGAGAAAGTATTAGGTGAGGCACATTTTCTTGCTTACGAAGGAGATATGAAGAGCTTTATTAGTCCCGCATACTTGGATGCTAGGGTGTTTATGGTATATGGGGATTGCCCCTGTCTAGTATATGGGCCATATTCAGAAAACATTCATGGTTTCGATGAAAGAGTAAGCTTGAGTTCTGTTAGGAAAATTACAAAGACAATAGCTTTATTCATAGCCGAATGGTGTAAACTGGAAAAGATTTAGTTTTAAAAATTCTTTAAACTCCAAACTACTAATCTGGCATTATCCCCGTCGGCACAGCTGTACCTTTAATAATGAGCTTTGGCTCTTCTTTAATTCCAACTAGTTCGGGCCGGCTATTTAGATATTCGGATACGTTACTCAAATTTTCTATTGCATTAAAAAAGCTCACTATATTGGGCCAATCATCAAAAATAGTGGGCTCAAGAACTCGAATCATTGATAATTGATGGTATACCCCGAAATCACAGTATGAAGGCTTCTCTCCTAGAAAAAATGGGCCTCTTTTGTCGCTTTCTAAATATTTATTGAAATAAAATATCTTTGGCTCAAAACTGGATAAAATTGTTTTCTTGAGAGCGTCATATTCCTCTCCTGTCTTAAAGTTTATTGTCGCGTTGAGGGGTTGGAATAGCTCTTGGCTTGACTCAAATATAGCGTCAGCTATTGCTCGGTCTTCCTCACTTGCAGGAAGGGTATTCGCTAATTTAGCTGTATATCGCATTATTGAGCCACTTTGCCAAATTATGGTTTGGTTATCTACAACAAGAACAGGTAGCTGACCAAACCCAATTTCTTTTTTCATTTCCGGCCAAGATTTCTCAAAATATTCCCACGCCATATGATAGGTATAGGGAACGTTGCCATAGCATAATTGCATTTGTATAGATTCTGTAAACGCGCGCATTTTAAAATACACAAGATCCAGTTTCGGGAAAGATTTCTCCATGGGGTGTTTCCTAATTTTAAGTTCAGCCTAAACAACGAACGAAGCTGTTGCGTTGCTAATAAAGTTAATTTATTCATTAAGACTATATCATAAATTATTTAAGGGTTAGCCCTATTTGTTACTAACAATTATCCTTTCAGCCGTTGAGGCTACTCTTCTTTTTCTTGGAATATTTTCTCCTTTTGCAAGGATACAAGAATTCTGGATTTTTAAGGAGGAGTTTTCAATTTTTAACTTAATAATTGCTCTATTTGACCAACAAAATTTTCTGCTTGGTGGAACGATTTTAGCGTTTGGTATTTTGATCCCTTTTATGAGGCTATGTACGAATTTCTTACCAATTACTAGACTGAAAAATTTAAATTTACATAAATTGGCCATGGTTGACATATTCCTAGTAAGCTTTCTTCTCTTTTCTTCTCAATCGTCCTATTTCTTTGAGGTCAGTCTAATGAAGGGGTTTTATTTTTTGTTTGCAGCACTGGTTGTAAGTTATGTAAATCACTGGACTATGAAGAGTATGAAATAATGTCAGAAAATGAATTACTTATTGAAAGAGAAAAATTACTTGGTCGATTGGTAGAAATAAACTGGTATTTTATGGCAAAAAAATATTTAACAACCATTGCCAAAAGAAAACAATTTTTAATGATTTTGGAAAAACAAATTACCCAAGAAACAAATGCTTCAAATGTCATTTTTGTAGAAGAGGATGGAGATGTGTATATTTGCATGATATTCAGGGCTAAAAGTATAGTAAAAAAAGTGGTAATCGATGTCTTGGATGAAAACCGAAAACCCATTCAGCCAAATTTGCAAGCAAGAAATGTCTACATTTATGGAGCTTCTGGAACTATCTTTCAACCAAATGTCAAAAATGGTCATCCAGATATTATTGATAGTGAAAAATATGGTGATTTTGATTCTTAGTATAATATCAATACTATCTTATTGAGATATTCACATTAACAGGCTATTTTTAGTGCCTTTTTGCCTAATTGAATTGTTACAGGTAATGCCCCTAAGTATTCTCCATCTCCAGAGACAATCGAGCTCCACTTATCAGACGTGAGACTTTCTATTTTAACGCTTCGAACGTGAGTATTTGTCACTGCATGATGGAATATATGCCTTCCAGAGAAGACCATAATTAATAATTTTACGGCCTGAAGTCGACTAAGTTTCTTTGCAAACAATAAGTTTAATTTGTCTCGGAACTTTTTTGCATCGGGAGCAATATACATTCCACCGCCGGTATATTCTGAAGCAGCCCCTGCTAATATAAGGTTGTTCATGTCCGTTTTTTGGGACTCAGTGGTAACAACATATTTGTGTGATTTTAAGTTAATGAAGCTTACTAATGCAGCGGATGCATATAATAGTGGCCCTTTAAGCACTGGAATCCTTGAGGCACGAAATGAAGCCTCACTTAATAATCCAACCCCAGCATTCGTAAGCGAGATCCGGTTATTATCCGAGAATACAACGTTTAAATATCTAACTGACTTAAAGTTGCGACCCCTTATCGCATCAATAGCCTTTTCCAGTGTGTCGATATCCAGAGATCTAGCAAAGTCATTGCCTCTTCCAAACGGAAGAAGGGCCATATTACACGAGTAATCTATTGCTTTTTGGGCAATTGTATTAATAAAGCCATCACCTCCACAGGCCACGACTAAATATTTCTTCAACATAAACTCCTGAGCCTTTTTACCAGCATCTTCTAAGGACTGTGAAAAAATTATTTTTGGTTGGGTGCTGGGATCTATATTTTCAATTACGCGGATTTTTTTTGTCTTAGATAGCTTTCCTGATATTGGATTCACTATGTAAACAATATTTTTTTTCATGGGTTCTCAGAAGTATAGCTTTAACTGGTACAGTGTAGAGTTTAAACAGAGCGGTCGTAAACAACAAACTATTATACAAAACGCCATTCTTACTTTACTAGTAGTTAAACTAACCACCAAAATTATAATGATTAACTTACAGAATCAGCGATGGAATGGAATAGCAATTGTATTATTGTCGTCATTCTTCTTTGCCTTCGTTCCGACGTCTGCAAAAATTGCTTTGGATAGTGGTGTATCTCTAATGGTTTTGCTAATGTCCAGATGTCTTATAGGTTTGATAATTCTAGCTCCTTTGACTTACGGTCTGCGGGAACCCATTTTTGTAGATAGAGGCAATATCCCTACCTTGATATTTGTCAGTATCATTTCAGTTTGCTTAATCGCATCGACCTACCACGCTATCGAGTACATTAGTATCGCTCTTGTTTTAATGATCATTTATCTGTTTCCTATCGGGGTAGCCCTTATTACAACTTTTAAAGGAGAGGAACATTTATCACGAACTCAATGGTTTAGTATCATAGGTGTTCTATTGGGTCTTGGCATCCTAATTTTAGATGAATCATCAGAGTCGAGTCTCTACGGTATATTTATCAGTGTTATAGGCCTTTTATTATTTATCGCATTTATATACTTCACGGGGAAGTTAGTGGATGAGATAGGCTCTGTTACGATAAACTTACAGTTGAGTCTTTTCAGTGTGATTGCGTTAATAATATATATCTTATTTGTACCTGTGGACCTTTCGCTGCCTACCAACAAGTATGGTTGGCTAGGTATTTTAGGTAATGGCATATTTTATGTTTTAAGTTACGTTCTCTTTTTTATTGGCTCGAAAGCTATCGGTATCACAACCGCCTCCGTTTTAGCTTTAACAGAACCTCTTTTTGCAACGATCATAGCACTTTTAATTCTTAGCCAATATTTGTCGTTACAGGAATTCTCTGGTTTTATTGTAACACTATGTTTTCTATCTTTATTCTTGATATTTGCACACAAAGAAGATGGATAAAAATTATTTTTAATTTAGCCAGAGAGAATTAAGTTATATTGTAATCAACCACTAGAAATCCTAATTTACGCACACATTATGGAAAATAGTCTTAAAAAAAATTTAATGATGAAAATGCTCGACCAAGTTCCAAACCTCGGGTGGACATGGAATGCTTTACATGAAGGCGCAAAAACTGCCAAAAAAGCAAAAAACTCCGACAAAAAAGAATTACAGGATCTTTTTGACAATAAAATTTCAAATATCATCAGTACGTTCAATGATAAATTAGATGAGGATATGTATGTAATATTTAATGCCGAAAACAATAAAGATCTGGGAACCACTGATACCGTGAAGACGCTTATTTTATCAAGGTTAAAAGCATCTGAAAATTACAAGAGTATCATCAAAACGTCTTTGTTTTTTATGGCGCAGCCAAGAAATGCCTATGATGCATTTACCCAAGTAATGAAAACATCTAATAAAATTTGGGAAATAGCAGGCGACACATCAAGCGGAGGAACATTTTACTCAAAAAGACTTATTTTGTCAGGAGTATATTCTTCCACTTTAGCGCACTGGCTTGCAAAGGAGACCCGAACTATTGGACAGTCGGCGTATTTTTTGGACCGAAGGCTCGATGACGTAAAAAATATTGGGAAAATTTCCAAACAGTCGGTTGAGGTATTTGAGAAAACTAAACGTGAGCTAGGATCAATTCTTACAAAAAAGTAGAGATGAGACCTAGTTCTCAACCTAAAAATTATAGTCGTGTAGAAAATAAATGAGCGAAAAAATCAGAATATTCTCTTACCTACCAAATCCAAGGGTATGGAAGTCTCTAATCACGGGTAGACTTGGTGGTGTAAAGGTGATGATCTTAGGAGATAAACCAAAAAATTTAGTTAACTGGTTATGGGACTTTGACGCGGAGAAGTTAAGTAATTTAAAACTTGATGACATAAAGCACTTTGAAAGACAGGGGAAAAGGGGCTTTAAGGGTAGTCTCTACAAAACGGATAGCTTTCTTGAGAAGCATCCATTTGGCACGGTCCCTGCTGGGTTCAATAACGATGGATCAATAGGTATCTTTGAATCAAATAGTATAATGCGTGCAGTGGCTCGTAGTTCAAATATTACATCACTTTATGGAGATAATGATCCGTATTTACAATCCCGAATAGACAGTTTTCTCGATGCTAATCTTGTTTTTTCAAGAGAATTTCAGGTATATGTTTTAGAATTAAAGTCATTAAATGATCAGTTCTATAACAGAATGAAAGCAGCCTATTCATTCTATATGGGTGGTATAGAAAATGCTCTTTCAACGGGAAAGTTCATATCTGGATCCTATTTGACGATAGCTGATATATCTTTTGTCTGTGACGTGGCACAATTTTTGAGAGAACGAGATCGCCGGACCATTATTAATGAACAGGGATATGAGCTTATATCAAAAAATTTTGAGGAAGATTTTCCAAAGTCGCGTAAACACTTAATGAATTTATATAATAAAGATGATTTTCAAAAATTCATGAAAGGCTATCTCGATGGGATCTTGACTTGACTATTTATATTAAGATTAAGTTACTTCTGAATAGACCAGTTTTTCTTTTATAGGCAGGTGAATAAGAGCGGCAAATACTGCAAGAGCTGCATCAAGAAGCCAAACAGTAGTATAATCTCCCGTAACACTGAAAAAGTATCCTCCAAGATATGCCCCAAGAAAGCCACCAATCTGATGCGAAAAGAGAGCAAAGCCAAAAAGTGTTGCCATGAATTGCGGACCAAACATTTTTCCCACTAACCCAGCAGTTGCCGGAATAACAGAAAAATAGGTTAGCCCTAAGGCGGCAGAAAACAAAATAACGGATATTAGGTCTTTAGGTGATGCAAGAAATAAAAGCACAATTATGCATCGAGCAAAATACGTATAAGCAAGAAAAATTCGCATGCTCCTTTTTGATATATACCAACCAGCAAATATACTTCCTACAATATTGAATAGACCAATAAGGCCTAACGACCAGCCAGAGACTGTTGGTGGTAACCCACAAACCTGAATGACACCTGGCATATGGGTAGCTATAAAGGCAACATGAAATCCACACACAAAGAAACCTACAACCAAATAAATATAGCTTGGAGTATTAAAGGCAATTCTTAGTGTCTCTGACAAGCTTTTTGTTTGAACACCACTAAGCTGTTTCGTATTTGTCCTCGATCTAAGAGTAAAAGAAAAAGGTAATACCAATAATAAAACTGTGCATAAAAATAAAATACACAAAATCCAACCAAAATTTACAATTATGAATCCCGCGAGTGGAGCTAAAATTAGTTGCCCCAACGATTGACCAGCGTTTACCAAACCAAATGCCATTCCAACTTTATTTTGGGGAATAAGTCTATTTACTGCGGCAAGTACTACAGGAAGTCCAGCAACACCTAATCCAATAGAAGAAATAACACCTAGTGAAATCGATAAAGTAAATGCTGTAGTGGAATAAGGAATTAATATAATACCTAAAAGACCCAGTAAAATACCAACAGTTAAAGTCTTACCAGACCCATATTTGTCCGCTATCATTCCAGCAAACGGCGATATAGCGCCTACCACTAGCTGGCCAAGCGCAAATGCGAAACTGATTTGTAGATAATTTAGCGTTTGAGATTGATCAATACCCTCAATTGTAAGTGAAAGTGAGTTTCGGCTCCCGAACATTGCTGCAACTAGACATGATGCTGCCAAAACGATTACTAAAAATTTTTTATCTTTTTTTTGCTCTTTCGAGACAGCGGGTGATGACATTATAAATTCCTTCTTAAGTTCTCGATTAGAACTAAAAAAACGCGTTGTAAAGGAAAATTAATAATACCTCTAATTTAAGTGATTTTTCTTTAGCCTCATTGTGTTAAAGTAACAAGGTTACTAAAAATGGAGGATATGTGTACCATAAGTTTGACGATGATCGGCCAAAAGACGAATGTGGTGTCTTTGGGATATATGGGCACGATGATGCAGCTGCAATAACCACGCTTGGATTACACGCCCTCCAACACAGAGGACAGGAGTCTGCGGGAATTGTTACGTTCGATAAAAACCATTTCCATGCAGAAAGAAGAATAGGCTTAGTAAGCGAACATTTTACGAAGCAAAGTGTTATAGATAGGCTTTCTGGAAATACAGCGATTGGCCATGTTCGGTATTCAACTACTGGGGGTACAGTTCTTAGAAATGTGCAACCGCTATTTGCTGATCTTACCGTTGGAGGTTTCGCAATAGCTCATAATGGAAACCTTACAAATGGCCTCACGTTACGACATGAGTTGAAAAAAGAAGGTGCCATTTTCCAATCGACATCGGATACAGAAACTATCCTTCAACTCGTAGCCCGATCAAAAAAAGGCAATACAATTTCAAGATTTATCGATGCACTTTCTCAGATCGAAGGTGCCTACGCTTTAGTTGCATTAACAAACAAAAAATTAATCGGAGTGAGAGATCCGTTGGGGATTAGGCCGCTGGTGCTTGGTCAATTAGACGGAAACTACATACTGACTTCAGAAACCTGCGCTTTAGACATTATTGGCGCAAAGTTTATTAGAGAAGTGGAAAATGGCGAGATTGTGGTAATAACTGATAATACTATTGAGAGTATTAAACCCTTTCCACAAGTCAAACCAAGGCCATGCATTTTCGAGTATATTTATTTCTCAAGACCTGACAGTATCGTAGGAGGATTAAGTGTATACCAATGTCGGAAAGCCTTTGGTAAAGAACTGGCCAAGGAGTCTTTTGTACAGGCTGACATGGTTATTCCTGTTCCAGACAGTGGGGTGCCGGCTGCAATAGGCTATGCAGAACAGTCCGAGATTCCTTTTGAAACCGGTATTATTAGAAACCACTATGTTGGCCGAACATTCATCGAGCCCCAGCAGTCTATAAGAGCATTCTCGGTCAAGCTAAAGCATAACGCTAATAAGATTTTAGTTGATGGGAAAAAGGTAATTTTAGTTGATGACTCACTGGTTAGAGGTACTACATCTATAAAAATTGTAAGAATGATGCGGGATGCAGGAGCTCACGAGGTGCACATGCGCATAGCTGCACCGCCTATAAAGTATCCAGATTATTACGGGATTGACACGCCTATAAAAGAAAATTTACTAGCGGCAAATAACGAGCTTAATGAAATAAGGGATATGTTGGACGTTGATAGTATTGCCTACTTATCGATTGATGGCCTATACCGTGCAATGGGCCATAAAGATGGAAGAGATCCCAAAAACCCGAGTTATACGGATCACTGTTTTACGGGGGATTATCCAACTACCCTAATGGATCAAAGTGGAGAAGAAAATATCAGACAACTATCACTACTTTTTGAAACTGAAAAAGAATAAGTAAGTTTTTATCTTACGACTGTAAAGGTTGCATCATTTTTTAGACTATTATCTCTCACAATTCGAGTTGGACCTAACTTTGATACACAAAAATCGATGACTTTTGACGCATTTGCGTAGTAAATATTTTGTGACGAAATTTTACTTTTTGTTGATGTTTGTAAGTTAAAAATCATAGCAGTTTTTGTGTAAGACCAGCATTCAGATAGGCAACTAAATAGATACTGTTCCCATAATGAAACGTTTGTTGTTGTAGCTAGGTTATAAGTACCAGACATAGTAACAAAGTCCTTTTTTGATGATGG
The DNA here is from genome assembly GCA_902611475.1 of uncultured Alphaproteobacteria bacterium. Lineage (GTDB taxonomy): Bacteria > Pseudomonadota > Alphaproteobacteria > Rhodobacterales > Rhodobacteraceae > CACIJG01. Next base: position 27,839 of record CACLZW010000009.1, read on the forward strand.
TTTGCTATCGATTATGAAACTAAGATTCGCCTCCGAAAACTTACTACGACAATGTTTTATAAACTTTGGATTAATATCAAAGCCCTCATACTTAAACTTACTTTTATTATGGTTCCTATTTAGATAATCAGCGAAGGAACCGTATCCACAACCAATATCAGCAATTTCCAAGATAATATGGTTTCTTGAAATTTTCTGAATTTCCTTGAGGATTAGATCAAATCGTTTTTCTTGACGCGCTGTTGAAGCCCAAAAAACTCCTTTAGCTGTAGGCCCAAACTTTTCAAACCTTTTTGAGTATTGAGAATTAATTTCAGTTTCTAATAATGCCCTGTTTTTCATTTTTTAAAACAATCAAATTACAATTCACTTAATCATGTAGTATATTCAAATCGCCTGAGGAAAACCCTCTGCTACTAATTTAAACATAAAGAGAAGAATAGGAATATTAAAGATGGGCACGAGCATGATGAAAGCAATAACCTATAGTGAATTCGGTATATCTACTGATGTTTTAAAATTAAAAGAATTACCGATTCCAAAACCAGGCAAAGGTGAGGTACAAGTTTCCCTCCAATTCTCTGGTTCCAACCCATCAGATGCAAAGTCAAGAGCAGGAAATCGGCCTGGAGTTACTAAACCACAGTTTGAACAGATCGTTCCAAACTCCGACGGCTCTGGGGTTATCAGTGCTGTTGGAGAGGGCGTTCAGGAAAGTCGAATTGGACAAAGAGTGTGGATTTGGAACGGTCAATGGCAACGACCAAACGGAACTGCAGCAGAGTATATTACGGTTCCAAGTACTCAAGCTGTCGAAATGCCAGGTGATATGTCTTATGAAACGGGTGCTTGTTTGGGAATTCCTGGATTAACTGCTTCTTATTGCACATTGGGAGATGGACCAGTTAAAGGGAAAACAGTGTTTGTATCTGGAGGAGCGGGGGCAGTAGGACATACGTGCATACAATTGGCCAAGTGGTCTGGTGCAAATGTAATCGCCTCTGGATCTGAAAACGGGTTCGAACACATTAGAGATGCAGGTGCAGACCATGTATTTGATTATAGAGATCCCAATTTATCTAAAAAGATTTTAGACATATGTCCTGCAGGAGTTGACCGAGCTATAGAAGTGGAATTTGGGGAGAATGTAAATCTCTTGCACAAGATTGTCAGACAAAATGGAGAGATTTCTCTGTATGGGGCTGCAAAAAATATGAACCCTACATTTCCTTTTGGACCCTACCTTTTCAAGGCTTTAAAGATTAATATTGCACTGATTTATATTTTGCCTAAGCAAGACAGAGATATTGCTATACAAGCGTTACATGATGCTCATTCAGACGGTGCTCTTAAGATGGCGGTTGGTGGTGTTTTTAACCTTGAGGAATGTGCATTATCTCATGATGCCACATTAACTCCTGGTAGAAAGGGTAGTGTTCTTATAAAATTAAAATAATTTATTTAGTTTTAAAGGCAGACGGATAGACTTAAAGTCCACCCGTCTGCGAAATCGCTTTTAAATATGCATCAACATTCGTGAAGATTTAAGCGCTCCTAAATCGTTAGCTTTTTCAACTAGAGCAGCAAAATCTGGGTTTTGTGACATTGCGTCTACTGATGTCCCCCAATGTTCTAGCGAGTTAAATCGATAAACCACGCCCATCATCTCATGGTCTGAGGCCAACATAGGCACACCAACTCCCATTGAAACATCAAGACTTTTCGTAAGCGCATCCATTTCAGGTGCAAGTTCAAGAGCCTTAGAAAGATTTTTTCGAGGCATGTGATACATGCGTTGAACAAGGATTGGTCTCGGAGGATTGGTAGGAGCTCCATAAGCCATCCTAAAAAGGTTCGGACCTCTTAGTTCTCCTGCGGGGCTCGCTGAGCGTTCATCCATGAGTGCAGCCATGTCAGAGTCTCCAGAAAAACTTTGGAAAGCTGTCGCGCCCTTTGAAAATGACTCATACATACTCATAAGGACTAAATCACCAACACCCTGCCCAACAATCACTTTCCACAAGCGAGTTGTTGCTCCATGCTTGGCAAGTATTTCGCTTCCTCTCTTAAATCTGAGCTCAGCTAATTTTTCTTTACCTACGTCAGGTGTTACTTCTCTAATAGATACTACGTTCATTGGTCCCTCCTTTTTTTAGTTCAAATATTGTACTATTATAGCAATTATCTTTTAAAAAAATATGACAAAAACTTCTTATAAAAAAAAAAAATGATAAAATATTCTCGAACATGTTAGAAAATTTGTCATAAATGAAAAAAACCCTCATTATATATTCCACTACAGATGGGCAAACAAAAAGGATTTGTGACCGAATAATCGATTTCTCAAAGAGAAAATCGGAAATAACTCTATGTGGAATAGAGAACGCTCCCGAGATTGATTTGGCTCAATACTCAAAAATAGTGATTGGAGCCAGCATTAGATATGGAAAACATAATCCTCTAGTATATGAGTTTGTTAAAGTAAACAGAGATGAGCTACAAAAAAAATCCACTGCGTTTTTCACAGTAAATGTTGTTGCTAGGAAAAAGGAAAAAAACCAACCAAATACTAATCCCTATATGAAAAAATTCTTAGAATTATCGGGGTGGCAACCGGATAAATTAGCAGTTTTTGCGGGAAGGATTGACTATCCTAGATACAGGTTTTTAGATCGCCTAATTATTCGATTTATTATGCTTATAACAAAAGGTCCAACAGATACAAGCCAGACATATGAGTTTACTGATTGGAACAAAGTTGCAAATTTTGCGAAGGAAGTTTTATAACTTTAAAAGTGGGAGAGGGCTGTTACCCCCTCCCAGTTAATTTTATTTAATTTTTATAAGACGTGGCTTCTTTTCTTCTGGAACTACTCTCTCTAATTCTATTGAGAGCATTCCGTCTTTTAAAGCTCCGTCTTTAACGATTATGTCGTCGGCTAAAGTGAATTTACGAGTAAAATTTCTGGAAGCAATACCTCGGTAAACTTTATTATCGCTTTCTTCAATCGTTTTGATTGATTTGATTGTCAAAACGCCATCTGCTACTTCTACGTCTATATCAGATTTATTGTAGCCGGCTAACGCCATTTCTATTGTGTATTTATAATCGTCGTGCTGTACGATGTTATAATGGGGAAACCCCACATTAGTATCACTTTGATGTGCTGCATAGTCCCAAAGGCGATCAAACGTCTTATCAAAACCAACAGCAAAAGGTGAAAAAGTATTTGTATCAAATGCCTGTAAGGCACTCCGTAGTGTGCTTAAACTATTCATGGTTATCTCCTTTATTAAGCAAGATTTATGTTAGTAGACCCTATTAGGCGTCTACATTACATAGATGGGTACTAGAAAACAAATTACAAGAGGTCTGCTTGTAAATAGTGTATTTTTATTTTTCCGTTAGCCCATAAGGTTTGAGGGCAGATATTAACTCGTTAAGATATGTTTTATCACGCGCAGTGATATATTCTTTATGAATAATTTCACCTGTTTTACCCTTTCCGTCGATAGCTTTATGTAGCTCGAACATTTTTTTTGCTTTCTTCTTATTTCCCCTCAACTCATACAGATAAGCAAGCTGCAAATATAATGTTTGGTCAACCCCACTCCAATTATGCTTTTCATTTAATTTCGTAAGAGTGAAGCTCTCAGATTTCTCATATTGTTTATTTTCAATTAAAGCGTGATTGTACATATAAAATATCCACGCCGCATGGTGGGGATTTGACAACATTATTTTTTCATAGTTTTCTATTGCTTCTCCTAACATGCCACAAGAGTGAATAACTAGATTTGCCATACCTAAATCTGAATGATCTTTTGAAGCTTGTAATAGAGTAGGTATCCTTCCACAGGCTTCATCATACTTTTTTAAAAATAATTCAATTAAGCCTGCTAGAGCTTTAGGTGTTGTCCATTCGGGAAACTCATCAATAGCATTCAATGCAATGGTATAGGCTTTCTCCATATCCTTTTTTGGGTTGTCAGAGGTCCTCATTGTAACCTTTCTCCAATTAACCCAAGCCATCATAAAATTTAATCGCCGGTTGCCGGGATCTAACTCAATAGCTTTTCTCCAAAGCTTTTCAGCTTTTTTACTTCCCTCCACAGTTTTGAGGCCAAAAGCAGACCAAGCGTTTAGATAATTTCTATACGCCTCTGGGTTAGTAAAATAGTTTACATCGGATAGCTGTGATCCCCGTGTTTTAACACTAAGCTGTTCCAGAATTGCTAAACTTATCTTTTCTTGAACAGGAAAAAGTTCCTTTAACTCCTTAAAGTCAAAAAGTTTTGACCATACAACCTCACTCTTTTTGAGATCAGTCATTTGTAAGGAAACGCGATAGGCTCCTTCAGCACCCTGAACATCTCCTCTTAAAAGATATTGAACGCCATAGTTTTCTTTTATCTCGCTATCAGAGTAATTTTTCTCTTGAATATATCTACCAGTGCTAGAGGAAGATACCAATATTGAGTCATTAATTGATAAGGTCGAGATAATATTACTTGTTATTCCAAATCCTATGAAGTCATTATCAGATTTCCCAGTTTGATTTTCAAAAGGTATTACCAAAATTGAGGGCTTATCAATTGGCATTATTTGGGTTTTGCTTACTGGTTTTGTATCTGATTGGAAATAAAAAATAATTCCAATAATTACAACTGCGAATACGGAGGCTACAATCCCTAAATTGCGTAGTATCGGCTTTGAAGATGTTCTTAGTGTTCGCTTTTGCGATTTACTCAAAAGAATATCATAGGCATGAAATTCGTTTTCTTTAACTTTTTGTAAACCAAGATCATTGAAGGATAAATCTACTTTACCTTTAACCAAGTCAAATATTGACTTGGAAATTGTTACTCCTGAGGGTTGAGCCAAGGCCTCTAGTCTCGCTGCAATATTTACACCGTCTCCCAGAAGATTTCGCTTCTCTTTTATTACGTCACCCATATGTATTCCGATACGAAATTGCAGCTTAATTGGGAAATCATTCTGAGAGTAAAATTTATTAAGTCGTTCTTGGAATTCAGATGCGCATTCAACAGCTGATACGGCACTAGGGAATTCGGCAAAGAAAGAGTCGCCACCAGAATTAAAGAGACGCCCTTCATATTTTTTGAACAGATCTTTAAGAATATTTTCGCACGCTCGAAGAGTTTTTACCGACTCATCCTCATTTTTCTCCATATGCTTGCTATAACCAACGACGTCAGTGGCAAAAATAACTGCTATTTTTCTATTTATGGTGTTAATGGTTTCGCTCTCATAGAAGTTTATATAAAGAACTATTAATCAAATATATCGCAAATGGCTAATTTGTGTATAGTAAAATTTGTCCGGTAAGCAGTTCTAAGTAGCAAAATTATTAACAAAAATGGAGTAGGCGCATTGATTGCTGTAATAAGCTATTTTGATAGTAATCCTGAGCCTTTAAATTGTGAGAGCGTTGTAGCAGAAAACACTGCAACCTCTCGTGATGGTTTTTATTTTGTGCCTTTGAATAAAGATGACGTACCCTTGGGAACTCAAATAATTTTAAAAGAAGAACCAATAGAGGGGCTGAAGAAATATTTGTCGAATAAAAACTTTCAGGGTATTGGACCAAAGAATGCTGATACCATAGCGCAGAATATTGGGATGACAGTTATCAAGTATTTACATGAGCGCAATGTAAACATACTTGAAGAAAAAACGTCAAAGAAACTTTCCGAAGCTTTATTAGGAGGATGGGATCTAGATTATGAAAACTCAGGGTTTGAAATATTATTTTCACAAATTGGCTTTTCATATACACAAAAGAAATTTGTTAAAGAAGAGTTTGGGAATAAGTTTTTTGCTGAAATACATAAAGATCCATATATGTTGCTTCAAAGAATTCCTAGACTCAGCTTTGATAAGATAGAGAGTATTATTTCCATTTTTGGAATTGAAGTTTCTTTAGATCAAAAAATAGTTGCCGCTACGAGACATGCACTGATGCAAAGTGAAGCCGAACGTGGCAATACCTGTGGGCCTTTAGAGAGGGTTTTACTGAGAACTCAAGAAATAACAAAAAATGACTTTGATACAATCCAAGCAGCTATTAGCAGCCATGAGCATTTATTTAATAAATTTCAAGTTCAGGATAAAGAATTTTTGGAAACCGCTGAGGCATGTCAACGAGATAATGATATTGCTCAACAAATATGTTTGATAAAAGATAATTTCAAACCAATAAAGGGTAAGAAGTTTTCGGCTAACAAAAATGCCACTAATCCTTTGTCAGAAGAACAAGTGCAAGCAATCCAAAATTCATTAGAAGCAGGAGTTTCGATTATTACTGGTGGCCCAGGAACAGGTAAAACAAGAATTATAGAAGGCCTCGCTCAAGTTTTAGTCAACGGCTTTAGAAAGACAATTCGTATCTGTGCTCCCACGGGACGAGCGGCAAAACGAATAGCAGAAAATCAAGCATTAAAAAAATTTCAACCTTCGACAATTCACATGCTAAAAGCGATGATAGATTCATCAGCTAAAGATATTGAGTTTGATACTTTGATTGTGGATGAATCCTCCATGATCGATATAAATTTATTCAATGATTTGGTTAAAATGCTACCTTTAGGGTCACAACTTATTTTAATTGGAGACGTTGACCAACTACCTCCTGTCGGCGCAGGGCAACCATTTTTAGATTTAATAAGATCAAAGAAAATTGTTGTTAGCAGATTATCAAAGCAATTTCGACAAGGCAGTGATAGCGTGATCCCAAAAGTAGCTAGAGCAATAAATAAAGGCGAGTTAATAGAATTCTCTTCAGATTTTTCTAGCTCAGGCTTTTCATTTGTAGAAGTTGACAAGGGTCAAGTTGTCGAAAAAATTATTGAAGTAGTTGATTTTTTTACCGGGAATAAAAACGGCAATATAGATTTTGACAAAACACAAATTCTTTCCCCAATGCGCCGTTATTCAAGTGGTCTTATAAATTTAAATTCAATTATGCAAAAAAAATATAACCCCAATGGCGAAAAGGTTTTTTCAAAAATGGAGGGTGAAAAAGAAATAAAATTTTGCGCAGGTGATAAGGTGATATGTACACAAAATGATTATGATATTGATGTTAGAAATGGCGATATTGGTTACGTCGTAAATAAAGTTGGAAAAAATATTAGAGTGGAGTTTGATGGAGAAATGAAACTCTTTCATAACAATAAAATAGATTATTTAGATTTAGCGTATGCTATAACGGTTCATAAGAGTCAAGGTTCTGAATATCCAAACGTCGTGATGCCAATAGTGGATGATCATCGCATAATGCTTACGAGAAAATTGATATATACGGCAATCACAAGAGGGAAGCAGAATGTCTGCTTAATTGGGAGCAAAAGAGTATTACGAGAAGCACTTAAAAAGGTGTTTCTGAATTTACGGTATTCTAATCTCAATCAAAAAATTGAAAACGCTAACATAAATTTATTTCACCAAAACTAGGTTAGCAAGATGCTTATTTTACAAAAAGGAAAAATTTGATGATCATCAAAGCACCCATAAAATTAATTGGTAACAACGGATCACCCTACACACGAAAGATGGTCGCCTTATTAAGGTATAAGCATATCCCGTATAAAATTATCTGGGGAGAGCCAGACGAATATTTAGACCGGAACAATATCGAAAAACCTAAACCAGTTTTACACCCAACCTTCTTATTCAAAAATTCTGAAAAGAAAATTACTGCGGTTACTGACTCAACCCCTATCATTAGAAAGCTAGAGAGCAAATTCACAAGCCGCAGCACTATTCCCTCAAACCCAGTTTTGAGATTTTTAAACTATTTGCTTGAAGATTATGGTGATGAGTGGGGAACGAAATTTATGTTTCATTACAGATGGTATGATGACAAGGACATTGACAATGCAGGGACGTTGTTACCCCTTTATGCAAACTCCACTCTTACAAACGAGGAACTTAGTTATAAAAAAGAAAAAATAGCACAACGCCAACTTGGAAGGGTTTGGGTTGTAGGATCGAACAAAAAAACAGCGCCTCTTATAGACCAATGTTTCAAAAAAATTATAAGCATTTTAGAGGATCATTTCATTAACTTCCCCTTTTTGCTTGGATCCCGTCCATCTTCTGCAGATTTTGCTTTCTTTGGACAATTAAGCCAATTGGTAGGATTTGATCCTACACCTCGTTCTATAATAGAGAAAAACTCAATGCGCACTATGGCTTGGGTAGGAAAAACAGAAGACCTGTCTGGATTAGAACCCGATAGCGAAGATTGGATCAGTGACTCAAAGCTTCCCGAAACCGTTAAAAGAATTTTTTATGAAGTTGGAAAGACATATGTCCCGACTATGCTAAAGAACGAAGAAGCTTTTAATAGTGGTGAAGAAAAATGGAGTACAGAAATTTTAGGTTGTGAGTGGGAACAAAGAACATTTCCCTATCAAGTAAAGTGTTTAAAATGGGTTCGTGAAGAGTTCAGAAGTCTTGGTGACAAAGATCAACGAAAAGTACTTAACTTACTCAAAGATACAGACTGTGAAAGGATCTTGAATTAAATAAATGCCCTGATTTTGTAAAGTCATTTATCTGGCCTTAGATTCAAGATTATTTTCTTTGTGGCAGGTATTATCTTCTCATATACGTGAGAAAGAATTTCAATCCTATCAAAAATAGTTGGGTTATTTAATAAGTATTCCCTCAGATTTTCTCCAAAAACCTGTCTTAATTGTGTTCCTATATTAACTTTGCAAATGGCAGTATTTTTTGCTAACCAATGAAGTTGAGTGGTCTTTATACCGGACCCGCCATGAATAACAAGTGGGCACTCTACAAATTTTTCAATTTGAGAGAGTAATTTGGTATCGACTTCTGTTGCCTTCTCCTGTTCGAGATGAGTGTTTCCAACAGAAATTGCTAAAGCATCTACCTGCGTAGCTTCATAAAATTTTTGTGCAAGTTTGGGCTCAGTAAACTTAGATTTTATCCCTTGATCGTAACCAACAACTCCTAGCTCTGCCTCTACAGATGCTCCATAATTTTTTGCAAGCTCCACAGCTTTGCATGTCATATCAATGTTTTCGTTAAGTTCCATGTTTGACCCATCAAACATAATTGATGAAAAGCCATTATCTAGAGCTCTTTCGCACTCTTTTAAATTAGTAGAGTGGTCCAATAGAGTTACGATATTAATTGATGCATCCTCTGCAAGTTTTTTTAACATCGGCCCCATTATTTCTATAGGAGTGTTTTCGCGGCAATTTGGTCCAACTTGCAAGATAATTGGGCAGCAAATTTCTTCTGCTGCCTTTACATAATATTTTGCATCTTCCCATCCCAGTATAACTAAACCTGCAAGTGCATACCTCTTGCTTCTAGCAATATGAAGCTCTTGGCTGAGTGTAGATAAGGTCATTTAAATTTGGCTATCATATCTTTAATGCCAGGTATAGTTTCGACTTGCCAGCTATATTCAGGTTGAAAAAATTGAACTAAAGATCTCTGAGATTTACCGGCTAAAATTGTGAAATAATACATCTTATAACCTGGAGCAACCACACAAGGATGATACCCCTTATCAATTACAAAAGTTGATCCATCCACTATATGATGCGCATCTCCAACTTTTTTATTTTCTCCTTGCAATAATTGAAGAGCAAATCCTTCCTTAGGATCGAATCTAAAGTTGTAGACTTCATCATGGTGTGTTTCACCATCTCTATCAGTATCGTGCTTGTGGGGTGGAAACCCTGACCATCCACCTTTACCGACAGTAAAAAGCTCAGAAACTAATAGGCGACCAACTTTTCCATTTTGTTTTTGTCCTAAGATATGTTTAATTTTTCTATGAGTTTTGGTGTCGTCAGACCCATATTGAACTACATCCACGTCTTCTCCCATAATATAGAATGGCTGTAATTGCTCTGAATACTTGGCTCCCGCAATAAAAATTTCGGCGTGGTCACAGGCACATTTTATTTTTGCGGTTGAACCCGTTGGCACATAAACCCCCTCGGGCTCTCCGTCCCAAACGTTATTAATCCGATTACCTATCAAACGTTCGTCCAAAGAATAGACATTCACAATAATACTCCCTGTCGCAGGAACAATACAGCTCTCATACTCTTTTAATTCGTATACAAATTCTTCATCTCCATTTAAAGTAATCCTATTGAAAAAAGCGTATGGTACTTTTGCATCGTTTATATCAATTATGGGTCTATTATCATTGTCATGGGGCGGTATGTGCAATTTATACTCCTAATGTGTCTCGATAAATTCAATTAGCTGGTTAAGATTGGGCATTGCCGATGAGCATCCTTCTTTCGAAACGACAATAGCTGCAGACGCGTTACCTCTTTTTATAGCTGATTCTAAACTTAATCCATTTGAGAGTGAGTGAAGAATTGTACCTAAGAATGCATCACCAGCTCCGTATGGTTTCTTTGCTTTCACTTTAAACACGGTATATGACTCCGTTTCACCATCTAAAATAATGTCACAACCATCAGCTCCTTTTTTAAATAATACTAGTTGGTTTGAATTAAAATTAGCACTGACCTTTCGTAAATCCGTTTGTTCAAACATTATTTCAAACTCTTCTCTATTGCCAACACACATATCAGCTATTTTTGCAACTCCTCGAAGTTCAGCGGATGCCAATGATATTGAAGTCCAGGCATTTGCTCTGTAATCAACGTCGAATATAACTGGGCATTTTGCATTTTTTGATTTTTCGATAAGTAGGTTTATTGTTGATCTTGATGGTTCATCCGAAAGCGCAGTTCCAGTGATCACAATACCGGCATAATTCTCTAGATTTAAGCTATCAATATTTTGTTTATCTATCAAAAGATCAGCGGCATTATTACGATAGATAACGACCTTTGGCTCTTCTCTTATCTCTGCTATTGCAAGTGATGTACGAGCATTATTATTTTGAGACTTGGTTACTAATGAAGTATCTATTTTATGCTCTTCTAATTTTTTCCAAACAAAATCACCAATTTCATCATCTGAGACCACAGTTATAATTTGAGAACGACCTCCGAGTTTGGAAATAGAAACAGCAATGTTTGCAGCAGATCCCCCCAAATCGGAGATAAATGTACCGGCTTCACTTGTTTGTTTATTGGCTGGTTTAGGGTAAAGGTCCATTCCAGCTCTTCCTACAATTACAAATTTACCCTTTGCCATTCGTTGTTTTAATTTTATGGGTAATTCGATGGTCATTAAACTTAGGCGATTATCTTAAAATCATATTCTTCTAAGCAGGAAACTAAGGTATTGAAACCCTTTTTTGCGTACTCAAATGGATTGGCTTTCAGAGGATCTTGCTCTGCTTCAATCACTATCCAACCTTTGTATCTAATGTCTTTAAGCCGTTTGATAAACTTTCGATAATCAATGCAACCATCTCCTGGCACTGTAAACACGCCATCCAATACACAGTCTAAAAAGCTATCTTTACTTTTATCCACATTCTTGAAAACGTCCTTTCTAATATCTTTTGTATGAATATGATTTATTCTATCCCCATAATTAGAAATAATTTTATCATAATCACCGTCGGCAAATAGAAGATGTCCTGTGTCTAGAAGAAGACCAACTGAGTCTCTAGTGCTATTCATTAATTGCTCGATCTCATTTTGTGTCTCTACGGCTGTACCCATATGGTGATGAAAGGTCAATGGTACGCCTTTGTCTAAGCAATAATCGGCTAGATCACCTAAATCTTGGCCGTATTGCTTAATATCAAATTCGGATAATCTCGGCCTCGAATTCAAGGGTTTATTCTTTTTGTTTTGAACTGTATTGAACGTTTCACCATAAACTAAAACGCTCGCACCAACTTCGGCAAATAAATTTAAAGTTCTATCTAGTTTAATTTTTTCTTCTTTTAGACTGTTATTTAGCATTGTGCCAGAATACCAACCGGAAATAAGCTTTAATTCATGCTCTTCTAAAACTTCTTTAAGGCTAGAAGGGTTCTTTGGAAATTTTCCACCTAACTCAGTACCTGAAAATCCAGCCAATCGTGTTTCTTTTAAGCATGTTTCTAAGCTCGTATCACCTCCAAGTTCAGGTAAATCATCATTAGTCCATGAAATTGGCGACATACCAAGCTTTACCTCCATATACAACTCACTTTCTTTAAAACAATCTATTTATTCACTATCCAATCATGATTTGGATCATTTTTAAACTTCCAAACTCTCTTGGGACCTGCCATTACATTTAAATAATAACTTTTATACCCATGTGGGACACCAACTGGATGATAGCCAGAAGGAACTAGTACGACACTTTTATCAGAGGGCGACATGGATTCATTAATACTCAAATCGTCCGTGTATACGCGTTGGGTTACGTATCCTTGCGAAGGGTCTATTCTATGATAGTACGTTTCTTCAAGATAGGACTCTGTTGGTAAATTGTCCTGATCATGTTTGTGAGGCGGATAGGAGGACCAGTTTCCTGATGGAGTAATAACCTCAACTACTAATAAGCTATCAGCTGGCTCAGTTTCTGGAAGTATGTTGCAAACATATCTAGTGTTGGAACCTTCCCCCCTTTTTTCTTTTTTCATTTTCTCTGGTATAATTACGCGAAATTCCTGATCCTGAGTTAAGCCGGGTGCGGTGCAATATGCAAACTCACAATCTGTAAGTGTATTTATTTCAAAGCTATGATTGGCTGGACAGTAAAACGCATAAGGTGCCTCGTTATCAAAAACTGAACTTCTGCCTTTAAAGTTCCCAACTTCTTTTCCATTTAAAAAAAAGTTTATTTCTCCAGTTAATAACACGACGCAGACCTCTCGTGAGTCACCATTTCTAGAGAACTTATTTCCTTTAAAAGCTTTATAAACCTCTAATCCAACATATTTCCAGCCAGCACTAGAAGGAGTGATGTTATGTAATCTCATAGATTTCAAATCTGGATTAATTAGGAGCTTGCTCACTATTTAGATCCTTTGTCTTGTATTGCTCTAGCCACTAAATACTTCTTTGAAAGATCTGACTTGCTATTATCGATGAAGGTTTCTGGAATGGCCACATCCCACCAAGCACCTCCTTCCTCAGTACTTATATTTGGATCTGTATCTATCACTATAACATTAACGCCCTTTTTTGAAATTGCGCTTTTAACCTCTCTCTCCAATTGAGTTATGTCGGAAACATGCGTGGCTTCTGCTCCCATAGATTTTGCATGAGAAACGTAATCAATTTCTATCTGATTCTCGAATTTAGAGTCTGAAAACAGATTGTTAAACTCGGTCCCCCCAGAAGCTTTTTGTAAGCGATTAATACAACCATAGCCTCTATTATTTGTAAGGATGAGAGTCATTGAAACGCCCATCATTGCGGCGGTAGCGAGTTCCGAATTCATCATTAGGTAAGAGCCATCGCCAGCAAAAATTACATTTGGTCTATTAGGTGCAGCGAGATTTACTCCAATACCAGCTGAAACCTCATATCCCATACAAGAATACCCATATTCCATATGATACGTATCTTGATCTAAAACTCTCCAGAGTTTATGTAGTTCTCCTGGCATTGACCCTGCCGCGCCTATTACGATTGTGTTTTCTGGCACACTTCGGTTTACTGCTCCGATTACTTGACTGTCGGCAGGTAGACTATTCATTAAACTAGTAGAAGTTACTTTGTCTACGTCTTTTGTCCAATTTGACTTTGCTCGGGAATAATGCGTGATATAGTCTGCACTAACCTTATAATTTATGCTTAGCGCTCTCAGCAATTGGAGTGTCTCCTTAGCATCCCCCAGAATAGGTATGGACTTGTGTTTAGTTAGATCATGTGCCTGAACATTTATGGAATATACCGGAGCCTTTATTAGTCCGTTGGAGCCTGTAGTAAAATCTTGCAACCGACTTCCTACAGAAATAACGAGATCTGCACCTGATATAATTGCATTGCCTGAACTAGAACCTGTCACTCCGATAGATCCAAGGTTCTGCTCATCTTTTTCTACTAAGACTGATTTTCCAGCTTGTGTTGCCACTAGTGGTATTTTAGTTTGATCTAAAAATTTCTTTAGTTCGTTTTGCGCATCGCTATATTTTACTCCTCCACCAGCGATTACTACAGGTTTTTTTGACTTTTTTAGTGAGTTAGCCAACCTCTCTATCTCTCTTCGGTCTGGTTGAATTCTTCTGACATTCCAGTGAACAATTTCAAAAAAAGATTCTGGATAATTATAGGCTTCGGCTTGTACATCTTGACAAAACGCAAGAGTAACAGGGCCAGCCATAGCTGGGTCAGTAAGAATAGACATGGCTTTTGGTAATGCATTGAGTAATTGTTCAGGCCTAGTTATTCGATCAAAATATCTGCTGACCGGTCTGAAGCAATCATTAGCAGATACAGTTCCGTCTTCAAAATCTTCAACCTGTTGAAGTACTGGGTCAGGGCGTCTGTCAGCAAAGATATCACCTGGTAGTAAAAGAATTGGTAGCCTATTAACGTGAGCTAATGCCGCTGCTGTTACTAGGTTGGTTGCTCCAGGACCAATAGATGATGTGACGGCCATAAACCTTCTCCTTCGCATCTCTTTTGTATATGCTAATGCCGCATGGGCCATGCCTTGCTCGTTATGCCCTCTATAAGTCGGAAGTTCGGATTTATGCTTTTCTAAAGCCTCACCTATGCCAGCAACGTTACCGTGACCAAATATTCCCCACACACCTTTGAAAGCCATTTCAAACGATCCATTAAATTGTTCAATCTTCTGGGCAATCATCCACTTTACCAGAGCCTGCGCTGCAGTTAATTTAACTGTTTTCATTTTTAATTTTTCCTCTTCCATAACTTTATAAGCGTAGTAAATTTATTAAACATCTCATCCTTTGCTTGTTGATTAGTTATTTTATTTCCAAACCACTTTCTGGCTGTTTCAAAAAATATCGATCGTCCTACTGCAAACCCCTTTACGTGTTTATAATTTTTACATAGATCAAAAACTGAAGCCAACTTATCTGAAGGCGCATCCATGCCCAAAACGATTATTCCTTGGGCATAGGGATCAAACTGCTGTACGATATCATTGGCTTTCGACCAAAACTTGACATTTTCAATAGGCTCTAGTTTCCACCAATCGGGATAAATATTCTCTTCATACAACTTCTGCATAAGAGATAGGATCTGCTCAGGAGAGCTAGCTTTGTCATTTCTTTTTGTAATAATCTCCAATAATAGTTCATGGTTAGTAAGCCTACACGCTTGCGCTAATTGACTTAAAAGTTTTACTTGATGTTCATAGATGTCTTTTGGATCATCATTTCTTAAGGGTGCCAAGACTTTCACACAATGATTAACTGGCCAGTTTGCCAGTCGTGATCCTATATCAGGCTCCTCAGTTAATTCTAAAGGAAATACACCTGCCTTTTCAATTGGTCTACCAATCCATATGTCATGATCAGACGCGGCATGCAAAGAGCTTTCTGCATATTCTTCATCTAAAAGGATACCTACATTTTCTTGCTCAGTTTTTTGCGCCTCCAAACATGCCTCTAATGCCATTGATTTGAAAACAGCGATATCCTCTTTTTCTTTTTTTTCATTTTCCTCTGCTAGCTTTTTAAATTGCACTCTGTGATCTATTGCCAAAGTAAAAAGGTTATCAAAACTTTTTCTTCGATTTGTACTCCAATGCAGTTGTTCAAGAAATGTATCTTGTCTTAAAGAAAAGTGCTGGCTTCCATTTTTAAGGTAGTGTTCTAACTCTATTTTAGATGGATAAGCTGGTGCACATCCATGTCGAGAGACTGCTAAAGCACCACATGCATTGGCATACTTCGCGCATAATTCCAACGACTGGTCATTTAACCAACCATATAAAAAACCTGCCATAAAGCCATCACCAGCACCCAGGACATTAAATATCTCAATTTTATTAACTGTTACAGAAATACCTGAATCCCAGTTAATTATAGCATCGGGGAAAACGGTGCACCCCATGGCGCCCCTTTTACAGACAATTATAGCTTGTGTTAGTTCACGACAGACTCGAAGCGCTTTTAATGTGTCTTTAGTTCCTCCTGCTATATGCCATTCTTCTTCCGTTCCCACAATAAGATCACAGTGGCTTATGATTTTTTGAACATCACTTGTTACGACCTTACTTTCTTCGAACCTGCTCTCACCATCACCGTGACCGCCTAGGGACCAGAGGTTCGGACGATAATCAATATCAAACCCGACAAGCACATTATTATTTTTTGCATAGTTAATTGCTTGGAACGAAGCTTCTGATACTTGCCTCGAGCTAAAGTGGGTACCGGTTACAACAACACATTTTGAGCGTTTAATAAAATCTGGATCAATTTCATTCTTTGTGAGGCCCATATCAGCACAATTCTCACGGTAAAATAGTAGAGGGAATTGTTCCTTATCGCGAATTCCTAAAATAGCGAGAGCGGACAAACGTTCCTTATCAATAATAATTCCCTCTGTGTTTACACCCTCTCTAGTTAATTGCTCAGTAATAAATCGCCCGAAATGCTCATCACCTACTCTTGTAATGACTGCAGATTTCAAGCCTAATCTTGATGCTCCGATGCTAATGTTAGTAGGACTACCCCCAATGTATTTTTGGAACGACGTCATGTCTTCCAGTCGTCCTCCAACTTGCCCTCCATATAAATCTACTGAAGATCGTCCAATTGTTATTACATCAAGATCATTTTTTTGATTAACCATTTTACTTTTAAGCCTTTCAAAAAGCTGATGTTTTCCCCTTTTAAATCACTGCTATCTTCTAGAGAATTCTGTTTCAAGTTTCTCTAACTCTGCACCACCTGCCATCAAGGGTCTAAGGTTATTCATATCAATTTCGTCTCTTGATCCCTCGGCCAAGACTTTTCCTCTGTTCAGAAAAGCAAAACGATCTCCCAAAAGCTTAGCGTGCATATCATTATGAGTTATGAATATTATGGCTATGTCACCTAACTCTTTTACTTTTTTTATAGTTCTTAAAACTTCTAACTGCTGTTTTTGTCCGAGGGCCGAGGTTGGTTCATCCAGAATAAGAACATTGGCTCCAAAATAAATAGCTCTAGCGATCGCTAATGTCTGTCTTTGACCACCTGACATAGTTCCTATCGGTTGTGTTGGGTCCGCTACATCAATACCCAGTTTCGCCATTTCCTTTTTTGTGATTGTATTCATCAGAGGCATATTTAAAAATAAGCCTTTGGTAATCTCTCTACCTAGAAAAAAATTTCTAGTCACACTCATCAAAGGTTGTAACGCCAAGTCCTGATACACTGTACCGATACCAGCAGACACAGCTTGTCTTGGTGACTTAAAATTCACTGGCTCACCGCTCAGCAGTATTTCGCCTTTACTAGGCATGTGGACCCCAGATAATAGTTTTATTAGTGTTGATTTACCTGCACCATTATCACCTAATAAAGCCGTTATCTCACCCTTAAAAACCTTAAATGATATATCCTTCAGCGCTATTATGTTACCAAAAAACTTTGATACACCCCTAAATTCAATTGATGGGATCATAGTCTCTTTAGCCTTTCACTATCCTGTCTCTCAAAAATTGGTTTAAAAGAGCAGATCCTAAAATTAGCATTCCTAGCATTACCCTAAAAAGGTTATTGTCGATAAAAGGTACAAAGTTTATTCCTCGGCTTGCGATTGCAAAAATTAATGCCCCAAGAACTGCTCCAACGACGGAGCCGTAACCGCCGGTTAATGCACAACCGCCGATAACCGCCGCTGCAATTGCATGTAGTTCGCGAAAATCTCCTGCTTTGGGATCTGATGCACCAGATGTCATTACGGTTAAAATACCTAAGAGACAGGCAAGAGAGGTCGAGATCATAAATAAGCTAATTTTCACCCTTGCTACTGGAACACCAACAGCTCTTGCAGCCACCGGGTCACCTCCAGACGCATATATCCAATTTCCATATGGTGTTCGATTGGTAATGAAAGCAACTATGAATACAAGAATGATAAAGTAATAAACTTCGGCATCGAAGGGAACCCCAAAAGCCTTATCGAATGCGAAAATGTTATCAATAAGTGTAGGATCCTCTCCACCTCCCGGGGGTGGTTTTAGATTTGCCTTCACAGATAATCTAGATTGATTGAAAAACGTTTGGCTAAGAAATACTGCAAAACCTCTACTAGCAAACCAAAATGCCAGAGTTACAATAAAGCTGGGAAGTCCCGTTCTGACAACAATTACTCCAATGACAAATCCTAAAAAAGCTAGCTCTATAAAGGTTAAAATAATCGCCAACTCAATGGGCACTCCAAATAAAAGAAAAATGGCAAAGCTATGTCCGGCTAAAGCAATATTTGCTCCCATGCTGAGATCAAACTCTCCTGCTATCATTAAAAGAGAGGCACCGATAGCTAAGATGCCCACAAACGCTGCAAGCTCAACCCATGCCTGGATTCCAATTGGATTTAGCCACATTGCTCCAAA
The DNA here is from genome assembly GCA_902611475.1 of uncultured Alphaproteobacteria bacterium. Taxonomy (GTDB): domain Bacteria; phylum Pseudomonadota; class Alphaproteobacteria; order Rhodobacterales; family Rhodobacteraceae; genus CACIJG01. The sequence continues at coordinate 46,308 of CACLZW010000009.1, forward strand.
GGTGCCACTGATTGAGGTAAGCGTCATAAAAGTAATGACAATTATTATTAAACCAAAAACAGACCCTAACTCTGGTCTAGATATAGATCTTCTGATTAATCCGATATCTCGTATGCGTTCATCAGATGCCATTTGCCCCCCTAAAATAAATCTGGCAAATCGCTATGATTTGCCAGACCGTTATAAATAAGAAAGAGGTATACTTCTTATCTTTCTTTTCCTGCTAGTTTCTTCACTAATTCAACATTTCCCTTTGTCACAAAACCTGGACCTGAGTTAATTGAATTACCTGGAAGAGTACCATTTCTATGATTTAGATGTAGTACTACCACTGGTACATAGCCTTGCAAAAATTGCTGCTGGTCAATGGCGTAGTTAACTGTACCGTCAATTATTCCATCAACAATTGCTGGTCCGAGGTCAAAACAACCTAAAACTACTTTCCCAGCTTTACCCATTTCCTTAAGAGCAGCTATAGTTGGATCACAACCAGTAGGACCAACGGCCATTATAGCTCCTGTATCTGGATTGGAAGACATATGTGCGATGACGGTGTTTTTGATATCATCGAAATCTGATGAAACCTCAACCATATTAAGCTTCTCACCCATACCGTCAGCAAAACCTTGGCATCTATCTTTAAGAGCTGTATTCATTGGCTCGTGGTTAAAGCAAACTGAGTTCTTTCCACCCAACCCTTTGCTTTTTTCGCCGCCACCTAGACCAGCTTCATATTCAGGTTGTCCAACGTGCATTACAGCACCTAAGCTTTTTGAAACGCCGGCTCCAGAATTCATTGATATAACTGGAATTCCTGCTGCAACAGCTGCCTTAATTGGTCCTCCTAAAATATCTGGCGCGGGTATTGACACGACAATACCATCTGGCTTCTGAGCAATAGCAGCTTCAATCAAAGATGCCATTTCGTTTAAGTCTCCAGTTGGTGGGTTTCTGTATTGAACATCTGCACCGGTGTCTGCCTTTGCAGCCTCAACTCCATTTCTTACAACTCCCCAAAAGGCGTCTGTATCAGATCCGTGAGTTACCACGATTATGTTTGCCTTATGATCTGCACCAAAAGAAACACCAGTAGATAGAACTAGGGCTATCAATGTAACTAATATTTTTTTCATGAAAAATTTTCCTCCATTTAATATTTAAAAAGACAAGAATCTCGGAGAATCCAGTCCCTTCAACAGTTAAATATTAAATTAACGCAAAATCAATATCAAAAGTGGTGCTTGTAAAAGAAATGTAATAAAATTTTGACACAAGATTGGAAACAAATTTTTTTGGAGCGCATTAAAAATAATAATAAATCAATTGCTTAGGAGAGTCATATGAAAGGTATTGGGGTAGGAGTTATCGGTACGGGGTTTATGGGGAAAGCCCATTCAGTTGCCTACAGTGGATCTGCTTCAGTTTTTGGAACAGGGTTGAGGCCAAGACTAGAGATAGTTTGTGATTTAAGCCCCAAGAGAGCCAGCCAAAGAGCAACAGACCTTGGCTTCTCACGGTATACAAGTAGCTGGCAAGACGTCGTCAACGATCCAGAAGTAAAACTAGTTTCTGTTTGCACACCGAACGACACGCATGCGGAAATTGCAATTGCAGCTTTAAAGTTGGGAAAAAGTGTTTGGTGTGAAAAACCTATGTCTAGTAATCTCCCCGATAGCAAGAAAATGCTTGCAGCATCTAAGAAAAGCAAAGGCAAAACAATTATTGGTTACAACTATACAAAAAATCCAGCAGTATTACATGCACGAGAGTTAATAGAAACTGGTGTCATCGGCGACGTTGCTGGCTTTTTCTGTCGTTATGATGTTGATAATGAGGCCGATAAAAAAAGACCATGGTCTTGGCGTATGTCGAGAAAAGCGTCTGGTACTGGTGCAAATGGAGATATATTGAGTCACGTTATAAGCGTGGCGCACTTTTTAGTTGGATCGACAATATCTAAAGTAGTAGGGGATATAAATATTGTACACCCAAAAAGAAAGGATCCAACTAATAGAAAACAAACTAAGACCGTTGATAATGATGACATGATCTCTGCTCTTATTCATTTCCAAAATGGGGTACATGGGCATATTGGTGCCAGTCGCGTTACTTGGGGTAAAAAATGTGGACTTACATGGGAGTTACATGGAACCGAGGGCACCATAATATTTGATCAGGAAAGACTAAACGAGATCAAACTATTTACACGACAAAAAAAGAAAAGCACCGATGGCTTTAGGACAATTTTAACGGGTCCTGATCATCCTTTTTATAAATCCTTTCTGCCTAATGGAGGTCACAGTTTAGGATTTATGGATGTCAAGATGTGTGAATTACAGATGCTCCTGTTCGCAATAGAGCATGATACTGAGACTTGGCCCAATTTTGAATCAGGATATGAAATAGAAAAAGTAATGGACGCTGTAGATAGATCAGCACTTAGTGGAAAGTGGATTAAGATTTAGTTAACATAGCTCAGATAAACTGTTCTACCTGTTTTAGCAGATTTAAGAGCATTTTCGGCTAAGTACAGTGCGTAATAACCGTCAGAGCCATCAGGTTTAGGCATTGACCGTTTTTTTATACAGTCAACAAAGTAGTCGATTTGATTTTTGTAAGCGTCTATGTACCTTGTCATAAAAAAGTGGTGCAACCTATCTTTAGTTGTTCCAGCGTCCTTTGCTAGTTCTATCTCCGAGAGAGTGGGATTGTTAACTTTTAAACTTCCTTTAGACCCATGAACCTCGACTCTTTGATCATAACCATATGTCGCCCTTCGTGAGTTAATTATTGAAATCTGCTTTCCAGAAATGGTTCTCATTAAAATAGTGGCAGTATCGTAATCACCGGCTTGCTCAATTTTTTTACTTACAAAATTGGATCCTAAAGCGGTGATAGAATGTATTTTCTCATCTGCTAAGAAGACAGCCATGTCGAGATCATGGATAGCCATATCTTTAAATATACCGCCAGATTGTTTAATATATTCAATTGTTGGCGGATTTGGGTCTCTTGATGTTATGGTGATTTGCTCAATAACCCCAATCTCTTTTTTGGTTAAATGTGCTTTCAATTTTGCGAAATGAGGGTCAAATCTTCTATTAAACCCGAGCATTACTTGAGATTTGGATTCGCTAACTAGTTGAACGAGTTTCTTAACTTTTCTTAAATTTAGATCAAGAGGTTTTTCGCAGAACACCGCTTTTTTAGTATAAAGAAATCTTTTTATAAGATCGACATGTGTATCAGTGGGAGTGCAGATAAGAATACCCTTAATTTGATCATTATTAGTAATGTCATCAAGTGACATTTGTTGACACGAATACCTTTTTTGAAGTCTATTAATTTCATTATTTATTGGATCGTGGATAGCAGCAAGCTCAGCGTTGGAGTTTGCTTGAATTGTATCAGCGTGAACTTTACCAATTCTGCCCATTCCTAAAATTGCAAATTTTATTCGCTTCATATTATCAAAATTTCTTTACGAAGATTGTCGAATATCAAGTAAATTCAATTCTTCAAAGACAAAAGCTGGTTCTTTCTCAGCTTTTAATGACTCAATGATAATCATAGCTTGGGTTTTTGGCGCCATTCCGTCTATGGGAGGATCCAGATCTAAATTCGTTGGAAATGAATAGCCCTCCGAACTTGCCCCCACAACATTTTCGATTAGCCTGAAAGGCATCTTTTTTTTTATAACTAATTCTAATAACTGAGGGTATAGTGTCTTAGCCATAATTTTCCTATCAATGGTTTCCATTGCTCTTCCAAATGCTGATGATATTTGGAGTAGATTGGCCATTCTTTTTACTGATTTAGTTTTATTATTTCCTGCTCCATGCATAACAGCAGGATTAAAGAAAACAGCATCTCCCTTTGTCATTTCAATCTGAACAGAATTTTTATCGAAGAATTTTTGATATTTCTCTTTAGAAAAGTCAATATAGCCCCTTTTATATAATTGGGAGTACGGTAGTAAGAGCGTCGGCCCACTTTCAATACTCATGTCGCAGTGCGCAATTGCGCCTTGAAGGGTAAGGTAAGGTGACATTGCATGTACATGTAGAGGCCAACTGGCAGATTGTTCACCTGACATAAATCCTAAGTGATAGTCTCTATGAGCTTTTTGAGCTTCTCCACCAGGATTCACTCTATTGACTTGTGCCGTTACTTGGTAATTGGGGCCAAGCCAAGCTTCTGAAGCTAACGCGATGGCTTCTGAGCAATAGTAATCTATAAAGTTTTGTGGGTCCTTCATACAGTGCTTTTGGAGTGAATTCCATATTCTATCGTTCGCTCCTGGTTTGGCAAAGTGATCGCCTATATTCCCATTTAATTTTTCAGAGTTTATTATTTCTTCAAAATTAGTCGTTGCTATGTCGATCACAGAAGTATTTTCGATAGCATTTGAAATCGCAATTATTCCTGCACCGCTTTCTAATACGCTAGACCACTCAGTTAGTAATTCCTGTTTTCTCTCAAATAAATTTGCGCAGTCTCTAACTAACTGCCCAGAATAAATTGGAATATTATTTTTAATTTCTATAGCATGCGGTGCATCAGCTTTTATTGTTTCTCTGCTAACAAGTTTTTCAAAAGTTTGAAAATTTTCATGTTCCAAATTGGAAGGAATTTTTTTTTCTAAATCAGTAACTCCATCTTTCATGTCTAAATCTCCAGGTGCCAACGTATCTAATATTACTCTGTTTTTTGAGAACGAAAACTAAATTTTTAATCAGATAGGAAGATTTATAATTCTAAAAACATTTAACAGTGAAGCCGTTTTCAAATCGCTCCGGATTCCCTAAGTACCTCTATTTGTTCATTATTCAATCCAAGCATTTCTTTTAAAATAGCTATATTATCTTCTCCAAGCTTTGGTGCTCTTCTAATTTCGGTTTCGGCCATATTCGAAAGCTTTATTGGATTGCCAAAGACTTTAACAACCTCGTTTAGTACAGGCATATCAAGAATCATTTTGCGGTCTATTAATTGAGGATCAGAAACAACTTCACCAATTCCCTTGATTGGGCTTAACGGAACTTTATCGGAGAGCATAATTTCGAGCTCGGCCTTTGTATATCTAGAAAACCATCCATTAATAAGAGGCTTTATGCGTCTGTCATACACTTCCTTATTGAAACGCTTGTGCATTGTATCAATTTCAGGATCTGACGCCAAATCATCACAATTAAAAACTTTGAGCGTTTCTCGCCACTGTTTATCATTATAGCCCCCAAAAAATACGAACCCATCCTTACAGGAAAATTGTTCATATGGTCGGACAAAAGCGTGATCATTTCCTGTAGGGGTGGCCTCTACACCATCGACAGAATAACGAAGAAGCGCGCTTTCGGTTAAGCATAGAGTGGAGTCAACCTGAGCTACATCAACTAATTGCCCTATTCCTGTTTTTTCTGCCTCTCTAAGCGCCACAACTGTCCCTATTGTACCGAAAAAACAGGCTGCCAAATCTCCAATGATAGTGCCCACCCTTACCGGCGGCCTGTCAGGATAACCATTCATAGACCAAAGACCACTTTCAGCCTGTCCAGTATTATCAAAACTTGGTCTTGACGACTTTGGTCCCGTCTGACCAAAACCACTTATTGAAGTGTATACCAGTGCGGGGTTTTCTTTTTTAAGATCTTCATACCCCAACCCTAGACCATTCATTGCTCCGGGTCGAAAATTCTCAATCAAAATATCTGCTTTTTTCACCAATTGCTTTAAAGTTTTTTTACCTTCTGCATTTTTTAGATTGAGGGTCATACCTAACTTGTTCCTATTATACTGTGCAAAGAAGGCACTTTCCTTATCCGTTTTTGTAAAGGGAGGAAAGTTTCTTGTGTAATCAGGGTCTCCGGGATTCTCAATTTTTATAACTGTAGCTCCCAAATCTGCAAGAATCATGGCGCTGTAGGGGCCTGCGACTACTCGGGTTATATCGAGTACGACCACACCCTCTAGAGGTAGATTATTATTTTCAGACTTTTTGTTTTTGGTTGAAGTCATATAAAAAAACCCAAAGGTATATCAAAATTTTAATGTACCGCCGCGTAAATAATTTTCTCTTCAGATGCATCTTCTATTTCAAACTCCTCAACAATTTGGCCAAGTCTGGCAACTAAAATTCTATCTGAAATCGACATAACCTCAGGCAAATAAGATGAAACGACTATAACAGTAATACCTTCATCAGCTAAAGACTTTATAAAGTCATGTATCTCCTTGATGGCCCCTACATCAACGCCACGGGTAGGCTCATCAAAAATTACAACCTTAGGTTTTTGAACTAATCCTTTTGCAATCACTACTTTTTGTTGGTTGCCCCCTGACAATTCAACCACAGGTGAATTAATATCTTTTGTTTTAATGTTTAGTCGCTCTATCCAGTGGTCTGCCAGACTCTTTGCTTCAGACAAGCTTACAGTATTCCAAAGCTTATCTTCCGCTACCATTTTGCCTAATTGTATATTCTGACTGATACCAAAGTTTTCAAAAAAACCTTCACTTTTTCTATCTTCAGTTACATATATGATACCATCATTAACTGCTGTTCTGGGAACAAGATATCTAACATACTTACCATCTAGAAGTATATTTCCTCCATGAAAGATGTTTCGCTTGTATACTCCAGATACTACCTTCATCATTTCGGTTCGTCCTGAACCAACCAAACCAAAGACACCAGTAATTTGACCTGAGTAGGCTGAAAAAGTGGAGTTT
>CACLZW010000010.1 GCA_902611475.1 uncultured Alphaproteobacteria bacterium
ATCAAGCTAAATCGATCTACTAGCATGGAGCCATCTATGCCTTGTAATTCTATTGTTAATCTATTGCCACCGAGGAGTAATGATATATCGTCTTTCATAAGGCCGTTTATTATAGCATGCTTACTTCTAGAGTTTTCATTAGAGCTCAAAGCCATTAGCCCAAATACCTTTCTATTATCAATATTCATAGATCCAGAAATATTGATTTTCAATGGGTAGTCAGAGAAATATGACATTGAATAGTCTGTATTATTTTTATTTACAGACAAATAAATAAATGAGTTTTGCCTATTTTTTCCTAAAACCTCTCGGGAATTAAAATATGAGGCTGTTCTTTTTGCTTTTGAGGCAAGAAAACATTCATTAGCAACAGACGAGTAAACAGCCCAGTCACGATACTTTTTTTTGACAAAGAAATCTTGCCCAATTGCGTGCTGTGCAAAGAAATAGATAGATAGGCCCAAAATTATTGGAAAGAATTTAAGTTTCATAATATCCTTTTAATATAAACAACTTGGAATTTATACTAAAATAAAAAAAATGGGAACTCTATATATAACTGGAGCAGGTGTAAGTTCTGATAGTGGCATTCCTACTTTTCGTGGTACTGATGGCTTTTGGACTATTGGTAGTGAAAACTATACACCTCAGGAAATGGCAACTAGATATATGTATTTAAATAATCCCGAACAGTTCCTGTTATGGTATTTTAAACGGTTTGCGAAATATAGAAATGCTCAGCCTAACGAAGTTCACCGATGGCTTGCAGATAAGAATCTGATTACACAAAACATTGATGGCTTGGACGGAAAGGCTGGTAATACGAGTTACATTCCGATACACGGTCGCCTAGATAAAGTCACCGTTTTTGCAGAAGAAGGTAAAGAGTCTTTGGTAATTGATGCTCCTTGGGAGGAAATATCTCGTCTTGGGTTCACTCATGATAATGACCCAAAGTCTGATGACTCTTTGATTAAAACATTGCTAGAGTATTTTAAAGTAGAAAAAGACAAACAACAAAAGTATCATCCTGCTCTGGGTTATTCGCTAAAGCCGTTCGTACTTTTGTTTGATGAAATTTATACAGATTTATACAGGATAGGTGAGGCTCAACAAAGAATGATTAAAGCAAACAAAATTGTTTTTATGGGAACTTCCTTCAGCGTCAACATAACATCAATAGCGCTTAGAATAGCAGCGTCCAACTCAATAGATATTGAAATAGTAGACCCAAATCCAATCGATATTGGCTATAAACATGCTGCCTATTTTGAAATGTCGGCGTTGGAATACGTCGAAAGTTTTTTATAAAGCTTAGTGCTTTTTATCTTTAGAATGAGAATAAGAATTGTTATGCCTGTGTAAAAATATAACTCTCCTGTCCAAGTTTTGGACATTAAAATGAAATGAAAAATTGATAGTATTATTGCTATATAGACAAAGCTGTGGATCTTATTCCATGTCTTGATATTTAATTTACGAAGCGCAAAATTATTCGACGTGAGCGCCAATGGTATCAAAGTTATAAAAGCAAAAAAGCCTGCAATTATATAGTATCTTTTTTGTAAGTCAGATAACAATATATCTATCGAGAGACCGATATCGAGGAAAAAATATACACAAATGTGGGAAACGATGTAATAAAATGAAACCAATCCAATGCAACGTCTATACCTCACTAAATTAATCTTCACATATTTAAAAAGTGGTGAAATTGAAAGAGTTACTAGTAAAAATATAAGCCCAAGTTCTCCATATTTGTGCTCTAAAAACCGCAGAGGGTCGGGACCCAGCTGATTAACTATTCCCCAATAAAAATATAGGGGTATTGGGATAAGTAAAATACAATATAACAATGAAACGGGTAGAGACTTAAATAAAATGCTAGACGTCATTATTTTAGTAGTATTTCTTTAGATCCATACCTTTGTAAAGATCTCCGACTTCTTCAATATACCCATTAAACAGCTCAGTTTTTCGTCTTTCACCGAAAAGGCCTTCACCTATTACTCTTTCAGTTGCTTGCGACCATCGAGGATGATCAACATTTGGGTTTACATTAGAATAGAAGCCATATTCCCTAGGGTTTTCTGAACTCCATGTAGTGTAGGGTTGCTCTTTCGTAAATGAAATTTTAGTGATTGATTTTATTGATTTAAAGCCATATTTCCATGGTACCACAAGCCGGAACGGAGCACCATTTTGGTTTGGTAACTCTTTGCCGTATAAACCAGTAGCAATAAAAGTAAGTGGGTGTAAAGCTTCTTCTATAGTCAAGCCTTCGCGGTAAGGCCAATCCAAAGTTGCACGCTTTTGCCCTCTCATTTCCGTAGGTCTATAAACAGTCTCAAAGGCCACGAATTTAGCGTTATTATCTAATTCGAGTTCATTAATTAGGTCACGCAAAGGGAATCCCATCCAAGGTATAACCATTGACCAGCCTTCTACGCAACGCAATCTATAAATTCTTTCCCGTATCGCTTTTCCTTTAAGAATTTCCGCTAAATCAAATTTTTTCTTATTTTGAGAAACTCCCTCAAATGTAATTTCCCAAGGATCAGTTGTTAAACTTTGCGCGTATTTCGCAGGATCAGTTTTTGATGTGCCAAATTCATAAAAATTGTTATAGTTTGTTATCTCTTCAATGGTATTTGGCTTTGCATTAGTAGAATAACTTTTTTTCGCCAATGTAGGGGTAGGAACAAAAGCTAGCGAGGCAAGGCCTAGCGCTTCGACAAATTTTCGACGATTTAAATAAAAATTATAAGGCGTTACGTCGCTATACTTTAAAATCTTCAAAATATATGATCCTATGATATTGACAACTTAATTCATCATGGTAGTTCTATTCATATAGAAGGCAATAGTTATTCAAATTTTAATGACAAGCTTTTATCAATTTCTTATTTGGTTCTTTACTATAGTTAGCTTAATCGCTTTAATGTACGGTGTTATGAGTGCTGATATAACATTCATTGGGTTATTTATTTGTACGCTTATTATATCAGTTATTTTTTACAGGCTGAACGAAACCTCACCTACGGATGTTGCTCAAGAGCCACAAGTAAAAGATTTTGCGCAGGACGCTATTGATAACGATAACATTGAGATATCTGAAGCCATTGAAACTCTAAAGCAAGAACAAACAAAAATACTGTCTATATTTAAAAAAGATATTTACTCAAAACAAGATCTATCGAGCATGTTGGACATAAAGAAAAACATCGTATCTGATTTTGTTTCATCGCTATCTTTGAATTTTGAAATGGTTTCTAAGCAAGAGTTGAAAGACATTATTTTGAAATTAATGAATGATTTAATTGAGAAAAATTCAAATCATTTGTTTGAGCCCTCTTTCTTTCCTCAAGAAGAGTCTAGATATGCCAGTTGGGTAAAGCGATCGTTAATTCTTTTAGGCTGGAAAATAAGAGCACGGGAGGACAGGGCAAAAAGATTATTCGATATTTTCGAAAAGATTGGAATGATTGCTGGGGTTCTCGTTTTTTCACACACCAAGAAAGCTAATATAGATATGAAGCAGTATGAGCAATATATACAAAATGGTGAAATTGATTTTTTGGTTTTGATAACCCAAGATTTTAAAGATAGTAACAAAGCGCAATTATCGAATAGGATCGTTATCATTAATCATCATGATTTGCCTAAATTACATTCAACGCTAAAAAATTTATCAACTATCAAATAATTGGTCTGATCCTTGCAATAACAAAAAGAATAAAAGGAAAATGACATGTTAGATGAAGAATTGAATGAAACCGCAGTAAAAGCAAAAGCTATTGCTGAGATTGTAGAAATAGCCTTGAATAATTTAATGAAGGTTGACCTTTCTCGTGAAGAGGCTTTGGCGGGCATCCTTAGTCAAATAGCAATTCAGGTTGACAAAAAAGATCTAGAGTTTGCTTTGGATTTGAATAAAAAGTACCATAAATCTTTTTTAGAAAACGTAAAAAAATAATTAAAAAGAATTAGGTTGCTTTTTTAAAAATAAGCCTTAATTGGTTTATCAATTATGGTCAGTGAATTAGGGCATTTTCTTTTAATATCTGCGTTCTGTCTTAACCTCGGTTTGATAGCTAACAGTATTTCTTCTAGGTCTGTTCTGACAGGATATGTAAGCTTTTTTAATAGACTTGAAAGCCTACTATTCATCTTATTAGCCATCTCTTTTTTGTTGTTGATCGTAAGCTTTATCAACTCTGACTTCTCGGTAAAGCTGGTTGCGAACAATTCACACGCGCTAAAGCCCATTTTGTATAAAATCGCAGGAGCTTGGGGCAACCACGAAGGTTCTATGTTACTATGGGTGCTAATTCTTTCCGTATATTTATTTTTATTTCAGGCTAGCTCACGTGATTATCCAAATGTCTTAGTTAGAAACGTAATTTTTGTTCAATTATCGACAATAGCCCTTTTTTTATTTTATCTTTTAGTTTTATCAAATCCATTCGAGAGACTTGAATTTCCGCCTTTGAACGGTCAAGACCTTAATCCAATTTTACAAGATGTCCTCCTCGTAGCACACCCCCCAATTTTGTATCTTGGATATTTAGGCCTTTCAATTCCCTTCTCTATAGCAGTAGGATTTTTATTAACAAATGACCGGAATTTAAATATCGTTAGTCTTTTAAGATTTTGGTCTTTAGTTCCTTTTGTTTTCTTGACACTTGGAATTTTATTAGGAAGTATATGGGCCTATTATGAGCTAGGTTGGGGAGGTTGGTGGTTCTGGGACCCAGTAGAAAATGTCTCTTTACTTCCTTGGTTGATAAACCTTGCTTTAATTCACAGTGTTTTAATACTTGAAAGAAGAAACTCTCTATTAAATTGGACAATTCTATTGTCGATTATGGGATTTTCTTTTTCGATGATTGGGACCTTCATCGTTCGGTCTGGATTAATAACTTCTGTTCACGCCTTTGCAAATGATCCGTCAAGGGGATTATTTATTCTGCTGATAATATTTCTAGCAATTGCCTCAAGTTTGTTAATTTACATTACAAAAAGATCCAATCATACAAATTTTATGAAGCTAAACTTCGCTTCCAAAGAGCTTTGGATTATTGTGCAGAATTTGACGTTGTTAGTTATAACAACAATTGTATTTTTAGGCACTATTTGGCCTTTTATAATTGAGGCAATGTTCGGCGAACAAGTGTCAGTCGGCGAACCTTTTTATGAAGTCTCGCTCACACCTTTTGTGGTTATCTTTGCCTTTATGCTGCCTATCGTCAGCAAAATTCGTTGGAAGGGTAAAAATTTTAGTAATCTCAGAACAATAATAGGACTAATTTTTATTTCTACAGCTTTGTCAGCTAGCGCATTCATATGGAAAGATTTTAAATTTTTGACATTTATAGGACTTTTTTTGTCTTCATGGGTTTGTTTAGGCAGTATTTTAGAATTTACCTCTTCTTTTAAATCCCGACTTAACTTCATCGATAGCTTAAAGCGCTTACTTATATTTAATTCGAGGTTGATTGGACGGACTTGTGCTCACTTTGGCTTTGGATTACTTATTTTTGGAGTCACTGCAGTTACGAGTTGGGAAACAGAGGATATTCGAAATGTTGAAGTAGGAGAGAGTTACTATGTCCAATCATACCAAATCGTATTCAAAGGTATTGATTATTCAGTAGAAAGAAACTTTAAGAAAGTCTCAGGTTCATTTGAGGTGTTAAAAAATAACGAGCTTGTTGGTACATTATTGCCAGAAAAAAGACTATACCCTTCACGTAATGAAGTTACAACTGAAGCATCTATAAAGCCGACGCTTTCTAATGATTTTTATATGGTTCTTGGAAATAAGATCGATGAAAACGCTTGGGTGGTAAGAACGTACATTAAACCTTTCATATCTTTCATTTGGATTGGTGTGATATTAATTGCTTTAGGTGGATTAGTTAGTCTACTATCTTTTACTAAGTATAAAAAATTCAAAGCATAAAGCTATAAATTGGCGCGTTTTTACTATATTTTTCTTATTTTTTTTTTAGCCTCAAGAGCTTTCGCTGTTGAGCCATCTGAAATTTTAAATGATGCAAAGTTAGAGGATAGAGCTAGAAACTTGAGTTCGAACATCCGTTGTCTAGTATGTCAGAATGAAACCATAGATAGCTCTGAATCAGAGTTTGCTAAAGATCTTCGCTTTTTTATCCGAGAGCAGTTACTTGAAGGTCGCACGGATGACGAGATTGAGAAATTTTTAGTATCAAAATACGGTACTTACATTCTATTTAAGCCTGTGTTTGCAAGCTATAATATTTTTTTATATCTCTTTGGTCCATTTGTTTTTATATTTAGTTTAATTATGATTTTATTTGTTTTTTTAAACTCAAAGAAAGGTAACTAAGCCTGTGATCAACAAAAAAAGTAAAATTTTTAAAGGCGATGTTTATTGTGATGAAAAAGGTTTGATCTTCGAGGCTTATAATATAGAAAATATTGATTCTAGCTCTTGTAGGGTTATTTTCTTTGATTGGCTTATTTCTCTGGATCAAAGCATTAATCAAGGTGAAGCTATTACTGAATTATTGAAAGCTTACTCGTCAAGGTTTCCCAACCACCCCATGACAGAACTATTAGTGGAAGGACTAAAAAAAAATTGGGGAATAAGGCAGAGAAGAAGAGTTAAAAACTCAAAAGGAGCTATTTTATAAAAACCGGCCTTGATAAGGTGCTGAGTTTTTTGCAATATGTATAACCGTCTTCTGAAAATTCATTAATTTTTGTATAATCTTTAATTTTATTCTTGATTACATAATTTGCCATCATTCCTCTTGCCCTTTTTGAGAGCATACCAACTGTTTTCAATTCTCCATTTTTTTTTGTCTTAAATGTTGGGGTAACTAACTTGCAACCTAGCTTATTGAAATTGAGTACCTTTGAATACTCTTCTGAAGCAAGATTAAGTATCCCGTTTTTCTCTTTCTCTATCCTTTCTTTTATGAATTCAAAGATTGGGTCCATCCAAAATTCATAGAGTGACTTGTATCCATTGAAGTCAATTTTTGTTCCCATCTCAAATCGATAGGGTTGAATTCCATCAAGAGGCTTTAGCACTCCGTATAGTCCAGAAATAATTAATAAATTTTGCTGTGCAAAAAGCAAGTCATCTTGTTTAAAGGTTTCAGCTTTGAGACCAACATAAGTATCTCCTTTAAAAGTGTAAATTGCTTGTGTAATTGCATTTGAACTTGGTCTATTTTGAAATTTCTGAAATCGATCAAAGTTAAGCTGGGCCAAAGACGCACTTATTTTCATTTTATCAGTTAGATCTTTCTCACTTAATGATTTGGCGTAATCTACAAGTTCATTGAGTTTTTCAGGAAATTCACTTTTTGTTGTCTCAAACCCAAGGCTATTATTAGTTGGTGTAAGCTTTTTTGCAGGTGAAATAATTATTGTCATATTAAAACCCAATTCATTTTGTTATCCATCCTCCTCCCAAGATTCGTATTTTTTCTCTACAATAAAAAACACAAGCCTGGCCAGGTGATATACCCTCTTCCTCATTAAAAAGGGTTACCAATGCTCTTTTATTTGGTAAAGGGCTAACGTCCGCCATTGTTGGTGTTCTTTGATATCGAGTTTTAACAAGAACATTTTTTGTTGATCCAATAAGTTCATCAAAAGAGGTGTCATCTAGCCAATTAACATCATTAATATAAAATTTTGCTTGCCGGAGAGATTCTCTTGGGCCAATCATTATGGTATTTGTATTAGCGCATATGTCCAAGACAAACATTGGTTCTGACGCTTGAATACCTATGCCCTTTCTTTGCCCAACAGTATATTTTATTATTCCTTCATGTGTACCAACTACGTCTCCATCCAAATTAAGTATGTTTCCTGGAATAGATGCATTTGGCCTCAGTTTTTTAATTGCCTCAGAGTAAGATCCGTCTGGAACAAAACATATATCTTGACTTTCATTTTTCTCTGCGACCTTTAAGTTATATTTTCTGGCAAGATCTCGTGTTTCAGATTTTGATTTTATAGAACCTAGTGGAAATCTTAAAAATTTTAATTCCTCGGGAGTAACTGTAAATAAAAAATAGCTTTGATCTTTCTCTAGATTGCTGGCTGTATGAAGTTGAACAGTATTTTCTACTTCAACGCGTTTAACGTAATGCCCTGTCGCTAGGCAGTCTGCACTTAATTCTTTTGCCTTTGCAATTAGATCTTTAAACTTTATTCTTTCGTTGCATCGAATGCAGGGAATGGGTGTTGTCCCACCCGAATAGCTACTTATAAAATCTTCTATTACCTTTTGTCGGAATTCTTTCTCAAAATTGACTACGTAATGCGGAATACCAATTTCTGCCGCCGCTTTTTTTGCATCCATAATGTCTGTGCCTGCACAACACGTTTTGCTATTTTTATTAATTTTTTTGTAATCAAACAATTTCATGGTCAGACCAATTACATTAAAGCCTTTTCCTTTTAAAACAGCGGCCGCTACCGAACTATCCACACCACCAGACATAGCGACTACCACTCTAGTATCTTCTGGTCTTTTATTTATTCCTAATTCATTCACAGTCATGTCTCTAACCTAGATAAGATTGTTGATCAATCAAATAAAATTATTGATATCTTCGAAACTACTTGAAACTACATTTGAAGTGTATAAAAAAATCATTAATCTAAAAGTATATTTTTATAGGATTTTAGTTGTTAACAAAACCTAAAGTAATATCTAGGCTCCAAGAGCTATCAGAGATAATAACCAAAGCAAGAGAGGCGTATTTTAACCTCAATCAATCGGATATCACAGACCAAGAGTACGATCAGAATATTTCTGAATTCCAGAAACTTCTATCGATATACCCAGAATTAAAAGATCAATATAGCATTTTAGATCAAGTCGGAGTGATGCCGAACTCAAGGTTTAAAAAAGTTAAACATCTTACACCAATGTACTCTCTTGCCAACGCGTTTAATATTGAGGATATTCTTAATTTCCTAAAACAAATAAGATCATTTCTAGATTTATCCAAAAGCGAGAAAATTGACTTAGTATTTGAACCAAAGATTGACGGTCTATCCTTATCATTGATCTATAAAAATGGTGCTTTATTTCAAGCTTTGACAAGAGGTGATGGCCTCATTGGCGAGGATGTTACAGAAAATGCTCGTCTGATACCAGACATACCAATATCGATACCAATAAAAATTGATACTCTTGAAATAAGAGGAGAAGTTTACTTTCCCAATTCAACCTTCAGGGAATTAAATGAAGAGCTTGAAAAGTCGGGCGGCAAAACGTTTTCTAACCCTAGAAATGCAGCATCTGGTACACTGAGGCAGTTTAAATCAAACAAGAATAGAAACAAAAACTTATGCTTTTTCGCATACTCTGTTGGAAAATCCGCTCACCAACTGGCCGATAGTCAGGAAATGTTACTAAAAGTTTTTAACGATCTAGGATTTAAAATAAACGATATCTCTAAAGTTTTTACCAGTGTAGAAGAACTCTTGCAGTATTACGATAAAGTTTTCGCTATGAGAACAGAACTCGATTACGACATTGACGGCATTGTATATAAGGTAAACAATTTAAGTTTGCAACAGAGGCTTGGTTTTAGATCTTCATCACCTCGATGGGCTATCGCACACAAATTTCCAGCTGAGCTGTCCATTACGATTATTGAAGATATTGAAATTCAAATAGGTAGAACAGGAACCTTGTCACCGGTAGCAAAGTTGAAGCCCGTAAATATAGGTGGGGTGATAGTTTCTAGTGCAACTTTACACAATAGAGACTTTATTACGGGTTTAGATAATAAAGGCAATAAAATTAGGGATGGCGCTGATATTAGAAAAGGTGATTGGGTTACAGTTTATAGGGCAGGAGATGTAATTCCGAAAATTAAAGATGTAGATATTTCTAAAAGAACCGCAACTTCTAAATCGTTTGTTTTCCCGGACTTATGCCCTTCCTGTGGCGCTGAAGTTAAAATTGACAAAACGGACTCGGCAATCAGGTGTTATAATTTTCAGAACTGTGATGCGCAGGTGATTGCAGGCTTGAAGCATTTTGTTTCTAAAAAAGCTTTTAATATCGATGGTCTTGGAGGAAGAATTATAGAAGAATTCCATCAAAAAAAACTAATCCAACAACCCGCCGACTTTTTTCGATTAGAATCAAAGTCAACACATGGATCAAATTTGATTGAATTTCTTGGAAAAGGTTGGGGTGAAAAGTCGCTTAAAAATCTATTACATTCCATTGAGAAAGCTAAGCTTATAAAGCTCGACAGGTTTCTTTTTTCTTTGGGTATTCGTCATATTGGAGAAAATGCATCGCAAATTTTAGCCGGTTATTTTGGATCATGGGACGATTTTTATAAAGCTATTAAAGCAGGCATCACAAAAAATGACAGGCAATTTCTTTTTGAAATTGAGGGAATTGGGCAGCTAATGGTTACTTCTCTCATTGGGTTCTTTTCAGATTTTAAAGAGAGAGAAAAACTAGAGGATTTGTTGAAGTATGTAAAAATAGAAAAGTTCATTAAATTAAGTAAAGTTGAAACAGCTATTACTGATAAAAAGTTGGTTCTTACAGGTACATTTAATGCATTTTCGAGAGCGGAGTTGAAGTCCATTTGCGAGAGGGCTGGGGCGAAGGTTTTAACATCCGTATCGAGCAATGTAGATTTCTTGGTAGTTGGTCAAGCTCCAGGTTCAAAAGTCAAAAAAGCAGGTGAATTAGGCATAAAGCAAGTTAATGAGGAAGAGTTTAAAGTTTTAATTGATTATAATCTATGAAGGATCTTCTAAAAAGTGTGGGTCAAGAGTATTTATTGGACAGTGTTTCTACTCTTAAAGGTATTGGCCCTAAGTCTTCCAAAACACTTTCACAAGCGTCTATAGAGTCCGTATTAGACCTTCTCCTTCTTTTACCTAGAAAATATAAAAGAAGAGACCGTTGGTTTAAAGTGAATAAAAGGTTGCTTCCTCGAACTGTTACAATAGAAGTTTTAATAAAAAATCATATTTACCCAAAAAACAAGCGATCACCTCTTAGAATATCAGCAGAAACATACGGTAGCCCTCTAATAATTTTATTATTTTCCTTTAACAAGGCTCAGTTGAGTAATTATTATCCACCCGGTGAAAATATAGTGATTTCTGGGGACCTAACACTCGATGGAAGTAAGTTAACTATGATACACCCCGATTATTCCGTTAAACCAGATGAAATCTATAAAATTCCTCAAATTGAGCCCATCTATCCTTCTGTGTATGGTTTAGGAAATAAATTTTTACAGAAAACAGTCGGTAATGTAATAAATGATTTTAATTCAATAGCGGAGTGGTGCCCTAAAAAGTTTATTAAAGTAAAAAACTGGCCCAGTTTTTCTGAGGCGTTAAGGCTAATCCACATGCCTAAGGATAATAAAGACCTATCCTGTATCATAAAAGCTAGAAAGAGGCTTATTTTTGACGAATTTTATGCGCATCATATAAAAATGGATAAATTCAGTCGTGCTGCTAAGAAAAAAGAAGGTTTCAAAGTAGAGGGAGATAAAGTTCTTATTAAAAACTTAATCAATAATCTCTCTTTCCAGCTTACTAAAGGCCAGCTAAATGCGCTTTACGAAATTTTAGATGATATTGAATCTGAGCCTAAAATGAATCGTTTGCTCCAAGGCGATGTTGGTAGTGGCAAAACTATTGTAGTCCTTCTTGCCGCAATGTTTGTTGTTTCTGGAGGGCATCAAGTTGCAATTATGGCTCCTACAGAGGTACTTGCAATGCAACATGCGAAATCACTAAAAGACGTCTTGAGAGCACAAGAGATAAATAAATTAAATGTAACTATTTTAACAGGATCAGATAATCGAAGTGAGAGGGAAAAGAAGTTGCTTTTGATTTCTTGTGGAGAAGCAAAAATCGTTATAGGCACACATGCTCTTTTCCAGAGAAATGTACATTTTCATAACCTTCGCTTGGCTGTAATTGATGAGCAACATAAGTTTGGAGTAATGCAAAGATTTAGATTGGAAAAAAAAGGAAATGTTAACTCAATTGTAATAAGTGCAACCCCTATACCCAGATCTTTAGCTTTGACAGTATTTAGTGATCGTGATTTGACAATAATCAAGGAGAAACCAAAAAACAGGTTGAGTATCGAAACGCTTGCTATATCTGTAAAAAAAATTAGAAAGCTATTGGATAAGTTGGCCAAGCAGATGTCTGAAGGTCAGCAAGTTTATTGGGTGTGTCCGTTAATAGAAGAGAACGAAAATAACCATCTCTCTAATTCAAATGATAGGTTCTTGTATTTAAGAAATGAATTTAGTCAGTTTAAGGTTGGTCTAATTCATGGACAAATGCCCAGTGAGGATAAGGAAAGTGAACTTAGAAAATTTAGCGAAAGAAAGATTGATATTTTAGTGTCAACCACTGTTATTGAAGTCGGAATAGATAACCCAAATGCCACAGCAATTGTAATTGAAAATGCAAATAGATTTGGCCTTTCACAGTTGCATCAACTTAGAGGGAGAGTTGGTAGGGGGGATAAAAAATCATATTGCTTTCTCGTGTATGATGGAAATCTTTCAGATCAAGCTATTCAGAGGCTTAAAATAATGAAAGAGACGCAGGATGGGTTTGAGATTGCCGAAAAAGATATGGCTCTCAGAGGATCTGGAGATTTGCTAGGAACGATGCAATCGGGCCATAAAATATTTAAGTTGTCTGAAGTAACGGAAGAACCAGAGCTATTCTTGGAGGCGTACAAACTAGCGCAAGATACTAAAACTGCAGTACCAAAACGATATTAAATTCACTTTGTTTATATTTTGTTCTTTACATGTTCTTCTTATGTTCTATAATGAGAGACTAGGAGACAGTAATGAAAAATAAGATACCTTTTTTAACATTAGAAAAAAGTCTGGTGGCAGACATTGTTAATTTAATTATTATTGGAATGTCCCTTTTTTTATATGGACTAGTTACTTTTTGTTTTTAGGCTAGAAACTTTTTGCAACGCATCTATTGAAGCGTCAAGAATAAGAAGAACTGAGTCATGCCTGTATGGAACTTTTTGAGCAGGTTCGAAGTACTTGTATCTAGTAAACGGATCTTTTATTAAAAAGGTTCCTGTATCTAGGAATGTTTTTAAGTTTTTCCTTAGTTCTGTTATTATGCCAATATCCGCTCCGATGGCATGGGTTACAAAAACGCAAGCTGATGCCTGACCAAGTGCACATGCTTTTATGTCAAGACCAACCTGAGATATCTTTGACTCAGAAATGTTTAAGTCCAAAGTAATGCTAGAACCACATATTGCAGTTCTCTTTGTAATAGTAACGTCTGGGTTCATTAACCTAGTTGTGATGGGAATAGTGGAGGCAAGTTCTAAAATATTATTTGTGTATAGATCCATGTGTGTTAAAAATTCCCCTATTATCTACAAAAGGACTATAGAGTGAATGAAATAAAATTTAAACAAAAAATAGATGCCTTAAAGTTTAATGATAATGGGTTGATTCCCTGTGTAGCCCAAGATCACGAAAGTAAGCAGGTTCTTATGCTCGCATGGGGATCTAAAGAAACATTATTTCAGAGTGTTTCAAGTGGGCTTGCTACCTATTGGTCTAGGTCAAGAGGTGAGGTTTGGGTGAAGGGAAAAACATCTGGTAACATTCAAGAAATAAAAAAAATACACATTGATTGCGATGGAGATACAGTTCTATTTGAAGTCAAGCAAACTGGTGCAGCCTGTCATACGGGGTCTAAATCATGTTTTTTTACAGAACTTCTTTAGAGACTACTTTGGGACTCTAGCCAATTGTGAAAACTTGATTTTGCAATTGACGTATAGGCTGCATATCTTTCTCGCCTGTTTTTCTTTCCTTTAAAATCTTTCACAGTAGATTTGAAAAGGCCAAAGTTTACATTCATTGGCTGAAAGTCATTATTATGTGTAATAAGATGATTAGCAAGGGCTCCCAAAGCAGTATCAGCAGAAGGTAATTTTACCTCTTTACCCAGAATTTTTGCTCCAACTATTCGTCCCACTAGCAAGCCAATAGCAGCGCTCTCTACATACCCTTCGACCCCAGTAATTTGTCCTGCGATACTAATGTTAGGGTATGATTTTAATTGGAAGTATTTATCTAAAATATCTGGTGAATTCAAAAAAGTATTTTTATGTATTCCACCCAACCTCGCGAACCTAGCTTCCTGCAAACCATTGATTGACCGCAAAATTTCTGCTTGCCTAGAATGCTTGATTTTTGTTTGGAATCCTACAATGTTGAATAAAGTGCCTTCCTTATTTTCTTTCCTAAGCTGAACCACAGCATATGGTTTCACATCACTGTATGGATTTGTAAGTCCTACTGGTTTCATTGGTCCAAATCTAAGCGTGTCCTTTCCTCTTGATGCCATTACCTCGATTGGTAAACATCCAGAAAAAAATGGTACATCTACTTCCCAATCATTAAAGTCGGCTTTATCACTTCTAGAGATTTTAGAAACAAACTCATAATATTCATCCTTTGTCATAGGACAGTTAAGGTAAGCTTTCCTCTCTTCAGTGCTATCTCCTTTATCATACCTAGATTGAAACCATGTACTCTCATAATCAATAGAGTCTGCGTAGACGGTAGGTGCTATAGCATCATAAAAGTATAAATTTTTTGATCCAGTTAGTTTTATAAGAGATTGTGCTAGCTTATTTGACGTAAGAGGACCAGAAGCTATTATTACGTGGTCTTCTTCTAATTGTTTTAAGTCTGTTATCTCTTTTTGTATTACGTTTATAAAAGAATTATTTTTTATTAACTCAGTTATTTCTGACGAAAATTTCATTCGATCAACTGCCATTGCACTTCCTGCTGGTATACGTGCCTTGTCACCAGTTGAGATAATAAGCCCATCCGCAGCTCTCATCTCCCAATGTAATTGTCCTACAGCATTATTGGTGTGGTCATCTGATCTAAACGAATTTGAGCAAACTAGCTCTGCTAACAAGGAAGTCTTATGGGCAGGAGTTTTTTTATTGGGCCTCATTTCGTATAAATTTGATGATATACCCATTCTACCTAGCTGCCACGCGGCTTCACTTCCAGCCAGTCCACCTCCAACTATAGCGACTTTTTTCTCTGACATTTAATCTGCATCTTCGGTTGTATCCGCTATCCAAGCGACAGATACGACATTTTCATCTCCCTTGGTATCAAATACTTTTACACCAGACGCACTTCTCGACTGCCTTGATATTTCAGATACGGAGCAGCGTATGCTTTGGCCCGTAGATGTAACTAGCATTATTTGATCATCATCTTCCACAGTGAAAGAGGCTATAATGCTATCTTGTCTTCTTTCAAGATTAGCAGATGTGATGCCTTGACCGCCACGCCCCGACCTTCTATATTCGTGGGCTGAAGATCTTTTGCCAAAGCCTTGAGACGTAATTGTTAATATCCATTCCTCCAAGGCACCCAACTCAACATATCTCTCTTGACTTAAAACTAATGTAGAGTCTTCTCCATTTTCAATTCCGTTATCTTCACCCGTAATTGCTCTTCTCATTTTGAAATATGCTAATCGTTCCTCTGTGCTGACCTCTATGTGTTTTAATACACCCATAGATATGACTGTGTCATTTTTCTTTAAAGTTATTCCTTTGACGCCAATGGAATCGCGACCCTTGAAAATTCTTACATCCTGAGTATTAAAACGAATGGCTTTTCCTTTTGCAGTGGTAAGCAGTACATCATTATCATTTTTGCAAATCTGTGCACCAACTAGTGTCGTGTTTTCAGGCAATTTCATAGCAATTTTTCCATTTGCTTTTACATTTGTGAAGTCTGACAATGCATTTTTTCGAACGTTACCTGTAGAGGTGGCAAAAAATATTTGAAGGTCTTTCCAAGTTTCCTCCTCTGCTTCAACTGGTAATATAGTTGTAATTCTCGAAGACGAATTTATTGGTAGCAGGTTTACAATAGCTTTTCCTTTGGAGCTTCTGCCACTTTGTGGTAGGCGCCAAGTCTTAAGCTTGTAAACAAAACCATCTGATGAAAAAAATAATAAAGGTGTATGTGTATTCGTAACGAATAGATTAGTTACCACATCAGTTTCCTTTGTATTCATGCCTTGAGTACCCTTGCCACCACGTTTTTGCTCTCTGTACTCAGATAATGCTGTTCTTTTAATGTATCCTTCTCTCGTAACTGTAACGACCATCTCTTCTTTCTCGATAAGGTCTTCATCTTCAAAGTCTCCCTCAAATTCCTGAATTTCTGACCTTCTTGGAATAGCGTAGCTTTCTTTGACTTCCTTAAGTTCTTGAGAAATTATTTTTCTTATTCGTTCTCTTGATTTTAAAATATCGAGGCAAACTCTTATCTTATCTGCTAAGTCTTCTAGTTCACTGCCTATTTCGGTTGCTCCTAGTGCCGTCAATCGTTGAAGACGCAACTCGAGTATTGCTTTTGCCTGTTGCTCAGACAACAAATAAGTTCCATCTTCGTTAATTTTGTGAAGAGGATCATCAATAAGCTCTAAATATTGGCTTAACTCCTTCACTTTCCACTTAGTATTCATAAGCGTTTCTTTTGCCTTGGATGGATTTTCGGAATTTCTAATTATAGCAATAACTTCATCAACATTCGAAACTGCAACGGCTAAACCACAAAGAAGGTGGCTTCTTTCTCTGGCCTTCTCAAGTTCAAAAATGGTTCGTCTTGCAACCACTTCTTCTCGAAAATCAATGAACTTAGTCAAAAAACTCTTTAAATTGAGGAGACTTGGTTTCCCTTTATCTAAGGCTAAAAGATTGAAACCAAAACTCGTTTGCATCTGTGAAAAGCGATATAGTTGGTTTAAAACCACTTCCACGGTGGCATCTCTTTTTAAATCAATAACAACTCTAACTCCAAGTCTATCCGACTCATCCTGGACATGTGATATTCCCTCGATCTTTTTTTCTCTTGCGAGTTCCGCTATTTTTTCGACCAGCGAGGATTTATTTACCTGATAGGGAATTTCAGTTATCACTATTGATAACCTATCCTTTTTGTGTTCTTCTAAGGAATGTCTTGCTCTGATAACTATTGAACCCTTACCAGTTAAATACGCTTGTCTAGAACCAGATTGACCTAAAATGATACCACCAGTAGGAAAGTCGGGGGCGGGCAACAATTTCATTAAATCCTCAATCTCTATATGAGGATCTTCAATTATAGCTAATGCGGCATCAATCACTTCTCCAACGTTGTGTGGAGGAATGTTTGTTGCCATTCCCACTGCGATACCTCCTGCACCATTTACTAATAAATTTGGAAATCTTGCTGGTAAAACCTTAGGCTCGATATCTTTTCCATCATAATTATCTTGGAAATCAACAGTACCCTTTTCAATATCGTCAAGCAAAGCTGCTGTGGGCTTCGCCATTCGAACTTCAGTATACCTCATCGCAGCAGCGGAATCTCCATCAATTGACCCAAAGTTTCCTTGCCCATCTAGCAATACCAAAGACATTGAAAAATCTTGAGCCATTCTGACTAGCGCGTCATAGATAGCCTGGTCTCCATGAGGATGATATTTACCCATTACATCGCCTACAGGTCGAGCAGATTTTCTATATGGTCTGTCGAACGTATTATTTGTCTCATGCATCGAGTATAGAATTCGTCTGTGAACGGGTTTTAAGCCATCTCTGAGATCTGGAATAGCTCTGCTCACAATTACACTCATTGCGTAGTCTAGGTAAGCAGATTTCATCTCTGATTCTAGCGAAACTTGTGACACGCTATTATCGATTAATACTTTATCACTTTCTGAGTGTTCTTCGTTACTATCGTTATCTGTCAAAAGTAAGAATTCCTGAAAAAATGGTCAAACTAAAACGGGATCTCATCATCTAAATCGTCTATACCCAGATTATCCTCGCTAGATCTACCTGATTCAATTGATTGATAGGGCTGTGTTTCATTTTGCTGATTCGACATATTAGACATATCATCAGACCTTCCACCCAGCATTGTTAGCTCACCCCTAAAATTTTTAAGAACTACTTCTGTTGTGTATCGATCATTACCCGCTTGATCCTGCCATTTTCTTGTTTCCAGCTGTCCTTCAATGTAAACTTGCGAGCCTTTTCTTAGGTATTGCTCGGCTATCTGGGCAAGACGTTCATTAAAAATTGCTATATTATGCCAGCTGGTGCGTTCCTGTTTTTCCCCAGTACTTGAGTCTTTCCACGTTTCACTCGTAGCTAAGGAGAAGTTACACACCTTTCCTCCAGATGGAAATTCTCTCAATTCGGGATCTTTTCCTAATCTTCCTATAAGAAGGACCTTATTTAAACTTCCAGCCATGACACAACCTCGCTCCTTTAATTTAACATCGAAGTATATAATTTTCAACAAAGTATCAAGGTGAATATTAAAAAGTACTTTAAATATTTACTATTTGCTTTAATTGAAGATCAGGAGGATTGTTCTTGGATTCTATCTCACATATTAAAGTTCGTTCTGCTAAGGAACATAATTTGAAATCGATAGATGTTGATATTCCAAGAGATAAGTTGGTGGTACTAACCGGTTTGTCGGGATCTGGGAAATCATCGCTAGCATTCGATACAATATATGCAGAAGGCCAGCGTCGCTATGTGGAAAGCCTTTCGGCTTATGCACGACAGTTTTTAAACATGATGCAAAAACCAGATGTTGAAAGTATATCCGGATTATCACCAGCAATTTCTATTGAGCAAAAAACTACAAGTAAGAATCCCCGTTCAACTGTTGGGACAGTCACCGAAATTTATGATTATCTGAGATTACTATTTGCCAGAGTGGGTGTGCCTTACAGTCCAGCTACCGGAAAACCCATAAAAGCCCAACAAATTTCCGATATGGTAGACATAATATCGAAACTGAAATCGGGACTAAAATTATATATATATTCGCCTTTAGTGAAAGATCGGAAAGGAGAATTTAAGAAAGAAATTAATGAGATAATTAAAAAAGGTTTTCAAAGGGTCAGGATTAATGGAGACCTTCATGACATTGATGAGATGCCGACATTAGACAAAAAATATCGATATAATATAGACGTACTCGTCGATCGTTTGATTGCAAGTTCTGGGGATAGGATTGGCGAGAGGCTTGCCGATAGTTTAAGAACAGCTTTAGATATTTCTGAAGGTATAGTTGTCGTTGATGTTTTCGATGAAGATCAACAAAAAGACTCTCTTTTATTTTCTGAAAAATTTGCATGCCCTGTTTCTGGTTTTAGTTTAGGCGAAATCGAACCGAGACTATTCTCTTTTAATGCGCCCACCGGCGCATGTGAAGCGTGCGATGGTCTCGGTCGCCAAGACCTCTTTGATGAAAGCTTAATAGTTATAGACGAGAAACTATCCGTATATGATGGAGCCATTATTCCTTGGGCAAGGAGTTCCAATCCATATTATAGACAGACGGTTGAGGCTTTATCGAAACATTATAAATTTAATCCCGATGCTCCTTGGAAGGACCTTGATACAAAAATTAAAAAAATTTTAATGTACGGTAATGAGGGAGAGAAGATCAACTTTAGATTTGATGATGGGGGGCGAGTTTATAATACTAAAAAATCATTTGAAGGGGTAATTTCTAACCTAAAGCGTAGATTTGATGAAACTGTTGAACCTTGGTTGTTGGAAGAGTTTAAAAGATACAGGAGTGATAAACCTTGCCCAAAATGTAATGGTTACAGGCTAAGGCAGGAGGCTCTCTGCGTAAGGGTAGCGCAACAAAACATAGGAGAGTGTTGCGATAAGTCGATTAAGCAGTTGCTTGCATGGATAGAATCATTGAGACAAACTCTCTCTAAGTCTCATCTTCAAATTGGTAGCGCTATTATAAAAGAGATCTCCAGCAGGCTAACTTTTTTGGATAATGTTGGTCTAGAATATTTAACTTTAAGTCGAGCCTCAGGTACGTTGTCTGGGGGAGAAAGTCAGCGGATAAGACTAGCAAGTCAAATAGGTTCTGGCTTAACAGGTGTACTTTATGTTTTAGACGAGCCTTCAATTGGATTACACCAAAGAGATAACAGAAGGCTAATCAAAACGCTCAAAGATTTAAAAGCACAAGGTAATTCAGTTTTAGTGGTTGAGCATGATGAAGAAGCAATAAGAGAAGCTGATCATGTTATTGATCTTGGTCCTGGTGCAGGAGTTCAGGGTGGATATATTGTTGCACAGGGCACACCTCTAGATGTTATAAAAAGTGAGAAGTCGCTTACTGGTCTTTATCTTTCTGGAAAAGAGAGCATACCTGTGCCGGCAAAAAGAAGAATTAATTCAAAATCCGAGGTAAAATTAACAGGAGCAAGTGGCAATAATCTCAAAAACATAAATATTTCTTTCCCAACGGAATTATTTATTTGCGTAACGGGTGTATCAGGGGGAGGCAAGTCGACATTAATAATAGAAACTCTCTTTAAAGCGGCAGCCTCGAAACTAAACGGCTCTAGACAAACGCCTGCAAAGTTTGAAAAAATTGAAGGTTTAGAGAATTTTGAGAAGGTTATAGATATAGATCAATCTCCAATAGGAAGAACTCCAAGATCTAATCCTGCTACTTACACAGGTGCTTTTACGCATATCAGGGATTGGTTTACGGGCTTGCCAGAGTCAAAAGCTAGAGGGTACATGCCTGGACGCTTTTCTTTTAACGTAAAAGGTGGCCGTTGTGAGGCTTGTCAAGGTGATGGATTAATCAAGATAGAGATGCATTTTCTTGCTGATGTTTATGTGGAATGCGACCAATGTCTTGGCAAGAGGTATAATAGAGAAACGCTTGAAATAAAATTCAAGGATAAAAACATTTCAGATGTATTGGAAATGACAGTAAACGAGGCTGAAGATTTTTTCAAAGCAGTGCCTTCGATAAGAGAAAAAATGTCAACCCTAAAAAGAGTTGGCCTAGGTTATATTAAAGTGGGTCAACAGGCGACAACCTTGTCAGGAGGAGAAGCTCAGAGGGTAAAGCTTGCAAAAGAACTCGCAAGAAGAAGCTCGGGATCGACTTTGTATATATTAGACGAGCCTACAACTGGGTTACACTTTCATGATATTAAAAAACTACTTGAAATCCTGCATGAGCTTGTAGAGAAAGGTAACACAGTTGTTGTTATCGAACACAATTTGGACGTGATTAAAACAGCTGACTATGTGATTGATATTGGACCAGAAGGTGGAGATAAAGGCGGTGAAGTAGTGTGTCATGGTACACCTGAATATATAGCGACTGTCAAAGAAAGTTTTACAGGAACATTTTTAAGTCCTATTGTTTGAAAGTCGGCTAAAAAAGCTTAAGAAAGAAGGAAAATATAATGCGAGTAGGATTGTACCCAGGTACTTTTGACCCTTTAACACTTGGACATATAGATATAATTAGCAGAGCTTCAACACTCGTTGATAAGTTAGTAATAGGAGTGGCTATAAATAATGATAAGAATCCTTTATTTTCATTAGAAGAAAGAGTGCAGCTTGTAGAAAAAGAAATAGCTAATTTAAAATCATTGAAAGTTGATATTGTGGTGCATCCCTTTAAAAATTTACTGATCGAGTGCGCAAAAGACGTAGGTGCTTCAATTTTGATAAGAGGTTTACGGGCGGTATCAGATTTTGAGTATGAGTTTCAGATGGTTGGAATGAACAGAGTATTAGACAATAAAATAGAGACAGTATTCTTGATGGCAGATGCAGGTTGTCAAGCCATTGCATCTAGATTGGTGAAAGAAATTGCTAAGCTAGGTGGAAACATAGACAAATTTGTAACTGAAGACATTGCGTTTGCAATTAATAGTAAATTTAAAAACTAAAAAAGGATAAGAGATGGCATTAAAGAAAAAAAGGGTAACAAAAAAAAGTGCCAAAAAAAATATAGTTTTAGAGACAAATAAAGGAAATGTTACTATAGAATTGTTAAATGACCTTGCTCCCAATCATTGCAAGAGAATATTACAGCTATCAAAAGATAAATTTTTTGATGGTGTTGTGTTCCACAGAGTGATTGATGGCTTTATGGCTCAAACGGGTGATGGTCAGTTTGGTTCCTTGAAAAATGGCCTCCAAAGTGATCGTGTCGGAATGGGAGGTTCAGACCTGCCTGATCTAGAAGCCGAATTTACTTCTGAGCCGTTTGTCAGGGGTATTGTGGGTATGGCACGATCACAAAACCCTAATTCTGCTAATAGCCAGTTTTTTATTATGCTTGAAAACAGTATGCATTTAAACAATCAATATACGGTTTGGGGAAAAGTTTTGAAAGGTATGGACGTAGTAGATAAAATAAAAAAAGGTGATCAAATGGATAATGGAAAAGTTGATGACCCAGATTTCATAAAGACAATTAAAAATGCTTAGATTTTTTTCTTCTAAAAAAACTCTTGTAAATTTATTTATTTGCGTACTTATCTGTAGATGTGCGTTTGCAGAGAATAATCTTGTAATTGAAGTGGGAGGTGAAGCTAGTGGAAAAATTGAAATAACACTGCTGCCAGATTTAGCTCCCTTGCATGTAGAAAGAATAAAAACTTTGGTTAATTTAGGCGCATACAATGGCGTAGTGTTCCATAGAGTAATTGAAGGCTTTATGGCCCAGACGGGTGATGTGAAGTTTGGCAAAATACAAGCATTTGACCCAGAGCTAGTTGGTAGAGGAGGCTCTTCATTGGCGGACTTGCAAGCTGAATTTTCTGATGTGGCCTTTGTCGAAGGTACTGTTGGCATGGCACGGTCGAGTAATCCGGATTCTGCTAATAGTCAATTTTTTATCATGTTCCAACCTGCTCCTCATTTAGATAATAATTACACAGTTTTTGGCAAGGTAAGCTCTGGAATGGAGGTTTTATCAAAAATTAAAAAAGGTGATTTGAAAAGAAATGGTGCTGTCGACAATCCGGACTTTATGAAAAAGGTTTACCTTGAATAGTAAGGCTAGAAAATGATGATATTGAAATGTTTCTTTTTCCCTATTGAAAGTTGCTGAGGATCGGAAAAATTAATTTTCTCAAACTTTTCAGTAATGTCTGTTACCATCCTTCCTTCTAGCTTTACTGCATTTTCATTTACTAATCGCTTCGCTTCTTTTCCAGACTTCACCATTCCTGAAAGTGTCATTAGTTGAGTGATAGAAAGACGTTCAGGACAATCTTTAGCATTGATCTCGATTGTAGGTAGTTTGGAAGATCCAATATTTTCACTAAACACTGCTTTTGACGTTACAAACGCTTCATCGGCTTTCATTTTTCCATGGCATAGTGTGGTGACCTCGTTTGCTAGAACTATTTTTGCCTCATTTAGGCGATGACCCTTTCTAGAAGTCAGTTCTTTAATTTTGTCAATCGAAAATTCAGTAAAAAGAAGAAGGAATTTCTCTATATCATCGTCGTCACAATTCCGCCAAAACTGCCAAAATTCATAAGGAGACAGATTTTCTTCGTTTAGCCAGACAGCGCCACTAGACGATTTTCCCATCTTTTGACCAGAAGAGTTTGTTAACAATGGGGAAGTCAAACCAAAAAGTTTATTGCTGTTCATACGCCTAGTTAGCTCAATGCCATTTACTATATTACCCCATTGATCAGAGCCGCCCATTTGAAGAATGCATTGATAGTCGTGGTTCAGTTTATAAAAGTCGTAGCCTTGTAATATCATGTAATTAAATTCTAGAAAGCTCAAAGGGTCATTTTTTTGCAGTCTGCTTTTAACTGATTCGAAGCTAAGCATTCTGTTAATTGAAAAATGCTTTCCGGTATCTCTCAGAAAATCCAAGTAGTTTAGCTTGCTTAACCACTCATCATTATTCAGCATAAGTGCACCGGGGAAATCAGATGAAAAATTTAGGTATTTGGAAAATATCGATTTGAGACTAAGCAGATTAGCATTAATTGTTTCGTCGGTTATCAATGGTCTCTCAGTTTTCCTAAAGGAGGGGTCTCCTATTTTTGTTGTGCCGCCTCCTAACAAAGTAATCACCCTGTGACCATCTTTTTGAAACCATCTTAGCATCATTATATTCATAAGATGGCCTACATGAAGGGAGGAAGCAGTAGCGTCGTACCCAATATAGCAGGTTACTTTTGAATTGCTCAATAAGGCATCGAGGCCCTTTAAATCAGTGCAGTCATTAATAAAGCCACGGGTTTTTAAATTATGCAGAATATTACTTTTTAACATTAACCCACAATAATTTATAAATCTGATCTAGTAGCAAGATACTCATTAACTGATTTTGTCATTTCTTCTTCAAAGTTGGTAAAAAAATGATCAGCACCTTCAACTTCTTTGTGAGAAACTTTGATCCCTTTTTGTAGTTTCAGTCTATCTGATAAATTTTTTATATCAGATGGAGGTACGAGGCGATCTAAACTACCATTTATAATCAGCCCAGACGAAGGGCAGGGAGCTAAGAAGCTAAAGTCATATGTATTGGCGGGAGGTGATACTGATACAAACCCACTTATTTCCGGTCTTCTCATCAATAGCTGCATACCTATCCAAGAGCCAAAAGAGAAACCAACAACCCAGCAACCGGTTGAATTTGGTGAATTTGCTTGTAGAAAATCTAGAGCTGATGCTGCGTCTGCCAATTCTCCCAACCCATCATCAAACTCACCTTCGCTCTTGCCAACACCTCTAAAATTGAACCTTAAACATGAAAACCCAAGATTAAAGAAACAGTAGTGAAGATTGTATACAACCTTGTTATTCATAGTGCCGCCAAACTTTGGATGCGGGTGTAACATTATAGCTACGGGAGCATCTGTATTTTTTTGAGGGTGGAATCGACCTTCGAGCCTACCGCTTGGACCAGATATGTTTACTTCGGGCATTGAAGTTCCTTTATCAATCAATGACATACAGTTACTAATTGCTTGACCTCTAAGTCAAGCTATTTTAAGAATAAATTATATTTTATTTTTTATTTTTAAGCATGAGACTAAGCACAAAAGGTAAATACGCTTTGATAGCGATGGCATATATTGCTAGAAAAGATTTCAACTCAAAGGTATCTGTGTCTGAAATTTCCCATGAAACTGGCATTTCACAAACTTACCTTGAACAACTTTTTATGAAATTGCGTAAAGCAAGTTTAGTGAAAGCTGTAAGAGGGGCATCTGGCGGGTTCAGTTTAAATTCTCATCCCAAAAATATAAGGATCCATGACATTATGGAAGCCGTTGATGAGAATTTCGCTGCAATTTCCATTAACGATAAAATCGAAACAAATATTTTACCAAAACCTTTTGAGCTAGTTTTAACTGAAAAGTTTTGGGAACAGTTTTCATCTCAAGTTTACCTATTTTTACATAATATTTCACTAGAAGACGTTGCCTCTGACTCTATGGAGCCATGTCAAGCAGTATCAAGTTTTGCTCAAGCTTAATGACGCTCTTGCAAAATGGCAGACGTTACTTTGATTGGAATGCTAGCGCCTTATTGTGCGAAAACTCTCGAAAAAGCTTAATTTCAAATCTGGATTTGATAGGTAATGCGAGCTCAGTACACTTTGAAGGAAGAGAGGCGCGAAATATAATTGAACGTTCAAGAGATGATGTGATGGACCTTTTAGGTCTTGATAGAGGTGTAATAATCTTTACATCCGGCGCATCGGAGTCTGCGGCACTATTTTTACATAACAAAAGATTAGCATGTTCAGCTATTGAACACGATTGTGTAAAAAGGTGGTGTGATGTGTCTATACCGGTTGAGAAAAATGGACTGGTTTCTTCAAATACTTCTAAAAACAACCAGGCTCTGCAAATTGCTAACTCTGAGACCGGAATATTACAAAATGTTCCCAAACACATAGCGTGTACTGATGCAGTTCAGGCTATTGGAAAAATAGATTTTAAATTTAACGAGATCCAGCCGCAAGCATTTTTCTTGGCTTCGCACAAAGTTTGTGGACCAAAAGGAGTAGGGGTACTTTTCGTAAAACACGAGGATTTAATTGAATCCACAATTTTAGGTGGAAATCAAGAATTTGGATTAAGAGCAGGGACCGAAAATTTTATGCTTATTGCTGCATTTTCTGAAGCCTTAGCCTACTCTATTAAACTGGTAAATGATGGTGTATGGCAAGAAATTGAGATTTTAAGAGACATGCTAGAGAATGAAGTAAGAGAAATCTCAAAAAACTCCATAATAGTTGGGGAAAAAGAAAAGAGACTACCGAATACATCCTGCATTATAACCCCCGGTTGGAAAGGCGAAAGCCAGGTAATTGCTTTAGACCTTGAAGGTTTCAGTGTTTCTTCGGGTACAGCATGTTCGTCAGGAAAATTAAGTGAAATAAGTCTATTAAAGGAGATGAAATATAGTGAAGAACTTGCGAGCTCTTCAATAAGGGTATCGTTGGGACCTAATACAAAAAAAAATGATATTGAAGCCTTTATTTTCTCATGGAAACAATTATATTCTAGACATAAAAAATACAGGGACTTTGCATAAATGACAGATAATTATCAGGTGAGGGACGTAATTGATAAGGAAACCCTTTCCACGGTTAGATCCGTTGGAGGTAAATATAAATATGGGTTCTCAACAGATATAGAGACGGAATATGCTCCATTAGGTTTAAATGAAGATATAGTTAAGCTTATATCGAAAAAGAATGATGAGCCTGAGTGGATGCTTGATTGGAGACTAAAGGCATATAACAGATGGAAGAAACTTAAACAGCCCGATTGGGCGCTATTAAAAATTCCTGAAATCGACTTTCAAGATCAGTATTACTATGCACGGCCCGCCAATATGAAGGAAAAGCCAAAAAGCTTGGATGAAGTAGATCCAAAACTTCTTGAAACCTACTCAAAGCTAGGAATTCCTTTAACTGAGCAAAAAAAACTCGCTGGTGTAATTGAAGAAAACCCTGAAGAAATGTCAGAAAATCGTAAGGTTGCAGTAGACGCGGTTTTTGATAGTGTTTCGGTTGGGACAACCTTTAAAGAAGAGTTAAAGTCTGCTGGGGTTATATTTTGCTCAATATCAGAAGCCATAAAGGAATATCCTGACTTAGTTAAAAAATACCTAGGATCCGTTGTTCCAATATCAGATAACTTTTTTGCTTGCCTCAATGCTGCTGTTTTTTCTGATGGATCATTTGTGTACATTCCCGAAGGAGTAAGGTGTCCGATGGAATTGTCCACCTACTTTAGAATAAATGCTGAAAACACTGGACAATTTGAGCGAACCTTGATTATTGCGGACAATAGCTCATACGTAAGTTATTTGGAAGGGTGCACTGCGCCACAAAGGGATGAGAGCCAGTTGCATGCTGCTGTCGTAGAGTTAGTGATCCTTGACGATGCAGAAATTAAATATTCTACAGTACAAAATTGGTTTCCAGGCGATGAGAACGGGGTTGGAGGTATTTACAATTTTGTTACGAAACGTGCTGATTGTAGGGGTAGAAATTCCAAAGTCATGTGGACACAGGTAGAAACTGGATCTGCGATAACTTGGAAATATCCGTCTTGTATTTTAAAAGGTGATAACTCGTCTGGTGAGTTCTACTCAATAGCTATTACCAATAACATGCAACAGGCCGATACAGGCACTAAGATGATACATCTTGGCAAAAACACTAATAGTAGAATTGTATCCAAGGGAATTAGTGCTGGAAAAGCTCAAAACACCTACAGAGGACTCGTACAAATTGGGGGTAAATCGCAATACTCAAGAAATTTTACCCAATGTGACAGTCTACTCATTGGCAATAAATGTGGAGCGCATACTGTGCCCTATATTGATATAAATAATAGTAGTGCGAGGGCGGAACATGAAGCTACAACGTCAAAGGTAGACGAAGATCAGCTCTTTTATTGTATGCAAAGGGGAATTGGAGAAGAAGATGCTGTAGCATTGATCGTGAATGGGTTTTGTAAGGAGGTGTTACAAGCACTCCCAATGGAGTTTGCAATGGAGGCACAAAAATTGGTTGCAATCTCTTTAGAGGGCTCGGTTGGTTAATATGTTAAAAATAGATAATTTAAAAGTTTCTTTGGAAGAAGAGGATAAACAGATAATTAAGGGTTTATCACTTTCCATTAATCCCGGTGAAGTACACGCTATAATGGGACCCAATGGGTCAGGCAAATCCACACTTTCAAGTGTTCTAGCTGGGAAAGATGGATACGTTGTCAACAATGGTACTGTTAAATTTGACGGAAGCGATCTGTTGGATGCTGAGGTAGAGGAACGAGCGGCACTTGGAATTTTTTTAGCATTTCAATATCCAATAGAGATACCTGGAGTTGGTAATATGAATTTTCTGAGAACTGCTTTAAATTCTCAAAGAAAAACAAGAGGTCAGGAGGAACTAAATGCAGCAGACTTTTTGAAGCTGGTACGTAGCATAGCAAAAGATCTAGAAATTAGTGACGAAATGATGAAACGACCGGTCAATGTTGGAGCATCAGGTGGAGAAAAAAAGCGTAATGAAATCCTACAAATGTGTTTACTAGAGCCCAGATTTGTAATCCTAGATGAAACAGATAGTGGGTTAGATGTTGATGCTATGAAATTAGTCTCTAGAGGAGTAAATAATTTTTTATCATCCTCACGTTCATTTCTAGTAATAACCCATTATCAAAGACTTCTAAACTATATAGTTCCTGATTTTGTTCATATTATGGTAGATGGAAGAATAGTAAAAACTGGCGATAAAAAACTCGCTCTTCATGTAGAGGAAACAGGGTATAAAGATTTCTTGCAACTTGGTAAGGAAAAACATTGAACCATGTAAATACAAGTGATTGGTATGATTCTTTAAGACGAGAATTAGAGAGTAATAGTTTAAGCATTGAGAAAGTTAGCCGTAGATCAGAATATTGGAGAAAGAGTAACTTAGATATAGTATCTGATTTTGTTCAAGATACCTCTCAGATAGACCTAAGCCAGTTAAAAGGAACCTGTTTATTTGAACCTGACCTGACCGTTCATGGTGATATCATGAAATTAGGAAGTGAGGAAAGTAAGTCGGTTTTAAGCATTATGGACGTTATTACTGATGAAGAGTCGTTTGCAAAAAACTACTTTGGGCGGCTTGAAGAAAAATCTCAAAAACTTATTCCAAGACCTTTGGCCAGAGATAATAGTCTTAGTCCAAAAGTTGGTTACGCTATAAGCTTTTCAGATAGTTTCAAAAAACCGCTTGTAATACATAATAGAACTAAAACCTCAGCGAGCAATTGCTTTCAAAGAAACCTAATTGTTATAAAAGATGATGTAGAAGCTACCATAATCGAAACTGGAAATAATCTTTCTGTTTTCAACTCAGTAACCGAAATTTATTTAGGAAAAAATGCTAAGTTGAATTTCTTAGATTTGACTGGACAGAATAATATTTTTCCAAAAATTTCCCATAAGTTTTGTGATCTAGCTGAAAATTCAACTTTCAACCACTTTGGACTTAGACTAAATACCAAGGCTACCAGAACAGAGCTTGAGTTGCATTTAAATGGGCATGGTATAAACACTTCAATTGCAAACGTAAGCCTGATAAATAAAAGGGATCATTTTAGCGACGAAAATGTCTTGATAAACCATAATGCTTATGAGTGTAAAAGCAGGCAAGTTTTTAAATCAGTGCTAGAAAACGATTGTACTTCTATAGTGAGAGGTAAAATATATGTTGCGCCAGAAGCGCAAAAGACCGACGGCTATCAATCTAGTAGATCTCTTTTGCTAAACGACAAATCAAAATTTTTATGTAAGCCAGAACTAGAGATTTACGCTGATGATGTTATTTGTTCTCATGGATCGACTTCGAGCTCCCTAGATAAAGAGAGTTTATTTTATTTGCTCAGTAGAGGTGTGCGTAAAGATAAAGCTAAAGAAATGCTTATTGCAGCGTTTATTTCAGAAGCGCTAGATGAGATTGAAGATGAAGACATTAAATCAGCTCTGAGTCACTATATTGATAATTGGACCTCAAGCTTTTTTCATGAATAAACAACTAAGAATTAATAAAGGTTTCTTTACAGCTATACTTTCAGCCTTTAGTGACCTAGATGCTTCTATAAATGAGCAAATTGAATTACGAGTTAAAGAAAGTCAATTGCTTCCCCTTTTGTATTTTACTTGCATAATCTTGCTTCTGTCACAATTGATTGAAGTTACTAGTCAAGTTCAGGAGGCTCCTTACTTGTCTGTTATAACAGCGGTGATAGTTTCATATCTATTTTTCCTTCCTATATTTATGTATCTCCTAGGGTTTATTCTTCACTTTATACTAAGAATTTTTGGGGCTTCTTCTTCGAGTTTTCAAACTAGATTGGCTTTATTTTGGTCTCTTTCAGTATCAACTTTAATAATTCTAGTGGTTAGCATCATAAAAATTTTTATAGGCGGGACCATAGAACTCGTGATTGTTGTTCTCTCGGAAATAATTATAGTGTATATTTTTTCAAGGATTGTCAGTTTTGTTTCAAAATTTAAGGATAGAAACCTTTTTACTTTTGTTATCACCAGTTTTTATTTTATACCTATTATTCTTATAAACTTTAGCTCAGGAACTTGAAAGCTGATGGACTTTAAACAATTGCTTCTAATAAGTCTCAGAAAGCCAGCCGAGTTGCCAGATTTATTGAGACCAATTAAATTAAAATTAAGTTCCGTACTAGAGGGCACTGTTTTTATCGCAGCTACGACTTCTCTATTAAATTCCTTGTTAGAGAAGTTAATCTTTAAAACGTCTGCTAATGCCTCAAAGTTACTTGAAAACAACTCATTATCTTTTATCTTTAATCCCTTTAGTATGTTCGCCTTTGAACTAATTTTTATAATAACTGTGATGTCCTCTATTTTATTTTTTAGTAACTTTTCTAATAAAAATGTAGCCATAGAAGAGCTAGGAAAAAATGTCTTGTTTTTGTTTTTAGTGACATTCGTTTTCAAATTTATGCAGGTATTATTTCTATTTATTTCATTCGACTTATACTATATTTTAAGGTTCTTTGAATTGGTGTGGTTTATCTGGGCATTGTCTTCTGTAGTGTCAGTACTATATAAATTCAAAAGCGTATTATTAACAGCATTCCTGGGTGCGATCACTGTATCATTAACAATGGGACTTCTTTTCATGATATTTATATCAATTGTGCAATCTTTATTAGTCGGTGACTTGCCAAATGTTTGACGTTTTAGAATTTAGAAAAGAGTTTCCAATACTTTCTAAGAAAGTTAACGATAAGCCTTTGGTTTACTTAGACAATGGAGCCTCGTCACAAAAACCAATTAAAGTCATAGAAGCTGTAAAAAAATGCTATGAAAGCGAGTATTCAAATGTTCACAGAGGGTTGCATTATTTATCGAATTTAGCGACCGAAAAATATGAAGCAGTAAGAGACAAGGTTGTTTCTTTCTTAGGAGCTTCGTTTCAAGAAGAAATTATATTTACATCGGGTTCTACTGAGGCATTAAATCTTGTTTCATACGGGTGGGCTAACCAAAACCTTAAGTCTGGAGATGAGATTATTTTGTCAACGTTAGAGCATCATGCTAATATCGTCCCCTGGCATTTTTTAAGGTCTAGAAAAGGTATTAAGCTTGTTTGGATTGATCCAGATGAGAACGGTCAAATATCATTAGACATGATAGAAAAAAAGATTTCTTCCAAAACCAAAATGGTATGCATAACACACATGTCCAATGTTTTTGGTTCCATCCTTGATGTTAAGGAAATTTGTAAGGCACTGAAAGAGAGAGGGATTGTGTCTGTATTAGATGGTTCTCAAGCTATTGTTCACTTGGAAATAAATGTCGAGGATATTGGATGTGATTTTTATACATTTACCGGCCATAAGCTGTTTGGGCCAACTGGTACTGGAGTACTTTACGTCAACAAAAAAAGAATAGATGAAATGGTTCCATTTAATGGTGGAGGAGAGATGATAAGAAGTGTCACAAAAGACGATGTGATTTATAATAAATCTCCATTTTTATTTGAGGCTGGCACACCGGGGATTGCCGAAATAATCGGTCTCGGCGCTGCGATAGACTTTGTCCAAAATCTAGACAGAAAATCAGTTCTAGAGTACGAAATGTCGATTTCAGATTATACACGAACCGAGTTAGAGAAGTTAGATTGGTTGGTTAGACACTGTTTTCATAAGGATAATCTCGCTATATTTTCTTTTTCTATGGAGGGGAGCGCACATGCTCACGATATGGCTACAATATTAGATGCAAATGGTGTTGCAGTTAGGTCCGGTCATCATTGCGCGCAACCCTTAATGGACTTTATCGGTGTGCCTGCTACTTGCAGAGCAAGTCTCGCTCTTTACAACACAGAACATGAAATTGATACTCTTATTGGATCATTAATT
Source organism: uncultured Alphaproteobacteria bacterium (assembly GCA_902611475.1). Taxonomy (GTDB): domain Bacteria; phylum Pseudomonadota; class Alphaproteobacteria; order Rhodobacterales; family Rhodobacteraceae; genus CACIJG01. The sequence goes on from CACLZW010000010.1 coordinate 32,374, forward strand.
AAATGTAAAAAACTATTCGATTGACAAAGGATGGATAATAATCTCGCCCTTAGCCCCGCCTAGTATTAAATCTTTAACTCCAGACAAGTATATATAATTTCCACTTTTCCAAAGACTTGTTTGATCATCATAATGCCTCGATATTAAATGGCCACTTTGCCCAGAAGGGATTATAAACATATTTTTAGTTGGTGAAGAAAAGTCAACTATCATTTTGAAGGAGCTACCCTTTGCTACTTTATAATTGGAGAAGTCCCTTAACATCGTTGAATTTAAAGTGTGTTCGCTTCCAGAAAGCTCACTCGATATTTCTTGTAAGAACTTTGGGATTAGAACACCATTAACCGAAAAAGAAGGATGGTTTATTCTTCTTTCATCGCCCCATCTCCAATTGTTTATATCAGATCCATATACTTCCTTTAATTTTCGAAGACTTTTTGTAAGTGATTTTTTGGATAACTCTTCACATGTTTCTATTTTATCGGAATGTTTTATATCACACCATGTTTCAGCATTTTGGTATTTTCTAAGTACTTTTTCCAAAAACAGTGGGCTGGCCATATTAGCGGCTGAAGGATTAAAACTCAGTTCATCTTCGAGAAGCATTTTTATAAATGTTTCAACCCATGTTGCATAAATAAGTGGCTCTGGTGAGCCTGCCATCATGTTTCCATTCCAATTTGTCAAAAGTTCTAGACTACGGGTCTTGATCTCATTGATGTCATCTGGATCTTTATTATCATATTGAAACCAAAGTTCTTTACCCATGAGTGGTAACAAAGTACGAGCAGGCTCTGAAATAAAATCATTTTGTAGTTCTTTAAAGCTTTCAGTGCTATGAAACTCTCTTTTGCTAACCATTTTTGTTGCTCTAAGAAGTCTTTGTTCATCACCCCAATTGAAACTCATATGATCTGGGAAAGGGCCTGTTGAAAAACTATTGTTTGTATTAATAATGATCCCGTTTTTTCTAGAACCAGCAAAAGGTTTCGGTTCCGCTTTTTCATCTAAGCGCCATTGATTCTGAATCTTCCAGCCAGGAGTAATTACTTGCCCCTTTGTCTCATTTTCCTTTTTTCTCTTGGGCGAATTTCCAATATATACAGAATAAACTTCTGCTTCATCAGCAACAACCAAAAGCAAATTGAAGCTATTGCTTTCTAACATATTAGTTTTAAATTCATCTAAGCTTTTTGCAGACATTAAGTTCACGAAAGTTTCAAGTGTCTTATCGTTATTTTTAAAACCCGTCCAAGCCAAAGAAACAAGAAAACCATTAGGAACTATAGATTGCATTTCATATAGTTCGTGAGGTATTATAATGCGATTTTCAGTTCGCCTAACTTCGAAACTGACAGTAGCATTATTTTTTACCTTTATTAACTTTTTCTGATTTGAAAATCGTTTGTATCCCGAAGGTGAAAGATATTCGTTTTTGTTTGCTGGGTTTATTTTTTCAAAATATAGATCTTGGTCGTCAACAAACGAAAAAGACGTCCCCCATGCCAATTGACTATTTTTACCAGAAAATATAATTGGTATACCGGGAACAGTTGCCCCTACTACTGAAGTACCTTTTAGATCAAGATGGGCAAGCATCCATAATGATGGTGAAGACAGGGGAAGAAATAAATTTGTTGATAATAGCGATTTTTTTGATGCCGTCCGTCTACCATCGGCTGCAAAAACGTTCGAATAAAATCCAGCATTTGGAGGTGTAAAAAAGCCATTGTAGCTTCCGTATTTATTTTTTTTGCGCTCATCAATTTGTTGTTCTCTTAAATTTAAGATAACTTCATCAAGTCTGGAACGAAGAAGGCCTGAATCACTAATTAAATGCTTTATTTTATCATCTATCACGCTCGAAAATATTAAAGATGTTAGCTCTATTTCTGTTAAAGCTTTATTTGATGACATAAACTCAATAAATTTAAATATCGTTAAACTATCTACAGGGCTCCATGGGGTGACCTCTGGAGATTGGAAAAAAAATTCAGGAGATCCACGACCTAAACCCTGATCTTGTATTTCTTTCAACCTGAAATTAATTCCTTTGGAATATGATGATAAAATTTTCTTTAAGTCTGTCGATAAATTTTGAAAAATCCGATTTGCTAGATTTTGTAGATCCAAAGATTTCATGAATGAGTCAAGGAGCACTGTTTCTGGCCCACTAATTTCAGATAAACGACCTTGAGATATGCGTTTAAGATAAGTCATTTGCCATAGGCGTTCTTGTGCATGAACATATCCTAAACCAAAAAAAGTTTCTTCATCGCTTTGCCCTGTGATGTGTGGAACCGCGTATAAATCTGTTTTTATAGAGACCTTTGATTGAATATCAGAGGAGAAAACGTCCTTTCTATATTTTGGCAAGGATTGATAACTTAAATAAAAGAAAAATCCGCAGATTAGTAGGGAAATGAATATCAATGCCATGAAAATATAAGGCACCGTTTTTAATAGTATTTTCATTATATCAACTTTTTTAAAAAATCAGATTATATTATACTAACAAGATTGTTCAATTATTTAGGATTAAGTTATGAAAAAAATTACCTTTATTGGATTAGGCGTAATGGGCTTTCCAATGGCAGGGCATCTCTCAAAAAAGGGTTACAAAGTGACTGTTTACAATAGGTCAGAAGAAAAATCAAAAATGTGGATTGAAAACCATATTGGAACCTACTCCACTTCAATAAAGGAAGCGGTTTTAGATAGCGATATTGTCTTTAGTTGTGTTGGTAATGACACAGATTTGAGAGATATAACTTTAGGAACAGATAATGCCTTTTCTTCTATGAAAACTGGTAGCGTGTTTATTGATCACACTACGACATCCTCTGACATTGCTATTGAACTTTCCGAAAAAGCTAAAAAGCTCAATATACATTTTTTAGATGCTCCCGTCTCAGGAGGAGAAGTTGGTGCTATAAAAGGGGAGTTAACCGTGATGATTGGCGGTGAGAATTCAATTTTTGAAAAAATAAAACCAATAATTGCAGCTTATGCGAAAAATATCACTTTAATTGGAGGTCCTGGGAAAGGACAAATAGCAAAAATGGTTAATCAAATTTGTATTGCAGGACTTATCCAGGCCCTTTCAGAAGCAATTTCATTTTCTGAAAAAAGTGGGTTGGATACTAAGAAAGTTTTAGATGCAATTTCGCAAGGCGCAGCTGGTAGTTGGCAACTCAGTAATAGAGGTATGACGATGGTTGATCGAAAATTTGATTTCGGTTTCGCTGTAAAATTGATGAGAAAAGATCTTGGTATATGCCTTGATCACGCAGGCAATAATAATATCTCACTTCCAATAACCTCAATAGTCAACCAATTCTATGCAGAGATTCAACGAAATGGGGGTTCAAAATTTGATACTTCTAGTCTTCTAACGAGGTTTGATAACTGAATAGACTACCTAATTAATCTCGAATACTTCGCACCAACTAACGAAGTCCCCGCTAATAGACCTTTTTGATCAAAAACTACAGCATAGACGGGTTTAGAAATTGTTTTTGAACTAACACCTATTGAGTAGCCTTTATCTCTAAATACCACTTCTGCATCAGCTCCGAGCTCCCAGCCATCAGTAACTCTGAATTTTTGTAAAGCCTCTTCTGTCATAAAAAAAATGATATTCGAATATTGTTGAGCTCCTATTTGCAATCCATATGAAGCGGATGCCAATGAATAGTAATCAACTGGTGCTTCATTTATTCTTAACACTCCCTCTCCATATGCTCCGCCTAGCATAAGTCCCGCTTTAGTAATTCTTGGAATAATAAGAGTTGCTGGTGCATTTTTGTATATGCTTACTGTGTCGGGATCAATTTCGAATAAAGTCTGTAAAACTAGCTCTGCATCTCTGTTGATCACGCTGCCACTATTCCTCGGGCCTACATTCTGACATGATAAGAGGAGAAAAGTAATTATGAATAAAAAAGTACAATTTTTTAATTCTTTAAATGGTAAAATTGACCACATTTTCAACCACCGCTACTCTTATCTAATATGTCTGCAGCTTCAGGTGCAAAATATGTTAATATTCCATCGCATCCAGCTCTTTTAAAGCAAGTAAGGCTTTCGATTATTGTAATATCTTTATCGAGCCAATTACGTTCAATTGCTCCTCTTATCATTGAGTATTCTCCTGAAACTTGGTAAGCAAAAGTTGGAAAGCTAAATTCTCGTTTTACTTCCGAAATAACATCAAGGTAAGGCATTCCGGGCTTTACCATAATCATATCAGCCCCTTCATTTATATCCTCTCCAACTTCCCTAATTGCCTCTTGAATGTTAGGAGGGTCAATTTGATAAGTTTTTTTATCACCTTTTAGTAATCCTTGTGCTCCAACTGCTTCTCTAAATGGCCCGTAATAAGCTGACGCAAATTTTGCTGCGTATGACATTATTAGTTTATCCTTGAAACCCTTCTCTTCAAGAGCAACTCTTATTTTTTTAATTCTGCCGTCCATCATATCAGATGGACCAAGTATATCTGCTCCAGCTTCAGCTTGAACCAATGCCTGTCTTTCTAGCGCTACCAAGGTTTCATCATTAATTATTTTTCCATTTACGAGAAGACCATCATGACCATCAATGTTATAGGGATCGAGCGCCACATCGAGCATTACAATCAGTTCAGGAAATTTTTTTTTCAATTGCCTTGTAGCGATATTCACTAAGTTTTCTGGATTCCAAGCTTCCGCACAATCAGAAGATTTTTTATTAGGAGGTGTTAGTGGGAATAAAGCTACCGCCAATATTCCTGAACTGATTAGCTTCTCTATATAGGGAATTAGTGTATCTATTGAATACCTATTTACTCCAGGCATAGAAGGAATATTTTCAACAATATTTGTACCATCTCTTAAGAATATCGGGCAAATCAAATCAGATTTACTTAGGATCGTTTCTCTAACTAAGGCTCTTACTCCACTATTCTGCCTTAATCTTCTTCCCCTTCTGTTGGGAAAGCTACTAAACATCGTACTTATCCTAACTGTTAATAAAAATATTATTTTATTCTAGTTTTTATTCATTTAATCAGCAATAACTTTGTTAGAGAAATTTGCATGAAAAAAAACTTTACAGAATATTATAACAAGGAATTTGAAGCTTTTGCTTTGTCAAAGATATTTGAAAGCTCTGATAAATTGACTCATATACACATCGTTAGACGTGAAGGAGAGCTGAAACAGTTTTCGGATATGCTTAAGTTTTTGAATGATAAAGTAGAAGTGATTGTTTATCCTGCATGGGACTGCTTGCCTTATAGTAATATTTCTCCAAAAAAAGAGATCATATCTAAAAGGTATAGTGCTCTGAGGGCATTGGAAGGAGTTGGCAAATCTCATAAAATTTTTTTATTGTCGGTTGACAGTGTTATTCAAAAAATTGTTCCTATTAAAGAAATCCTTGAAAAGAGCGTTTCTCTTAAGATTAACCAAAATGTAATTCTGTCCAACCTAATTGAATGGCTTGAAAAAATGGGGTATTCAAGACATACAAATGTATATTCAATAGGCGAATATGCTCTAAGAGGCGGTATATTGGATGTTTTTGTTCCTGAAATAAAATATCCTATCAGACTAGACTTTTTTGGTACCAAATTAGAAAAAATAAGAACCTTTGATCCATCAAGTCAAAGGTCAAATGGGTCTATAAAAGATGTGAACATATTTCCTGTATCTGAAATACTACTAGATGAAGAAGCTATAAATATATTCAGGCAGAATTATCGAAGAACTATTGGGATGGTTAAGAGTGACGATAGAGTTTATAACTCGATATCGGAAAAAATATTGATTGAAGGAATAGAGCACTGGTTACCTTTATTTAATCCAAAACTCGTTCATATATTCTCACTTTTAAAGGGAGCTTCTCTTTCATATGAAAGTGATCTGCAAGTAATGATTGAGAATAAATGGGAGCAGATTATTGAGAGTAGAAGCTTTGACTTGAAGACTGTCTCTAAAAACCCAAATAAACTTTCTTTATTGGAGCCCTCCTCGCATTATTTGTCACCGTTAGAGTTTACTAAAGCTATTAGTTTTTATGATATTGAGAAAATTGATCAGATTTTTACGAATAAAATAAAAACAACATTTTCTTCTACAAAAGATTTTGCGGTAGAACGAAATAAAGAAGACATTTCGCTTTTTAACGAAGTTTCCAAGTACTTGAGGCAGAGAGTAAAAAAGCACCCAATCATCTTGTCTGGTCATTCTGAGGGATCAATAAAAAGACTTATTAACGTCTTGAAAGAACACAACTTAAGTATTGTAAGAAAAATAGAAAACATTAACCAAATATATAATGCTCCAAGACAACTTTATTATGCAGTAACACGCTTAGATTTAGGGTTTTCAACTCCTTTATTTGAGATCATAACCGAAAAATCAATTTTTGGAGGTAACCTGAGAAGTAGCAAAGCAGCAAAGCTCCGTAACCTAACTGCTGTTTTTGAGGATCTAAATTCATTAAGTATAGAAGATCTCGTTGTTCACATAGACTATGGAATTGGAATGTTTATGGGGCTAAAGAGTTTTGAAATAAACGGAGTAAAAAATGATTTTCTTCAAATTGATTATGCAGGCTCTGATAAAGTATTTCTACCTGTAGAAAATATAGAACTCATATCGCCACTAGGTTTTTCTGAAGCAAAGCTAGATAGGCTCGGTTCCGCGAATTGGCAGATGAGAAAAGCGACAGTCAAAAATAAAATCAAGTTGATCGCGGAGAAGCTGATTAAGGTTGCCGCGGAAAGAAAACTTATAGATACAAAAAAGATAAATCTGCAAAAAGATCTTTTCCAAGATTTTTGTGATCGGTTTCCTTATGAAGAAACTCCTGATCAGACACAAGCAATAAATGACGTTATAAAAGATTTGTCTGCTGGAAACCCTATGGATAGGCTAATTTGTGGCGATGTGGGGTTTGGAAAAACGGAGGTTGCAATAAGAGCGGCTTTTATAATGGTAACTGAGAATAGACAAGTTGTCTTAGCAGCGCCTACAACTCTTCTAGCCAAACAGCATACCGAAATTTTTAAAAAACGCTTTGACGGTTACCCCATCAAAATAAAAATGCTTTCTCGATTAACTAAACCAAAAGAGGTAAGTCAAATAAAAGACGATCTCTCAATTGGCGATGTTAATATATTGATTGGAACACATAGTGTTATCAATAGAAATCTAAAGTTTAATGATCTCAGCTTGGTAATTGTAGATGAGGAGCAAAGCTTTGGTGTAGATCAAAAGGAGCAGCTAAAATCCATATTCCCCAACGTTCATGTATTAACTCTATCGGCCACACCTATACCGAGGACCTTACAAATGGCTTTTTCAGGAATTAGAGACCTTTCATTGATTAATACACCTCCAAAAAATAGAATGCCTATTGAAACAAATGTTATTGAGTTTGATCAGGGCACCATAAGATCTGCTATTATTCGCGAGATCAAGAGAAATGGACAAGTATTTTTTGTCGTTCCAAGAATAAAAGATATTAGTGCAATAGAAGAATTTCTAAACAATTTTTTACCTGAAGTTAAATATATGGTTGCTACCGGCAAAACCAGAAACAATGAATTAGAAAAAACTATTTCAGCTTTTTACTATGGAGAGTTAGATCTTCTTGTTTCGACAAATATTGTTGGGAGTGGCCTTGATGTACAAAGAGCGAATACAGTAATTATATATCGAGCAGAGTTATTCGGTTTAAGCCAATTGTATCAAATAAGAGGGAGAGTTGGTCGTTCTAATAAGAGAGCCTTTGCTTATTTGATTACCAAAGAAAACGCTTTGCTGACAGAAACTGCAAGGAAACGGCTCGATTTAATTAAAGAGTTAAATTCATTAGTATCTGGTTTCACCCTATCTTCTCAAGATCTTGAGATGAGGGGGTCTGGGAATATTTTAGGGGAGGAACAAACTGGTCAAGCTAATGAGATCGGAGTTTCGTTGTACCAAGAAATGTTACAGAAAACTATTAATTCTTTAAAGTTAAATAAGAATGATAGCGATTATTCCAATCATGAAGAAAATTGGTCTCCTGTGATAAGAATTCCTATCACAGCAAGGATCCCTGAAAACTATATAAAGGATTCAGCTTTAAGATTAAGTTTTTATCGTAGACTCTCAAATTTTGAAAGCCAAGTGCATTTGGAGTCTTTACTTGCAGAATTGATAGATCGATTTGGAAAAATACCTAAGGATGTCATTAACTTAGCAAACATTCTAAAAATAAAAGAAAAGTGTAAGTCGCTTGAAATAGAGTCTTTAGAAGTTGGAACTAAAGGTATAACTTTTAAATTCAGAAAAGGAAAAGTTGAAAATATCTCTGGTTTATTAGCTTTTATAGAATCAGACAAGAGCAACATAAAGCCCTCTAGTGAAAAATTATTCATTAAAACGAAAAAAGGAAACTCTTTAAACTTGTCTTATAACGTATTGAAAAATATGGAGAAATTTCTCAAAAAAGAAGCGCCCCCAGAAGAAGGCGCTAGTTATTGAGGCAGGTTTCATACAGGCAAGAAACCTATCGAGCAGTTTTTTAAGTCTACTAAAAAGACAAAAAAAATCCAACTTTTTTTTTTACTTTTTCTCTGGCATCACTAGTCCTGCTGAAATTATAAGTTTAGCAGCGTCTTCAACTGACATATCCAGGATAATTATGTCACCTTTGGGTACAAATAACATAAAGCCAGACGTTGGGTTTGGCGTGGTCGGTAAAAAAACTGTAACAAGAGAGCCATGATTAATTTTTTGCTTAATTTCACCATAGGTCTCCGTTGAGATAAAGGCTACCGCCCATACGCCTTTTCGGGGGTATTCAACGAGGCATGGCTGCTTAAAATTTGTACCATCAGGCTTGAAGACGGCTTGGATTATTTGTTTAATTGAGTTATACACCGTGTTTACTATCGGTGTTCGTGAAAGAATTTTTTCACCTAAAATTATGGTCTGTCTTCCTATAAACCCTGATGCTAATGATCCAATGAGAGTAGTAACAATTAAAAATAAAAATACACCTAGCCCAGGAATATAAATTTCAAACATTTCTAGCGGATTATATTTGGGTGGAATAATAGGAATTATGACTTTGTCAATGAATGTGATAACACTCCAAACCAAATAAACTGTAAGAACGATAGGTATTAGAACAACTAATCCGGTTAGAAAATCTCGTCGTAATTTTTGAAAAAGTTTTCTCATATTAAAGTTCTCCTTTTAATGCTTAGCAATAATCAAGAGCTTTAGCAACTTTAGCACCGAGCATTGCATTATTTTTTATAAGTTCAATATTTGAAAGGAGCGTTTTTCCATTTGTCTTCTCAACTAAATACTTCAATAGACTCGGAGTGAGTTCTTTTCCAGTTATGTTGGATTGTTTTAGTTCCATAACTCCATTTAATATTAATGGTTCTAAGTACATTTGGTTCAGAGAATGCTTTTCTGGTATTGGGTTGCAAAGCAATAATCCATTACAACTATTCATACTCCTTGCAATTGAGTAAATTTTTGCAATTGCTTCTGGGCTATCTACTCGGTGAGTAGATAGCAATTTTGTATCTCTATACCAAAAAGCGGGTAAATTATTTTGTCTGTATGAAAATGCAGGGATTGATAGTGTTTCTATTAACTCATAAGTTTTTGAGATGTCTAGGATTGTTTTTGGGCCTGCGCACACAGTTATTATTTCAGAATCTTTAATAGCTTGGAGGTCCGAAGATACATCCATACTTTCAGAGACATCTCTATGAACTCCTCCAATTCCCCCCGTGACGAACACTGAGATTGAGGCTAACTTACATATTCTAAGCGAGCCGGAAACGGTGGTTCCACCTGGCTTTTTTGAAAAAATCGTGCTGTCTAGATTGACGCTTGAGACTTTCTCTACATTTCGAAACTTGGCAAAAGCGTCTAGAGTTTCAGGGTCGAGACCAATCTGAATTTTGCCATTTAGTATAGCCAGTGTTGCTGGTTGAACACCCTCATTTTTTATTATTCCTTCAATATCTTTTGCCATTTCTAGTGATTGGGGATAAGGCATTCCATGGGAAATTATTGAACTCTCCAACGCAACCAGTGGAATCTTGTTATCAATTGCCTTTAACACTTCCCGAGAGCATTTAATTAGATGTTTATTCTTGTTTATAAATTTTTTAATCATTAGCTTTTAAGTACTTCTGTGTTTTTCTATTTGCTGCGCACAAGCTTTTTTTAAGGCTTGCTGACGGGTTTAATTCTTTATAGGATAAAAAATATGCAAAGAATGCATCACCTGCTCCCAATCTTGATTTAGTATCTTTAATGGCTTCTGGTTGAACTTTTGCAACTTCTTCATTTGAAACACCGCATGCGATGTTTGGACCATCGGTAACAATGGTCAAACTGGTTTCAGTTCTTATTTTTTCGAAGATAGCAATTGACGCATCCATAGCATTTTTCAATTTTTTTGAGTCTATTAAGATATTGGCTTCCTTAAGGTTAATAAAAAGATTAAACCCTTTAAAATAAATTGCATCATTTTTAAATTCTGCCAGTTTCAAAAAATTAGCGGGGATGAAATATTTGGTAAAAATTTTTTCACTTGCCTCTTTCTTTACATAGTCTAAAAACTCTCTTGTACAATTGCCATCAAAGATAAAAATTGCATCACTATTTTCATGTTTGTGTGCTAAACATATTTGAGAAAAATATTTGATTATATCACTTTGGCTAGATAAAAAAGTATTTGAGGAATTAATTGATCCAAATATTTCTCCATTCTTTGTTTCAATAGATAAATATTGATCATTTTGATTTCCTCTAATCAAAAGATATTTTGTATTAATATTGTTCTCTTCAAGAGCTTTTTGTATTAAACTGGTCTTCTCATTTTTACCGATTGCAGAGACCAAATTTAACTCAAAACTTCGTTTATTAAGGGTTTTTGAGAGACCTAAAGCTATGTTGAAAGCTACTCCTCCTAGTCTCTCATATATAAAACCAGAACAATCTTTCCCTTTACTTATTGGCTCTAAAGGCGTTCCAACGATATCCCACATAGTACAGCCAAATATGTAAATTTTTTTTTTATATAACGACATTCACTAATTGTAGAAAAAGTAGATTTAAAATAAATAAATAAATTCTTGATATTACCTTGTTGATGCCTTAAAAAAAAAAAAATTCGCAAACGCATAGAATGTTTCGGTCCATAGTTTGGAAAGTGCGTTAAGGCAAAACCGAAAAGGAAAATATAATGAATTTACCAAGTTATAATATCAGGCAGCTGTTAGAGGCTGGAGTGCATTTCGGACATCAAACTCACCGATGGAACCCCTTGATGGATGAGTACATATACGGTTCAAGAAACGGAATACACATTTTAGATCTTACTCAAACACTTACTATGCTGGATACTGCTCTAAGTGAGATACATAAGCTAGTCGCCAAAGGCGGTAGTGTGTTATTTGTAGGAACAAAACGCCAAGCGCAACAGTCTATTGCAGAAGCTGCATCAAAATGCGCTCAGTATTACATCAACTACAGATGGCTTGGAGGCACGTTGACAAATTGGAACACAGTATCAAATTCAATTCTTAGGTTAAAGGACCTGGAGGCATTTGACGAAGGTCAGCTTGGCCTTTTCACAAAAAAGGAGAGGCTAAATATAGAAAAGGAGCATCAAAAGTTAACCTTATCTCTTGGTGGCATAAAGGATATGAAAAATACACCTGACATGCTATTTGTTATAGATACTAATAAAGAGGCCATAGCAATAAAAGAGGCAAAAAAAATAGGTATACCCGTTGTAGCAATACTGGATACAAATTCCTCCACTGATGGCGTTGATTTCCCAATACCTGGTAATGATGATGCTTCAAGAGCAATATCTTTATATTGCGATTTAGTTAGTAAAACTATTTTAGATGGTATGGAGTCGCAGTTAGGCTCTGCTGGTATTGATTTAGGTGAGGCTCAAACACCATTATCTGAGGACTTGCCTGAAGAAGAAGTGATGGAGCAAGAAGTTCCTGACGAAGTTACACAGGAAAATAAAAAAGAGGCTGATGGACCTAAATCACATTCCAGCGAAGCAAAAGCAGAAAATAAAAGTTCCGATGCTACAAGAGACACATCTAAGGTCGATGTTTCAGAAAACGCACAAGACATAGTTGAAGACGGTGTTAGTTCTAAGACCGAAACAGCCAAAGGGAAGTAAAAATGAGCAATAATAATCAAAGGAGAATAAATTGATATCAGCTTTATTGGTTAAAGAACTTAGAGAAAAGTCAGGAGCAGGTATGATGGATGCGAAAAAAGCTCTCCTCGAAACAGACGGCGATTTAGAAGCTGCCCAAGATTGGCTAAGAACAAAAGGACTACTTAAGGCAGAAAAAAAATCATTAAGAGTTGCAGCAGATGGCTTGGTTGGAGTAAGAGTTCATGAAAATGAGGGTATGATGATTGAACTTAACTCAGAGACTGATTTTGTCGCTACAAATAAAGAGTTTACTGATTTGGTAGATCTAATTTTGGATGAAGGATTTGGAACAACAGACAAAGATACACTTTTGAATAAGAGTGTTTCAGGAAAAAGTATTCAAGAAATTATAAATAACAAAATAGCTACAATCGGAGAAAATATTAGTTTGAGACGAGTAATTAGTATTGAAGGTTCAAATATCTATTCTTATTTACATAATTCGGTTTCAAAGGATTGTGGAAAAATAGGTGTTCTAGTTTCTCTAGAGGGAAATAAAGATTATGATTTTGGAAAAAAGTTAGCGATGCATATCGCTGCAACATCTCCATTAGCGATATCTGAGAATGATTTAGATTCAGATCTAGTTGATAGAGAGAAAAAGATCATTAGTGAGCAGCTTATTTCAGAAGGAAAGCCAGCCGATATTGCAGAAAAGATACTGTCAGGAAAACTTAAAAAATTTTATGAAGAGAACACTTTGTTAAACCAAAAATTTGTAATGGATCCAGATTCTTCTGTAAGAAAAGTGCTAGAAAAAAATAATCAAGTGTTAATAAATTTTGTCAGATTTAAAGTTGGAGAGGGTATTGATAAGAAAGAAAGTGACTTCGCTGCCGAAGTTAAAGATATAGTTAATTAGTAGGCTAATTGAGATTGACAAAAAAAAGTCGATATAAGCGAATATTACTTAAAATATCTGGTGAGGCTTTAATGGGAGAACTGAAGGTAGGTTTACATCCACCAACGGTAAATAGAATAGCTTCTGAAATAAAAAAGGTCCATGAAAAAGGCATTGAGTTATGCCTAGTTATAGGTGGAGGCAACATTTTTCGTGGTCTACAAGGCAGTGCTCAAGGAATGGAGCGAACAACTGCAGACTATATGGGCATGTTGGCGACCGTAATGAACTCTCTAGCTATGCAATCTGAGTTAGAAAAGTTAAATGTCCATACAAGGGTAATATCAGCAATACCTATGGATCAAATTTGTGAGCCGTATATCCGAAGAAGAGCTGTTAGACATCTTGAAAAAAATAGAGTTTGTATATTTGCCGCTGGTACAGGAAATCCTTATTTTACGACTGATACGGCAGCAACTTTAAGAGCAATAGAGATGAAATGTGAAGCTATTTTTAAAGCGACTAAAGTTGATGGTATATATGATAAAGACCCAATTTTAAACCCTAAAGCAAAATATCTCGAAAAAATTACCTACGATACTGCATTGCAAGAGAATTTGAAAGTAATGGATGCAAGTGCCATAGCCCTAGCTAGAGACAACTTTATTCCTATCATTGTTTTTTCTCTGTTTGAAACTGATGATTTTTTGAGTATTGTTGAAGGTAATGGACGGTTTTCACTAGTAAGTTAACTATATGAATGAATTTAATTTAGACATTAGTGATATTGAAAAAAGAATGTCAGGAGCTATAAATTCTTTAAAAAACGACTTTCTTTCTCTCCGAACTGGTAGAGCCTCTTCTTCAATGCTTGATCCCGTCGTAGTAGAGGTATACGGGTCGAAGCTTCCATTAAATCAATGTGCTACTATAACTGTTCCTGAGTCAAGAGTACTGTCAGTTAACGTTTGGGACGTCAATAATGTGAATATGGTCGAGAAAGCACTTATTAACTCGGGACTTGGGTTAACACCTCAAACTGAAGGGAACTTTATTAGACTGATTATTCCTGAACTAAACGAGGAACGAAGGAAAGAACTTGCGAAGCTCGCCGCAACATATGCTGAGAATGCAAAAATAGCAATTAGAAATGTCAGGAAAGATGGTATGGATAAAATCAAAAGACTTCGTGCCGAAGGCATGTCTGAAGACGAGGCCCAAATTTGGGGTGACGACATTCAAGAGTTGACTGATAAAATGACTGTTTCAGTTGAAGAATTACAGAAAGAAAAACAATCAGAGATTGTAACGTTTTGAACTCTAAATTCATAGGCGTATATATTACACGTGTGGTTTGTGTTTGAGGATCTGAAATTACGAACTTTATCTGCTTTGGTATTGTTACTAATTCTTTTTCTTATTACAGTGATTGCCCCATTTTTACTTACGCCCTCTTTGTATATTTTAAATGTATTGTTTCTACGAGAGCTATTTAGGCTTTTCAGTTTTAAAAAAGAACCAAGTATTTTCAATTTAATTCTTCTAGCTGTTTGTATTTTCCCTCTATATTTCTCAAAAGATTTTTTATTAATGACCTTTTTTTTGAATGGTTGTTTGTTTTTTTTAATCTTTTATTTATCTAAATCGATGGGACTAGGCTTTTTTATAGTATATGTGAACTTATCAATATCCTTTTTATTAAATTTGCTTGTGTCATCAACAGAGCTTGGTGGTGAGAATTTTTTTTTCGTTTTAGTGCTACTAGTTGCTTTTGCAGATATGGGAGGTTATTTTGGTGGCCGTATTATTGGAGGTCCAAAGGTATTTGAGAGAATTAGTCCAAACAAAACATGGGCTGGAATATTTCTTGGATGGATAACAGTAATTACTTTTTATTATATACTGAAGGCATTTAATTTATTTGTCTCAGATTTTTTTGTTTTTGTTTTTTTTGGAATTGCATTGTCATCACAAGTAGGGGACTTTATAGAGAGCTATATTAAAAGAAATTTAGGTGTTAAGGATACTGGAAATATAATACCTGGACACGGTGGCTTGCTAGACAGATTTGATGGACTTATATGTGCAAGTTTTTTTGTTAAAATTATTGATTTTTTTCTGACAACATGACTAAAAAAAAGATCAACATATTTGGGACTTCTGGATCAATAGGGCAAAGCACGTTGAATGTTCTGCGTGATCGTAAAGAGTTATATGATTTTATTGCTTTTTCTGCATATAATAGCGTTGATCAGCTAATAGCTGATTGCCTTGAATTTAAACCTCGTTACGCAAATATTGGTAATGAAAAACATTTTTTAAAGCTAAAAGATGCACTTTTTGATACCGATATTATCTTGAGCTATGGAAAAAAATCTCTTTTAGATTTAGCCTGCATAGAAGTTGATTGGTCCATGTCAGCGATTATCGGCTTTGCAGGAGTAGAAGTTTCTCTCCGTTGTGCAGAACATTCGAACGTTTTAGCTTTGGCTAACAAAGAAACGCTCGTTTGTGCAGGAAGTTTACTATTATCTTCCTGTAAAAGAAATAACACGAAGCTAATACCAGTCGATAGTGAACATAGTGCTATATTCCAGTGCCTAGAAGGAGAGCGCAGGAAAGACTTAAAAAGCATAACTCTAACCGCTAGTGGTGGTCCATTTAGAGATTGGAGCTTAAAAAAAATGAAGTCTGCAACACTTAAGCAAGCACTAAAACATCCAAACTGGAGTATGGGGACAAGAATAACCATTGATAGCGCATCAATGTTCAATAAAGCATTAGAATTAATTGAAGCAATGCATTTATTTGAACTTAAATTTTCTGAAGTAGACGTAATAATTCATCCCCAGTCAATAATTCATTCAATGGTAAATTTTAACGATGGAACTACATTGGCACAAATGTCCTTACCTGATATGAGAGGTCCAATTAGTTACTCACTCAATTATCCAAAAAGATTAAAAATTGATTTAGAAAGTATTGATTTTACAAAAATAAATGCTCTTGAATTTCGTGAGCCTGATATTGAAAAGTTTCCTGCTTTAGATATTGTAGAAAAGGTTGGAAAAAATTTAGATCTAGGTGTCATTTTTAATGCAGCAAAGGAAGTTGCTTTGGATAGGTTTATATCAGGAGAAATAGGTTTTTTAGACATGGCTAACTTGGTAGAAAGAACCCTTGAAGAAAGTTCATTGATAACTAGACTGATGGAAGCACCCCAAAACGTTCCAGAAATTTTAGAATTAAATGAACTTACAAGGGAAATTGCGAAAAAATTTAAGTTTTAGGAGCAGAGCATCTTTATTTTTCAGTTTTTATCAATAGTATTTGCATTTGGTATAGTGATTTTTGTACATGAGTTCGGGCACTTTATTTGTGCTCGTCTAAATAGAATTGATGTTTCTGTTTTCAGTATTGGATTTGGTCCTAGGATATTATCTTTTAGAGACAAAAAGGGAACTGAATGGCAGTTCGCTATTATTCCTCTAGGAGGATTTGTAAGATTTTCAGATGACGATAATCTTGCTTCTATAAAAACGAGAGTTGACGCTAACTCAGATCCTTCTAGTTCTTCAAAATTTAATGAAGCCTCACTAATTAGAAGGTTTTCAACTGTATTAGCAGGTCCATTAGCAAATTTTATCTTTTCCGTATTAGTTTTTTCATTGATCATAATTGTACAGGGAGTTTCTGTTAGTGACCCGGTAATTGGTAAAATTAACAAGTTTTATGCAGCTAATTACGACATTAAAGTGAATGACAGAGTTTTAGAGGTTGAAGGTAAAAAAGTAAATTCATTTTCAGAAATTTTTTCTTATATAAATAAGTCTGGTGCAGAGACATCAAAGTTCACAATAAGAAGAGGTGATTCAGTAAAGGAAATTGAGATTCCATATCTTCTACAACCAATAGTAGAAGCTATAGAGCCACTCTCAGCTGCTTCGCTTGCAGGATTACAAATCGGCGATGTTTTTTTAACTGTTGAAGAAAAGATCCTTGCTAACTTCAATGATTTAAGAGAACAAATTATAAATTCTGAGGGAAGGTCGTTAAAAGTTACTATTTTTCGTGAGGGCCAAATTCTCCAAAAGTCTATACAA
>CACLZW010000011.1 GCA_902611475.1 uncultured Alphaproteobacteria bacterium
GCTGGCTCGTTTTTCTCTGGAACAGTCAAGTCAGCAATAGGACTTGGAAACTTATTATGGGCAGGGTTAGGAGATACTGTGAGGGTTTCTTTGTCTGCAGATCCTGTTGAAGAAGTTAAGGCTGGGTACGAAATTCTGAAATCATTAAACCTCAGGCACAGGGGTGTTCAGATTATCTCATGTCCTTCATGCGCAAGACAAGGTTTTAATGTTATAAAAACAGTTGAAATACTTGAAAAGAAACTAGAGCACATTAAAACCCCAATTTCTCTCTCCATTATTGGTTGCGTTGTTAATGGCCCAGGAGAAGCTCTAATGACAGATATAGGCTTTACTGGAGGCGGTGCAGGAAGCGGAATGATTTATAGGTTGGGAAAAACAGATCATAAATTAGATAATGATAAGATGATCGATCACATTGTTGGTCTTGTTGAACAACGAGCAAAAGAACTTTCAGAGAAATAGTAATTTTTTTATGTTTGAGAAAAAACTTAAGAAAATTGTTGAACGCTTTGATTTCCTGGAAAAAGAAATGCAGCGTAATTTAGATAGAAACACATTTGAAGAATACTCAAGAGAGTATTCAGAATTGAAAGATGTGAAAGATATAATCTCTCAATTTTTTTCAACAATAGTTGAAATGGAAAATACTTCACTATTGCTGAATGACAAAGAGTTTGCAGGTTTAGCAGAAAGTGAGTTGCTGATATTAAAGGAAAAAAAAGACGTTATTGAACAGGATCTTAAACTTTTACTAATACCTAAAGATATTAATGATGAAAGATCAGTAATTATTGAGATAAGAGCAGGAACAGGAGGAGATGAAGCTTCATTGTTCGCATTAGATTTGTTTAAAATGTATCAGCGTTTTGCAGATAAAAATAAATGTAAGATAGATGTAATTGAACAATCAAATACTGATTTGGGTGGTTTAAAGGAAGTGACTTTCCATTTAAAGGGGGATAAAATTTATTCAAAGTTGAAATTTGAAAGTGGCGTTCATAGGGTCCAAAGAGTTCCTACAACAGAAAGTAGTGGAAGAATTCATACGTCTGCTGCGACTGTTGCAGTTCTGCCAGAAGCTAAAGAAATAGACATAGAGATATCACCAAATGAACTACGTATAGATACTATGCGTGCATCTGGAGCTGGAGGACAACATGTCAATACAACAGACTCTGCGGTTCGAATTACTCATTTGCCAACTGGGATAGTCGTTACAAGTTCTGAAAAATCTCAGCATCAAAATAGAGCAAGAGCAATGGAGGTTCTAAGAACAAGGTTGTATGATTTACATATAAAAAATCAATCTAATGCTATTGCCTCTCAAAGAAAGTCTCAGATTGGTTCTGGAGATAGATCTGAAAGAATAAGAACTTATAATTTTCCACAAGGGCGAGTTACAGATCACAGAATTAATCTTACATTATATAAATTAGAAGAAATACTTAATGGTGATCTTGAAGAAATAATAAATGGTTTGATATCTGCAGAAAGGCTCGAAGCAATGAGTTCTTTCGAAAAAGACAATGAAAAATAAACAGAGCCTTTTCCTTTCTAAAAAAGAATTACTTAAGGAAGCAGGTTGTGATGATTACGAAGAGTCGGCAAAACGATTATTTTCAAAAGCTTTTGGAATTCCTTTAGCTCAAAGCTATAAATATCAAACTCATGAAGGGTCAAGTGAAAATGCTTCTCTATTCTCGGAAATGGTCAGTCGAAGAGCAGTAGGCGTACCAACTTCTCAGATAGTCTGCTCAAGGTCGTTTTGGAAGAATGATTTCCATGTTGATGGGACAGTATTGGATCCAAGGCCTGAGAGTGAGTTGATTATAGATGTTGCTAAAAATCTACTCTTTGATGGAATGAGGGTGCTTGATCTTGGATGTGGAAGTGGCTGTATAGGATTGTCATTGTACAAAGAAAACTCTAACATAACTCTTTTTCTAGCAGATTTTTCAACAAAAGCCTTAAACCTATCAAGGAAAAATGCGCAAGAGCTTAAGGCTGATTGCAAGTTTATTCATTCGAATCTATTTTCAAATATTAATAATAAATTTGACTTGATTGTAACTAATCTTCCATATATCGCAAAAGACGACTTCTGTTTTTTGCAGAAAGAAATTATTCTTCATGAACCACACGAAGCTCTCTATGGAGGTGGATCTGGATTAGATTTAATAAAATTATTTTTGGATGGTGTTAATAGACATTTGAATAAAAAGGGAATTTTTGTAATTGAATTCGGTGAGGGACAACATTTTCTATTAAGGGAAGAGTTGTTACGATCTAATTTCAATAAGGTTTGCTTTTATAAAGATCTCAATATTGTGAATCGAGTAGTATGTGTTAAAAAAGACACATAAATTTAATATTAGGGAAAATAATTGCAAAGATTGCGTATGCAGTTGTCTTAATCTTTAAATAGTTTATCTTATAACAATGATTGAACTTTTTAGTTCTACCATAAAGCATCAACAGAAAATATAGTAAAAATGAGATCGTCAGGAAAATCACGCAATAAGAACAGAAATAATGGCCGTAGACCTAACCCTGGTAACGTTATAAATAGGGTCTTTGACAGTGCAGGTCCTGAAGGTAAAGTGAGAGGTACTCCTCAACAGATTATTGATAAGTATCAATCTCTTGCTCATGACTCCCAGCTTTCAGGTGACAGAGTTTCGGCAGAAAATTTTCAGCAACATTCTGAACATTACGCAAGGCTTCTTTTAGAAGCACAGAAAGCAATAGCTGAGAAATCTGCTTCTCAAGAAAACGTGGCCGATGAAGGCGGTTCATTTAAAGAGAAAACACAATCTGTTAATGACGAGGTTAAAGACTTATCGGATGTTTCTTCCTTGAAAGAGCAAAAGGAAAAAATTTCTCTAGAGCAAAACATAGATACAGCACGATAGAGGCGCCAAGTCAGTTGCTTGATTTGTCTATAGCATCTGTAAGTTGACAATACTGTTGGAGAGTTATGTTTTCTGGCCTACTATTTTCAGGGATGTCACTAATTGCCATCATCTCGATAATGTTTTTATAAGAAGCTTTGAGGGTGTTTTTGATCATTTTCCTCCGACCTTGAAAACTTTCCTTAACTATATCTCTAAATAACTCACTGTTGTGTTTGCGGTAGTATTTATAATTACTTTGAAATTTCACAAGAGCGCTTTCAACTTTTGGTATCGGAAAAAAGGAGGTTTTAGGGATCTGCAATTCTAAAGAAGGAAAAGAATAAAACTGAGCAAACAGAGACAGTCGACCGTACTGTTTTGTATTTGGTTTTGCAACTATTCGATTTGCAACCTCAAGCTGGAACATCAGAAAAAGTTTTTCCCACTTGCTTTCATCATTTAATGGAGTTAGTAGTTTTGTTAAAATTTTTGTTGAAATATTATAAGGTAAATTACCAAAAATAACTGGTGGTTCTGAGAAATAGCTGTAGATGTCAGTTTTTAAAATATCCTCAGAAATCAATGTTGTTTTAACGCTACCACTCTCCAAAATCTTACTTAGAGTTTTGACATAATCATTATCTATCTCAACAACAATAAGATTCTTGGGTTTAGCCTTTATAAGGTGTTTAGTTAAGTTGCCCGACCCTCCACCAATTTCTAAAATACTTTTGTTTTCTAGTTGGCCAGCAATTGAAACTATTCTTTCTATTACTGATTGATCGATTAAAAAATTTTGACCGAACTTTTTTTTTGGTGCTATTTTATGCATTAGAATATAGGCGTTCATCTTGGCTTAATTAAATTAGACATCGTCCCCGCGAACAAAATTGCTTGATAGAATGAATTACAATCTGCTTTGAAGTCCTTTGCAATATCAATACCTGTCCCGTGTCCAGGGCTTGTCCTTATAATTGGAAGCCCTAATGTAAAATTTATTGTTTCAGAAAATGCTAACAGTTTTAGGGGTATGAGCGCTTGATCATGATACATTGCTAGTGTTACATCATAATTCTTATACTCCTTTGATCCAAAAAAACCATCTGCTGGGAAAGGCCCATCTACAACACAATTATTATTTCTATGGAATTTCAATATAGCTGGTAGTATCTCTGATATCTCCTCATTGCCAATTTGTCCGTCTTCCCCCGCGTGCGGATTAAATCCTAAAACTGCTATCTTTGGTATTGAGTGGAAGTACTTTTTTATTTCTGATATTATTAAGGTAATTTTTTTTTCAATTACCTGTTCCTTGATTTTTGATGATACTTGGTTCAAAGGCTCATGAATCGTTAAGGGGATTATTTTCAAATAGCGATTAAGCATCATCATGGTCGCAGTGTCTTTTTCAGATTCACAAAGATACTCAAGGTAATCTGTGTGGCCTGAAAACTTAAACCCCTTATTTCTAAGAATTGATTTATTTATTGGTCCGGTAACTATCGCGCTGGCTTTCTTTCTTATGCAAAGTTCCGTGCCAATCCGTATCGACTCTATTACCGACGCCGCATTTTCAACATCAAATTCACCTGGGGAGAAATCTCGAGGATAATCCAAACTAAGAACATTTAGCTGATCTTTGAAATTTTCTGCTTCGTCAATATGATTTATTTTTCTCAGTGGTACGTGGCACCTTTCAGCCATGGATTTGATTTTATCAAAATCACTGATAGCCACTAGATTTTGCATTGCTCTAGCCTTTTTATAGCTTTTCAAAAGCACCTCTGGTCCAACCCCAGCAGGATCTCCCATGGTCAAGATAATAGTATTTTTTGTCACTTTTTAACTACGGTAGTATTTCTTCTTAATTCAAGCATTAACGCATTGCTTAATCGTTGAGCTTCTTCATTTTTCTTAATATTTTCAAAGCTTGAAGCTCTACTTTGCTTATCGCTTATGAATCTTTCACAAAGCGTAACTGAGCGTGCTAATCCACTGTTATCTATAAGATTATAGCTTTCTCCGGGCATTAGTTTCGTAAGTATATCTCTTATACTTTTATCAACCTTAGAAAGTAAAACTGGTCCTCTGATTTCTTTTTCGTCTGAACATGTCTCATTACTATCTACGGACTCGCTCAAAATGGAAAAAGTTACAGATAATTTTGGTGTTTTTACAGTTTGAAATGATCTAGTTCTATTGAGTTTTAATAAAATAAATCCTCCATTTACTTTAAATGGCTTTGAAACTTCATTTTTTTTTAATCCTTCCAATACGTTTCTAAATTGTTTAGATAAGCTACTTTTTTTGATCGGCCCAACTTTACCTTTGTTTGTTTTTGAAGTGGCTGAAGAAAATTTTTCAACAGCTTTGTCAAAATCAGCGCCGTTGTTTAACTCTATTTCTAACCTATTCGCAATAAGACTTGCCTTCTGAAGACCCCACCGCTCGTTGGAAATAAATATTTCAAAAAACTCATACTCTTTTTCTATTCTTTTAGGGGTCGAGGTTAAAGGCAATAGGTCCTTTATTGCAAGGTTATTAATTTTGTATCCGAATCTAACATCCAAGACTTTTTTCCACCTAATATTTTGTTTCACAAAATTATAAAACGTTTCGATGTCAATGCCTTCCGAATTTAATAAAGATGTCAATTCCTTATCAGTGATTTTATTTGATTGAAGAAAGTCATCAATCTGTAAATTTAATTCTGCGTTAGAAACCACTATTTTTAATCTATCGGCATAAATTTCCTTGATTTTATTATTAATTACAATTTTCTCTACCTCTGAACGACCAATACTTGACCTATTTAATAAATTGCTTAGCTTTCTAACTTGATCAATATCATAGTTGCTTATTATTTGGTCATCTACTTGATATGCTGCACTAAAGTCGGACTTGCAAAAAACATAGCCTGGAACCAGCATTAGTAATATCAAAGAAATGCAAACTTTTGTTTTGATATACCTGACATAGAAAGTCATTTTATAACACACTTAGACATTTTGTTATTATAATATTTCGATCCAATGTTTCCGAAATTTACTACTAAGTCAATCCTTGAGTCTTTAGGTAAAAGATCAGTAGTTGTATTTCTCCTAGATAAAGATAGATCTATATCTATACACTCATTTTTGAAGTTGAGCCCTAGGGAAGTGTTAATATCTTCATTATTTACCATATTTCTTCTCAACCCAAGCTTACCGGACCAATTTTTAGAAAAGTTAGAATTTAAATTTAGTGTTAATTCTTTTAAGTCCGTACTAGTTCCCTCCGATGGATCGGAAACTAAATTAGTTAAACTAGTCTTAATTTTATAACGAGGTTTTGTAAGTCTAAGTGATGTATTAGATCTTTTTAAAGTAAAATTCTTGCTGTAGACCTGTTTGCTTGCTATCTCTAAATCCTTTCTAAAAGTTAAGTTGCCTGATAATAAGATATCAGATTCATAGCCGTTCAGGCCAGAAGATGGAAGGAAGTCTTCCGAGTTTTTATTTCTGTATACCTGTCCAAGATTTACATTATATTTATAATTATTTTTGTACTCATAAAAATATTGTAAACCAGCGTTCAACCTGAGACCAGTTTCTTGCCTATCAATACCTGGTATTTTTCTTAATTTAAAAAGAGTCGTGCTGTCAAACTCTGTTGTGGAGCTATCCTCATCAGTGGAACGTTTAGGAGATGAAGTGTCGGTGGAATAAACTACTTGTGCCACAGGTATCAAAACCTCAGATTTATTATTTCTACCCCTGAAAAATGGGTATTTGAACTCCAAAGCGCCTAGCGGATAAACTTTTAACAGATACCTTTCAGTATTGATATTATTTTCACTGTAGGCAGCGGTAAGAACATTCCCGGTGCCTCGAACAATAAGTCCATTCTCTGTCTGCCAACTTTTGCTTAGCTCTATGTCAGCCGAAAGTCTGCTGTAACCGGTTCCTTCTCGACGTGATATCCCGACCAAAGAGTATTTTTCACTTAGCAAAAGGCCAGATCTATTAAATTTCCTATATTTTCTGTATCTTAAATCTGGTAATACTAAAGGTTCAATAGTGTTACTATCTCTTAGAGATGTGTGATATAAAGTTGAAGCCTGCAGAGAGCTACGATTTGAAAATTTCTCAAAACTTATGGAGTTTAGAAATCTATCTCTGTCATCGTACCCATATTTGCCTAAAAAAGAAGTGTCGCTTATTAATGTTGTATCAAAGTTTATAAAGGTTGATTGATCTAATCTAGCGTTGCCTTTTACTTTCAAAAAGCCTTTGATTGAATTATTTCCATTGGAGGGTAGAAATGCAGACTCTAATATTAAATCTCCCAGATTAAATAGCTTTCTATATTGACTTTCAATTAGAAGATTTATTTTCGATGTTTTAATGAGAGAAAAAGTAAAATCTGAGCTGTTCCCTATTGTTAGAAACATAGGTTGTCTGACCCCAGTTCCAAGTAAATCAGAACTTAGAAAACTTGGGGCCAAAAGACCAGAGGCTCGAGTTATACCAGGTTCCGGTGTTTGTAGATATGGAGTATAAATTATTGGAACCCCAAAAATTTCTAGCCAAGTGTTATAAAAGTGAAGTTTCTTAGTTTTACGGTCGTGTACTAGTCTGTCTGACTTCAATACCCAAGAAGGTTGTGGGTTTAAAACACATATCTCACAAGGTGTACCTATAGCCTTTTTGAAAATAGTGTTTTCTCCCTCAATATTCATCTCTTCCGCAGCTACTTGGAATTTTTCTTCAATAAGTGCTTTTACATTTTTTGTTAGTATCGTGCGTGTTTTTTTATCAATTTGAGCAAAACTAGCTATTATTCTCGCTCCCTGATTAGTTTTTATAAAGATATCAGAAGTAAAGGATATTCTTTCTGAGTCTCTGTTAAAGATTAAAGTTTCCGTCTTAATTGTCACATCGGCAAAAAAAATTATTACATTTCCCTTAGCAGAAAAAATATTGTTAGCTCTATTGAATACCAAACTATCAGCTTCAATAGAAAAATCTTGAGCCTGTAATACTCTAATTGAAAGGAGTATAATAGTAATTATTATGAATTTTTTTATATTCCCTAGTCTCACGTCATCCATCTTCGATATGTAATAGTATTCCTGAAAAAATTAAAATCGCAAAGGTCGATGGCCCAAACGCTACTAATGCTAGTGGCACTTCTTCAGTCAATGCAAATGACTCAAAAATCTTTTGAATGGAGAATAATAAAAAGCCAATAAATAAACACATAAAAATTTTAATACCTCTAGAAAATTTACTCTCATTTCCTAGTAAGAACATGGCCGCTATTAATAACATAGCAGTAAAAAATATTGGCCTTGATAATTCTGTGAGAAAGAAAAGTTTGTGCCTTACAGCAGAGTAGCCTGACATCTCTAACCTTGAAATGAATTGTTTTATTGAATAAATACTAATAACTCTTGGGTCTGCAAAGCTATCTGTTATCTGCTCATTGGTTAAACTCGTGGGAACGTCAAGTTGTTTGATTGTTATTGGTTTTGATTTTATTTCAGGCCTAAGATTATTATCCAGAATTTCTACATTTGTTAGTTCCCAAAAGCTGTCTCTTAGAATAGCCTTTGAAGCTTTTATTTTCCTATTCAATTTTTCTTGTCCATAAAATTCAAAAAAAATTAAGTCATAAAACACTGTCGCGGTGGAGTTCATCGTTGAGGCTTTAATAACCATATCTATACTTTCATTTTTATCTCTTAACCAGATATCATTATCACTTACAGAAAATGAGTTTTTATTAGTAAGGTTAAGCCTCTCCAAAACTGTGTCTGACGCACGCATCGAAGCTGATACCAGGGGACCGCCAATAAAGGTTACTATTAATCCAAGTAGAGTAGTAATTATTACAGGCGGCAATAAAATTCTAAAGGCTGACTTTCCAGAGGCTTTTAGAATAGGAATTTCATTTGAATTTGATAACCATGTGAAGGTCAGTATTGAACTCAGCATAACAATTAGAGCCATCGCTTCCAAAGTTAGCATGGGTATTCTCAAAAAAATATTTAATATTGCTTTATTTGCATCAAGCCCATTGGAAGAAAAAAAATTCAGTTGATCAGATCCGTCAATTAAAAGAATAAAAAAAAGTACTGTGAGCAAAGATATACCCAAACTTTGAAGATACCTTATGGCAATATATATTGTTGTGATCATCTTATTTGAATTTAATTATTTCAAAGACATATTAAAATAGATAATCTTGTATATAAACAACTAACTTTTTAAAGGTATCCAAAGTAAATACATGAAGCCCCACAAAATATTGATTAAAAGAAAAAAGAGTTTTGGTCTTAATTATCAAAAAAATAAATTTGTTTTATTTATCGGTGAAAACAGAAAATTAGATAATGGGGTGCCTCTTCATAGCAATATTAAAGATATGATTAAGAAATTTACCAATAAAAAGGTCTTTAAAGATTTACCCACTAATAAATCCATTTATCTTGACAATCCGCTTACATTAGACCCAGATTTTATATTGATTATAAAGGTCAAAGACTGTGTAGATGAGAAAGATCTTTATGAGTTTGGAAAGATAATCAGCAAATTCAAAGAGCGTGATACTCTTTCGATTATATGGACTATTTGCAAGGCGTTGGACTCAACTGCCAAAACAATCCAGCTAAGATCATACGTTTTCAACAAATTAAAGTCCGAAAATAATAGCACAAAAATGAGTGCTGAAACCATTTTCTTTGTTGACGAAAAATATAAGCCCTCAAAAATAAATTTATCAAGAAATGATGCGTTAGCTGAAGGGGTCTTCCTATGCCGAGACCTGATAAATCTGCCAGCAAACATCTTGAACATTAAGAAATTTGAAAATGAACTTAAAAGTTTAAAAAAAATTGGTGTTAAAGTAACAGTTCTTAATGAAAAAAAGATTAAAACAATAGGGATGAATTTACTTTTTGGCGTTGGGAAGGGTTCAGAGAGTCCATCCAAGGTAGTGCAGTTAGAGTGGAAAGGTGGGAAACGTAATACAAAACCAACCGCACTTATCGGTAAAGGAGTTGTCTTTGACTCAGGAGGATTATCCTTAAAGTCCTCTTCTGGAATGGTCGATATGGCCATGGATATGGCTGGCGCTGCGGTTGTTGGAGGAGTATTTAAGTCCGTTGCTTTATCCAAGTTGAAAGTTAATATAGTGGGTCTAATTGGACTAGTTGAAAATATGCCTGGACCTAGATCCATGAGGCCTGGCGATGTTTTGAAGTCACTGAAGGGTGATATGGTGCAAGTTAATAACACCGATGCAGAGGGGCGTTTATTGTTAGGTGACTTGCTTTGGTATTCACAAGTACAATTTAAACCGAAAAGAATATTCGATCTAGCTACACTTACCGGAGCAATTATAATTGCACTTGGAAAAGAATACGCAGGAGTATTTTCAAATAATGACAAATTCTGTAATCAGTTTTTAACCATTTGCGAAAAATCGAATGAGAAAGCTTGGAGATTACCTCTTGACCAAAAGTTTGGAGATAAACTGTACTCCAGCGTGACTGACTTGACTAATGTTGGAGGTTCACAAGGTTCGTCAATAATTGCTGCAATGTTTTTGAATAATTTTGTTAAAAAAGAGACTCCTTGGATTCATTTAGATATCGCGGGGGTTGCCAAAAACACGGAAACCACTTTTAGCAGACATGGAGCTACAGCATGGGGCGTAGTTTCTCTTTTTGAGTATTTACGGGAATTTTCATAGGTGAATGTGAATAAATTAGAGAAGGTTTATTTCTATAATTCTTCGCATAGAAATGTTGTTGCCGATATTTCCTGGTTAATAGAAAAGCTTTACAAAGAAAAGAACCGCATTTTAGTATGTTGTAAAGATCTAGAAACCGTTCAAGTCATTGATGACTTTCTTTGGGCATATAAAGAGGATGGGTTTATTCCTCATTCAATAGCGACAAAAGAAAAATCTTCGATTTACCCCATATTAGTTACCACTGAGATACACGAAGATTATGAGCATAATGTCTTATTGGCAATAAGCGGGGCTTTAATCAAGGAAAAAAACTGGCGAAGGTTTTCCAAAGCCTATTATTTTTTTGATAATCAAGAAAATAAAGAAAGAGAAAATGCAAGAGAAATGTGGAAAAGTTTCGTAGCGCTTAATATTGTTTGCAAATATTGGGTTAATAAAGCAAATAAGTGGGTGTTAGCACGTTCAAGTTAGAAATTAGTTTACTTTGAAACTCTTATGTCTTAAATCTTCTTAGAAAAAGGAGATATGCAAATGTCTGTAGAAAAAACTCTTTCGATTATTAAGCCAGATGCCGTTAAAAGAGACCTAACCGGTAAAATTATTGCGATGTTTGAGGAAAAAGGGTTGAGGGTTGTAGCACAAAAAAAAATTTTGTTATCAAAAGAACAAGCTGGCTCTTTTTACGCCGTCCACAGAGAAAGGCCTTTTTTTGATGAACTATGTGAGTTCATGTCCTCAGGCCCAATAGTTGTCCAGGTTCTTCAAGGTAGTAATGCTATAGAACTAAATAGACAAATTATGGGAGCAACTAATCCAGAACAAGCCGAGACCGGTACTATACGTAGGGAGTTTGCGTTATCTATGACCGAAAATTCAGCTCATGGTTCTGACTCTGCTGAGACTGCAAGGGACGAAATAAATTTTTTCTTCTCTGGACTAGAAGTTCTTCAATTCTGAGGGTCTTCAGCCTTTATTATTGTTAATATTTTCTTACCACTTTTCTTGAGAAATTCCCTTAAAACTCTCTTGTACAAAACGTGCTCATGGGGTAACAATGTCTCTTCGATCTGTTTCGCAGTAATGTTTTTAGTTATGTCTATTACAGTCTGACCAAGAATAGGACCTTCATCAACTTTATTTGTAATTTGATGTACAGTAGCGCCATGGATTAAACAGCCTGCTTTCAGCGCTCTCTGATGGGTGTTTAAACCCTTAAAAGAGGGTAGAAGAGAAGGATGGATGTTCAGAATAGGCTTAGAAAAAGATTTTATAAATTTTTCTGATAATATTTTCATAAAGCCTGCGAGACAGATTATGTCGATATTTTTTTCTTTTAGTACTTGCAAGGTTGTTTCTTCAAAAATCAGATTGTCTTCTTTTTTTTCTATATCGAAAGAAAAAGTTTCTATCGAGTTTTTTTCTGCAAAAACAAGTCCATCTGCTTTTGTATTATTTGCAACAACCAGTTTCGGCTGACCAGGATGATCCTTTGCACTTTTCATGTCGTTTATAAGAGCCATCATATTTGACCCTCTTCCTGAAATAAAAATAGCAACATTTTTTTTCCTGTAGAATCTAGTCAATATTTAAACTGCCCTCAAACTCTATTTGATTTCCATAAATTATTTTCCCAATTTTAATAACTTCCTCATTGATTTTTTTACTTCGAGCTTCAAAGTCCCTTCTTCTATTTGCAGGAATAATAGCTATAAATCCTATTCCGCAATTAAAAGTTTGCAATGCTTGTTCGTTTGAAAGTCGAGCGCTTTTTATTGCCCACTTTAAAGAGCTAGGGACCTCCCATGAATTTAATCGGATTTTTGCTGTAACGCCATTCCTAAAAATTCTAGGTAAATTATCTATTATGCCCCCACCTGTTATATGAGCGAACCCAGAGCTACCATCTAAAATAAAAGGGTCTTGAGCAAAATCTGAGTATAATCTGGTGGGGGTTAGCAAAGATTTTTTTAGATCAGCTATGTCGTGTTTAGCCTCTTGTTCTAAAAGTTTTCTTATTAACGTAAATCCATTTGCATGTGGGCCGGACGATGGCAAGCCATAAATTAAATCCCCTGGTCTGATTTCTTTTGGTAACTTTCTTGACCGGTCCACAATACCTACCGCAAATCCTGCTAAATCAAAGTCGTTTTCTGAATAAATGCCAGGCATTTCGGCCGTTTCTCCACCAATAAGAGATACTTTTGCTTTTTTACAAGCTATTGCAATACTTTCAATTAACTTTGAGTGCTCTCTTATTTTCAATTTAGACATAGATAAATAATCAAGAAAAAACAGTGGCTTAGCCCCGTTACATATAAGGTCATTTATATTCATTGCGACAAGATCTTGTCCAATGCTTGAATAATTTTTCATATCAATTGCTAGTTTAATCTTTGTTCCAACTCCATCACAAGCAGACACCAATATTGGTTTGGTCAGCTGTTCGTTTTCGAGCGAGTAGAGAGCAGCAAAATCTCCTATACCGTTGATAACATTTTTATCAAATGTTGAGTTTACGATTGATGGTAATTTTTTTATAAATTCATTTCCAGTATCAATATCGACTCCTGAGTCTTTATAAGTTATTGATTTTTCTTTTTTAGCCATAAATACTCTGTCCACTAGCAATTCTATTTATTGCTATAAATTATTAGACACTCTATATCTTGACAAGCTAAACAATCAAATTTAATGAAGAAGTGTAAACAAAACCTCGTGGGGGGTTAGCTCAGTTGGTTAGAGCAGAGCGCTCATAACGCTTTGGTCACAGGTTCGAGTCCTGTACCCCCTACCACGAAACAACTAATTAAATATCAGGCTTGGTCTGATTCGATCCCGTACTTCTCTCCTAACTTCAATCCATCTAAAATGAATTGAGTTTCTCATTATTTCCTCGTCTTCTTTTTTAAACTCTTCTGCCATTGGCGCCCATCTGAAAAAGGTATCGGAACTTATTTTAAACAATTTGTGATTTATCGCATCGCCCTCTAAGGTTTTAAGGTGCTCTTCACATTGTTTTTTCATTTTATCGAACTCTTTGAATATATTTTCATCATACTTAGCAAAAGAAAAAACTTCATCAATCAAATTTGACAGAATAGTTTGTATATGTTTCCTTTTTATGTCGTTCAAACAATGCTCATTTATTACGTAAAAAACCAAATCAGCAACGCAGGAGGTATATAGATGGCTTCTCGCAATTTCAATCGACTCTAAGTACTCTGTATTTTCGAATAATTTTGGGAACTGTGTTCCCGCTCTAGCCTTTATATAAGTCAACAAAGTGACTTGAGATACAAAAGATGAATTGCGATGTATGAATTCTACCAATTCACTTCGCTTTGTTAATGGTTTCTTAGGCCTAAGGCCGAGATATTCTAAAATTTTTGCAATCATTATCTGTTATAAAAGCCTATTCTGAAAATATTTAAAAGAAAATCAAATCATTATATAAACAAATTTTTGTCATTTAGTTTGACATTTTGTCTTAATTAACTTAATGGGTTACGTTAGGGCAGTATTTAATTTGTTGGCAAAAAAGGATACATATGTTGTGCGTGCAACTTTTAAGTGTCAACATTTGGTATGATTTAATCGCAAATGCTGCTTGGTTTGAAATGTTTATTTATTAGGAGGGGATATGTCCAAACAAATTGAACATTGGGGAAAAACCAAAAGTCTGTTGTGGATTACTCTAATTATCTGGGCTTTCTTTGCTTTTATTATTCACCTTTTTGGAACTTCCTTAAATGGTAGCTTTCCTGGTGCGTATTATATGGCAGGTCAGGGTGCTCAGCTAGCTTTTGTAATTCTTACATTTTGGTTTGCCTCCAGACAAAACAAAATCGATGAAGAATTTGGCTTCAGCGAAGATGATTAATGGAGGTATAAATGTTAAGATTAGGTGATAACTTTATAACAAGCCTTAATAAGGTCTACGGCATCTATACGCTAGGCTTTTTGGGTTTTGTTATTTTAATGGCCATTCTAGAAGTGGCTGGTGTTTCAAATACCATAATTGGTTGGTTATTTGTTGCTTTTACTGTACTTATTTACGCTTTGATTGGAGTATTATCTAGAACAATGCAATCAAGCCAATATTATGTTGCTGGAAGGGAAGTTCCGGCCGTTTATAATGGTATGGCAACAGCAGCGGATTGGATGTCAGGAGCTTCTTTCATAGCTATGGCTGGTGGAATATACCTTAAAGGGTATCCTTACATGGGTTTCTTGGTTGGTTGGACCGGTGGTTACGTTCTTGTGGCCTCATTAATAGCACCATATTTAAGAAAGTTCGGCTGTTATACCGTTCCTGATTTCATTGGTACAAGATATGGTGGTAATCTTCCGAGAGTTTGTGCTGTTATAATCCTTGTTGTAGCTTCTTTTACATACGTTACGGCGCAAATTAACGGTACAGGAACAGTCGCTGCTCGTGCACTCCAAATACCATTTGAAGTAGGTGTTTGGATTGGTCTTGCAGGGATTTTATTTTGTTCCATGCTTGGTGGCATGAGAGCCGTTACCTGGACACAAGTCGCGCAATATATTGTTTTAATCATTGCTTACCTTATTCCAGTTTTCTGGATGTCCAACAAGCTAGGTTATGGTTTAATTCCTCATCTTGCCCAATTTGACGCTGTTTCCCGAGTTCAGGAGCTAGAAGGTTTGCTAGGAGTAAAAGAATTGCTTCCAACAGCTGAAGCGCAAGCAGAGGCAGGCAAGTTAGCTGCGTTAAAAGTGGGAATTAATGATGCTAGTGCGACAGCTATGGCAAATTGGAAGTTTTTCACTTTGGTTCTATGTATGATGGCAGGTACTGCTTCACTACCTCACGTGCTTATGCGCTACTTCACTACTGCTTCTGTGAAGGCTGCTAGACAATCTGTGGGTTGGTCATTGCTGTTCATTTGCCTTCTATATCTTACGGCTCCAGCATTGGCTACATTCACAAAGCTATCTTTGTTAGATCCAACGGTTGCTACAAGTATCATAGGTAAGTCTATATCAGAGGTTTCTAATCTCGAATGGATCCAGCAATGGAGTAACGTAGGCTTCTTGAAGTTAGTTGACGGGAACGGCGACGGTATTTTGCAGATCAATGAATTTTTCATGAGAGGCGATATAGTTGTTCTTGCAACGCCTGAAATGGCGGGTTTACCCTATGTTATTTCCGGTTTAGTAGCTGCAGGTGGCCTCGCAGCTGCGATGTCAACTGCTGATGGACTGTTGCTTGCTATAGCAAATGCGTTATCTCATGACTTATACTACAAAGTTATTGATCCAAAAGCCGACACCTCAAGAAGACTTGTGGTTGCCCGTGTATTGTTACTATTTATCGGAGCTGCTGGAGCTTTTGTTGCCTCACTTAAACTCACTTCCATCTTAGGTGCTGTTGCATGGGCTTTTTGTTTCGCTAATTCTGGTCTTTTCTTCCCTCTTGTTTTAGGAGTATGGTGGAAGAGAGCAAATAAGGCAGGAGCTGTTGCCGGTATGATCGGTGGCTTCGGTGTTGGGTTCTGGTATCTATACATGGTTCAGTTCGGTGGTATGACGCCATGGTACGGGATCGATGGATTGCGGTTTGGTATGATTGGTATGCCAGTTAGTCTAATACTTATGATCGTTGTCTCGTTAATGACTGAAGAACCAGATCAAGAAACGCAAGATATGGTTGATGCAATAAGAGTACCTAAAGGAAAAGCGGTACTGGCAGCTGACCATTAAATTTAGAGACTTTTGGTGGCGCGTGTCTCTATGCGCCACCACTATTAAATAAGATGATTTCAGCATTCCCCATTTGGATCCTTGCCGTAGATTATTTGCTTGGAATAATCATGTGGACATTAATTGGCAGGTTTGGAATGTCCCTATTTCTGAATGAGGACTCATCTTTCTTTTTTATGAAATTCTTTGTGAAGATTACTGACCCCTTAATGAGATGGTTTAGGCCTATCACACCAGCTTTTTTAGTTCATCGGTTGCGTCCACTTTATGTGGCATGGTTCATTTATATGATCCGCTTTTATGTTATACCTTTGAGTTTGGGATATGGGGTAATGGGCGTACTATCATTGCCACTTGAGTCCGAAATATCCCTTGCAATATATGATTTATTTGACCTTTTAACTACTAAGGTAGATTAAACAAATTTAATGCTGGTATTAAGTATTTTACTTTCACAGCCTCTTTTAATACGATCATTAGATTACATATTGGAGTGGTGAAGAATGAAAATAGGTCAACTTTTTAATGTTTCTGGCAAAGTA
The DNA here is from genome assembly GCA_902611475.1 of uncultured Alphaproteobacteria bacterium. Classification (GTDB taxonomy): domain Bacteria; phylum Pseudomonadota; class Alphaproteobacteria; order Rhodobacterales; family Rhodobacteraceae; genus CACIJG01. The sequence goes on from CACLZW010000011.1 coordinate 16,907, forward strand.
GCGGTTGTAACTGGTGGTTCAAGAGGGATAGGAGAAATGATTTCGGCAGGCTTTCTTGCCAATGGTGTGAAAGTATATATAACTGCACGTAAAGAAGAGCCGCTTGTTAAAAAGGCTGAGGAATTATCAAATAAATATAACGGCGTCTGCATTCCTATTGCTTGTGATCTAAGTAGCACGATAGGAATAGATTATTTTGTGAAAATGATACATGAAAAAGAAAAAGCTATTGATTTTTTGATTAATAATGCTGGTGCCGCTTGGGGTGAACCCTATGATAAATTCTCTGAGGTGGGGTGGGACAAAGTTATGGATTTGAATGTAAAGTCTCTTTTCTTTTTGACGCAAAAACTTACTGAAATGCTAAAAGTTAGAGCTTCCAGTGATGACCCATCACGTATTATAAATATTGGGTCAATTGATGGACTTAATGTTCCAGCCTTCGAAACTTATTCCTATAGTACGTCAAAAGCGGCAGTTCATCATCTAACCCGAGTAATGGCAGCAAAGCTAGTAAAAGAAAATATATTGGTTAATGCGATAGCTCCTGGTCCATATCCCAGCCAAATGCTAGGTTCTGCAGTTGATCATGATTATAGTGAAACCGCTAGAAAGAATCCTCGAAAAAGAGTGGGCTTACCAGAAGATATCGCTGGGTTAGTTATATTTCTTTGCTCTCAGGCTGGGTCATATATTGTAGGTGAAACCATAGCTTCCGATGGTGGGATAGTTAAAACTGCAGGTCATAATTTAGGTTAAGGTACGCATTGTGAATAAATCATAGTGGTAAAGTCAAGCTGGCTTTAAGGCCTCCGAGATTTTTACTTTTTTTGAGATGTAGGTTCCCTCCATGGATTTTTATAAGGTCTGATGCTATAGATAATCCAAGTCCTACTCCATGCTGTTTATTAAGATTTCTTGAATTGTCTAGTCGAACAAATGGCTTCACAGCCTCTTCTATTTCGTCTATAGGTATGCCAGGCCCGTTGTCTTCTACATGAATAAGCAACCGAGTTTGTTTTTCTACAATAGAAACTTTGATTTGAGATCCATAGCAATCTGCGTTCTCTATCAAATTATTTAACGCCCTTGATAAATTGTTTTGTCGTAAATGTACTTTTCTTTCATGGTTTTTTAAATTTAAGTGCCATTGTAATTTTTCTTGTAAATTCAAACTTTGGTTCTTTAAAAACTCATAAAGTGCAATTAGTGAAACTGTTTTGACCTTTTCAGTCTGCTGATTTTTAGAAAATTCTAAAAACTCATCAAGTATGTTTTGCATTATTTGAATATCATTTAACATTTCTTTTGCATCAGGATCTTCTTCTTTGAGCGCCAAAGCAAGTTTAAGCCGTGTCAAGGGTGTGCGAAGATCATGGCTTACCCCAGATAGCATTTGTGTTCGTTGTTCAATTTGCCTCTCAATACGTTTTCTCATTTCAATAAACGCTGAACCAGCTTTCCTTATTTCTATTGATCCAGTCGGTTTGTAGCTAAGGGTTTGCCCTTTTCCAAAGGCTTCCGCTACAGATGCTAGGGTCTTTATCGGTTTTATTTGGTTTCTAAGAACCATTAGTAACAAAAATCCAAGTATAATAGTTAGCAGCACCATTAGAACCAATAACTGATGGGGGTTTGATGCTGTAAATCTTTCTCTCTCTATTTCAAACTTTAGGTAAGAATTGTTTGGAAGAATGGTAAAAACATTAACAATACCGTTAGTTTTTAGGTCTATATGTTTAATATTTGGCACATCATTCTTCAGAATCTTGATAAGTGTTATCCCAGAAAAGTCATATGCATATTTCTGAACGAACTCCTTTTGACTTTCTTGCTCAACAATAGTGAGTTTTAGGTCAAACTTTGTTTCCATATCATTAAGAAAAAGCTCTTTTTCGTCACTCAAAATATTTTCATAGCGATCCAGAACATAATTAATTTGCAAAACCGTGCTTTTTGCTAATTGCGCAGTAACTTGTTCAAAGTAGCGCTGTATAAAAGCAAAGCCTATAATTGCTTCCAAAAAAATAATTGGTAGTATGATAATTAGAAGAGCTCTTCCGAAAAAGCTTCTAGGTAGATATTTTTTCAGTTTCAGATATTTCATAATTTTTTTATGTTTTTAATAATTATAATATAATCTAAAAATATGGCCATAAGCTTTGATACTAATCATAATCCTAAAATAGGTGAGGCAGAGCAGCTTGAGAAAGATCTTGCAGTTATAACCGCAAACAATGCTAGTCCTATGACTTTTACAGGTACAAGATCTTATATTTTAGGGACTGACAACTTAATTGTTATTGATCCGGGGCCTGATAGTGAAGCTCACCTTAGTTCTATTATGAAATATATTGGAAAGAGGAAAGTAACAGATATTCTTCTAACACACTCGCACATAGACCATTCCCCATTATCTAGGAAGTTAAAAATTGAGACTGGAGCAAGAATTATTGGTTTTGGATCTGCCGATGAAGCCCGTACCAGCTTTATGAAAAAGCTATCTTCTTCCTTAGATTTAGGGGGTGAAGAGGGCATTGATAAAGATCTTGCGCTGGATAAAAAAGTTGTGGAAAAACAGATTCTTAAATTGAATAATTACAGAATCGAAGTTGTTCATACTCCTGGTCATTTGAGTAATCACATCTGTTTCTCATTGAAAGAAAAGAAAATCTTATTTAGTGGCGATCATGTTATGGGCTGGGCTACTACTTTGATTTCGCCGCCAGATGGAGATCTAGGCTCTTTTATGAATTCATTAGAAAAATTATTAATTAGGGAAGAGGTGATTTATTATCCTGGTCACGGTAAACCTTTAAAGGAACCTAGAAAAATGGTGTTAGCGCAAATTAAACATAGGCGGGATAGGGAAAAGCAAATTTTGAATTCTGTTTCAAAAATTTCAAGAACACCAGCCGAAATAGTGGACGATGTATATGTTGGTTTAAATCCCATGTTAAAAGCGGCAGCAATAAGAAATGTTCTTGCACACCTTATTGATTTGTATGAAAGGAATAAAGTATCTACAGATAAATTTTCTCAAACAGCAAAGTTTTCTCAATCAAACCAAAATTAAAATAATTTTGCTTGAATTAAAGTAAAAATTAGTGCAATTCTTGTTGTGTGTTCCGGCGTAGCTCAGCGGTAGAGCAGTTGACTGTTAATCAATTGGTCGTTGGTTCGATCCCAACCGCCGGAGCCATTTTTTCCTAATAAAAACAATAACTTATTTTTTTCGCTGACAGTTTCGCTGACAAACTTTTTAACTGGCGGTAGGTATTTTTCCAACTGGCGGTAGGTATTTTGAAAACCTACATTGTTGAAATTTGTTGGTTAAAACGCGGTTTTTAGTGGCAAATTGACACATTTAAGTAAATGTTCATTGTAAATTAGGTTCAGTATTAATGCTTTTGAATTATATGAGTCCTAACCCATAAAGAGTGTTCTTAAATACCTCTTTGAAGCTGTCGTCCTCTATGTTGTATAGGCTGCCCATCACTATTTCCAAAGGTGACATTTGTAACTCTTTCAAATCAAGATTTTGTAATTTCTCAATATATTGATTAGCTTTCTTTTTATTTCCTTGTTTAAAGCTAATAAAAGCCAGCATTGAAAAAGCAGCTGCCCTCGAATTAGACGCGAATTGATCAGCACTCGCCAATTCTATTGCTATAGGAATGGCTTCATCGTATTTTTCAAGTATCACGAGCGTATTTAAAAACGCTGTCTTGATCCACGACTCAGAATGTGGCGCTATAGCAATTGCCTTTCTATAATTGGGAAGTGCTTCTTTATATTTTCCAACTCCTGAAAGAATATTGCCAACAGATGCAAAGGCATGGGGACTGCTTTTATTTAAATTTCCTGCAATTACAGCCCTTTTTTCTGCTAAAGCTAGTGCATCTTTTCTTTGATCAAAAAGCTTTTCTGCATGACCGAATTCGAAAAAAGCTGTTAATACGTGTGTTTCTGAAATATCTGGACCTAGCTCTATAGACTTTAAAGCCAGTTCATAACCCTTAATAGCTTCTTCCTTGTTTGTTACTGTATATAGTAGATGCCATCCTTTTAAAACTAGCGACATTGGATTGTCAGGCTCATCACGCATCAATTCATCGGCAAGCCTGCCAAGATTTTGAATGCTTTCAGGAGTACCTTTTATAAGCTCTGACCTTGCCTTAAAGCTTTTACGCCAGCTTTCTACAGACTTAAAGTATTTTCTATAATCTTGACCAAGTGAACCTACTATAAGCTTAATTGACAACTTATTTAAAATTTCTTCACTGAGTGTGTCTTGCACTTTAAATAAATCTTGCAACTCAAAGTCATATTTTTCTGAGTAGAGAGTGTCGTTTTTCACAAGATCATTTAGCTGAACATTTATACGTGTTTTTTCACCTGCTACCTGAACACTACCGGATATGACATACTGCGTTTTATAGTTTGCTAATATTTCTTTATCAGAAAATTTATTTTTTGAAACAAAATCACTAGTGTTTCGGGATTGCACTAGGAGTTGTTCATAGTTAGAAAGAGTTGATATTAGTGTATCAGTTATACCGGAGGCAACAAATTCATTTTCTGAAGCAGAAAGATTTTTAAAGGGTAGCACAAGAATAGATGGCCTATCAGATTTAGTGATTAAGGTCTCAGGAGTTTCTCCGTTATTGGTAGTTTGGTAATAAACAAAACCAAAGAGCAAAAGAAATAGTGCGACTACACTAGCTATTTTAAGATTATATTTCTTTTTCTTTAAATCTCTTTTTTGTGATGGATCTAGTAAAATGTCAAAAGCATGAAACTTGTTTTTCTTGACCTGTTGAAGGCCTAAATCTTGAATTTTTAAATCTAATTTACCTTCAATGTAATCGAAGATACTTTTTGAAATGGTTATCCCATTAGGCTGTGATAATTGCTCAAGGCGCGCTGCTACATTAACGCCATCGCCCAGAAGATTTTTCTTCTCTAGTATCACATCCCCCGCATTAATTCCTATCCTAAAACTAAGAGCAGGTCTTATATTTTCCTCTTTTACAATATTTTGGAAATCGATAGCACATTCTACTGCCTTTACTGCACTGGAGAATTCAGCCATGAAAGAATCTCCTCCTGTATTGAAAAGTCGTCCTCCATGTTTCTTAAAAGCTTCTTTTAAAATTTTTTCATATGCCCTTAGACTTGTTACCGTTCCTGTCTCGTCTTTTTCCATATGCAAGCTATAGTCAACGACATCTGTCGCAAATATCACAGAAATTTTTCTATCTATTTTTTCAGCATTCATCGAAGTTTTCCAATTTTATTAAAGCGAACTGAAATATGTCTCTTTAAGAGAATAAATCATTTGAAGACTAATTTATAGCTATATCAGTTCATTAGATAAACTATTAGAATCAAGAGTAGAAAATGATAAAGTGTTCAGCAATGACAAAGGCTCCGTAAACAAGATTATTAATGAGCTCTTCACCTTAGAATTGATGAAACTATTAGGCTGCTAATAAATACGCAACTAGACATCCGCAAAATAACGACAAATTTCCTACGGCACTTGAATTCTACTGACAAGCTGCTGACAAATTGCTGACAAGAAAAGTGTGACACTATATGAATGTTTATGACAAAGTATGACACTTTATGACCATCATACCCTTATAAATATGGCTTTTTGTGACACTTTATAACCAGGTATGACGCTATGGTTGTTGGTTCGATCCCAACCGCCGGAGCCATTTTTTCTCAATAAAATCAATGGCATTATTTTTTAATGCCAAAAATAATGCCAAAGAAATAAAACTTGCGGTAGGAAACCAAGGACCTCCGCTATTCCAATTTGTTTTTTTGGTTAATCTAATATACCATTTAAGTTCAGAATATGAATTTATATGGGATAGAAACATGTCTAAGAGTTTTGATGCTATTATAGTAGGTAGTGGCCCAGTAGGTAGCATAGCATCGTTACTATTAGCTGAAAGAAATTTTAATGTTGCTATTGTTGAAAAAAATAAACATCCATATCCGCACCCCAGGGCAGTTGGCTTAAACGGGTATTCACTTAGTCTTATAGAAATTCTTCTTGGAAAACTCTGGAAAGATTTTAAATTCACGTCTGCTATCGAAGTGGGCTATATGCTAGACAAAAATAAAATGTCAAAACCATTTGGAGTAATGCAACCGCCTGAGATAAATGGAAAGCTGCTGGATTTTGATAAATATGGATTTCTAAATTGGTTTAATCAACCTAACTTAGAAAATCTGCTGAGAAAAAAAATAAAGCAAAGTAAAAACATTACAACTTTTTATAATTTTGAAGCGTTAGTGATGTGGGAAACTGATAAAAACTACTTGCGCATTCAAAACCTTGGTTCCGAAGAAATGGAAACGATATCCTCAAAGTACCTGATAGGAGCAGACGGTGGAGGGAGTTTTGTTAGGAAACAGATTGGAGCAAATCTTCAATCTCTTGGCAAATCAATTTATTTTTTGATTGTCGATATTGAGGCGCCGCGATCTGCTCTCAAAAAGGGTATGGATTTCGATGCCGGTGGCCATCAAATAATTGACCCAAACGGGCAAAGACCAACCACATTCTTGCTTCTAAGTGGTAAAAATCATGGCTCATATAAAAATAGGTTTAGATTTGAGTTTGCTTTAAAAGATGACGAGAACTTTACAAAATTACAAGCTCCTGACTCAATAAAATCGTTGGTTTCACATTATCTTTCACCAGAAAAAATTAAGATTGAAAGGTCCACAGTATACAAATTTAATTCAATGATTTCTCAAAAATGGCGATCAAATAATATATTCAACATCGGTGATGCAGCTCATCAGACTTCGCCTTTTTTAGGACAAGGATTGAATTTGGGTATAAGAAATACCTTTAATTTAATAAATAAAATTGATCTTGTAGAGAAAGGTATATCAGAGCCCTCTCTGTTAAATAAATATCAGCAAGAGTGTTACCCTGACTCCAAGTTCATTATTAAACAATCCCTCTTTATGGGTGGTTTGTTATTTAATGTGAAACCACATATCAATTTATTAAGAAAGATAGTGTACTTTTTTAATGGTGGAAGGGGAAAACCTTTAAATTTATTTCCGGCTTTTGTTCCTGAGACTATAACTATACCAAATGGTTTTAAGCCTAAGAAAACTAATCAAAAGGGATACCCGATGTATAATTATATATCAAAAAAAGGCTTTCCACGTTCACTTAGAGAATACATGCCGTATAACTTTAGAGTGTTATGTAATAATTCTTCGCAAAAAATTGATAAGTTAGTTGATAAGCTGCAAAAAGAAATTAGACCCCAAATTATTACACTTAGCGAAGGCTCGATGGGTGAAAAAACATCGGATAAAGTATTGGTGTCGGCGCAAAGAAATGAAGATAGGAAAATGCATAGGAAGCTATTTAATAAGGCAGATTACGTTCTAATGGCTCCTGGCTATACAATGTTGGGTACATATAAGAGTGGTCAGGAAAACAAACTGATTGCCGACTATAAGTCTGTTTTTGATTTAGTTGTTAACTAATATTCATTCAGTGGCTCTTATATTTTCTACCAGCTCCTTAACATTTGATAGGTCTCTATTTACCAGTGATTGCTGCGTTTCCTCATCAAATTTTTCATAAAATGTAGCTGCAGCAGGTCCATCAAGGTTTCTAATACCAGACTCTTTTACCGTAGGGCCCCATTGATTGTGCCCATTTGGCCCCAATCCACTTATTGAGTGTATTCTCTGGCCAAAGGACCTCGTTATCCTGTCACCGTCAGACATGTGTTCATGGACATGACCATATGGATCATGCCAGTAATCATAAATATGAGATCCCAAAACATGTCTACCAACCCCCCAGGCTATCTCATATCTTTTTTCTTCAAATTCAGCTTTATTTTTAAGCTGCATATGCCCCCGCCAAACATCATCTAAATTAGATACTTCGAAGGATGCATGGCTTAACTGCGTTTGAATACCTTTCCCTTTAGGAGCCATTCTTGGATCCATATTTGAAAGGATAAAAAAAGTATGATGGTCCGTAGCCGTTTCTCCTCTATCGCACCTAAAAAAACAGGCGTAAGTGGGGGAACCCTCCGCAAATGTACCTTCATATAAAGGTGAAGGACCAGCTTCTTTGAGCTTATTAAACATTTCAGGATTGATTGCGTGACCTTCTGCAGATTTTGGTGCCTCAAAGATTACGCTATCAGTTGGAAGGAAACCAAAAGTTTCAATCATAAATTTCATCAATTTATGGTGATCTCCAACCGGTGCCGCTAAAACTACATGGCCTATTTTTATGACATCCGGTGGACCAGGATAAACAGTATTACTGCCGTCAGCTTCTCTATTTCCAGAGGTATCCTGTAATTTGTTTGGGTCTCGTTTATAGAAATTTTTATTTCCATAGTTGTACTCCAATCTGTCTCTTGCTGACGTTAAGACCTCTACACTTCTACCCGATACAGCTTCAACTAAAAAACCGCATACTGGATCAATAAATGACACTCTTTTACCTCCACACAATGATCCCTCAATTCCAGGTATTTCATGTACCTTGGTACATCCATCAATATTTTCCTCGAGGATTTTTAGGTCTTTTTCACTCTTCATTTGTAAAGCGAAACCCAAAAATTTAGCTGGTCCCCGGTGAGCTACATGACAAAACCCGTCTCCCTCCAAACCCCTAGAATATATTACGTTCTCGTCTTTATACATTATCTTCAATCCAAAGTCCTTTACCCAATCTTCATAGAGGTTCAAATCAGGTACTGAAAAGCGAACGTAAGCTACGTCCCATGCCTTAGTTAATGGCTCAATAGGCGGAAGTGACTCTGACCCTTCAAGATGTTCTCCCTTACCTTCATTTATTGCCTCAAAAAGATGAAGATCTCTATCTACTAATTTTTCTTTTTCATCCATTTTTCGGTTCTCCTTTAGAAACTATAATTTGGTTATTCTTTTCTTTGGTTATCAAGCCATAAAGTGATTTCCCCTTACAAGGCCCTTCTTCGCATATTCCAGTTTTTGCATTAAACAAAGCTTGATGGTTCATACACTGAAGTAACTTTTTCCTTTTTTCCCATAGAAAGGCTGGGTCACGACAAAGAGGTCTACCATCGTGAGGACATGAATTTATCCACGCCCTAACCTTACCCTCAAATCTTGTGATTAAAACTTTAAGACCATCAGTATTTTGGGGAAGATCGACCATTAGAGCACCTAATTCGACTATTTCTTCAGACTTTATAATAGCAATAATGTTACTCATTTCTTAATCAAAAAATTGTTTGTCTCCAGGATTTGGTACTCTTAAAATATTTAATTGAGCAGCCAAACCGATATAGTGTGAAATCGCTAAAATGAATTCTATAAGTCCTTTTTTAGACCCAATCATATCGAGGGTTTCTTTATATGTGGTGTCGGAAACTCTGTAGGTTGCAAGATATTCTTTCGCAAATAAATAAGCTATCTTTAAGCGATTTCCTGTATCTGTCTTCTCAAACGATGGGTCCCTTTCTGCAAGTAAATCATTCAAAATGTCTTGAGAAACACCATTTGCCAGAGCAGTTTGACTATGTGCCCAAAATTCTACATTACTTTTATAATGTACTGCAACAGTACATATAGCGATTGCTTTCATATCTGCAGGAGCATTTTTAGTATTTAATCTGATGGCAACGCCAATTTTATCCAAAGCGTCCGCCATTTCAGTGTCTGTATACATCCAAGCATTAAAAGGTCCTGGAAGTGCACCATTTGATAGGGTTCCCACTCCTCTTTTGGAAGACACTATAGAGTCAAAGATATCTTTTAACTCATCAGATAATTGATCACGATTTTTATATTCCAACCTCGGTTTTTTGTTTTCATCAAGACCAGTGGTATCCCATTTGCTCATAAACTTGTCCTTACTATTTTATTAGAAAGAGTCCCAATTTTTTCAATCTCAAGTTCAAATTCATCGCCCGGGGCTAGTTTTTTACCGGACTCTATCCCTGAACCGGTACCAACCGTCCCTGAACCGATAACCTCTCCGGGATAAATTGTCTCTGATCTAGAAATGTGAGCAATTATATCAGAAAAAGAGTGATGCATATCTTTACTATTACCACCGCCCCAGACGCTCCCATTCACTCTTGCTTCCATGTTTAAAGCAACAGGGTGATCAACTTCATCCGCTGTTAAAATAAAAGGGCCTAGAACATTGCCAGTATCGAAATCTTTGCTTTTTGCCGGGCCCATTTGACCTGGCATTTCTTTCATTTGTGCATCTCTTGCAGATATATCGTTTAAAATACTGTAGCCAAAAATATAATTTGACGCGTCTTCTTCTTTAATATCACTCCCTTTTTTTCCAATAATAGCTGCTATTTCCAATTCTATATCTAAAAATTCGGAAAATGATGGCCATTTTATCTCAGCTTTATGACCAACAAAAGAAAGTCTATTACCTTTATAATAAATTGGCTGTTCATACCACACTGGAGGTATCTCATACTTTATACCTGAAAGCTTAGTAGCTTGTGCAAATGCATTTTTTAGATGATCTTCGAAAATTGAAAATGCCCTATATTGTACTGGTATTACGGGCGGCCGAAAAACTACTTCGTCAGCGGAGATAAAACAACTCTCATTACTTTGATCAAGCAGAAACGATACCTTCTCCAAAGCATTCTCGCCTTGTTCAATTAATCGTTGCATGTCTGTAAAGTCGAAACCAGTTATGCTAGCTTGATCAGCTGCCTTAGCAACATCAAGAAAAGTATCATTTTCAACTAAAACGATAACTTTAATTTCTTTTTTATGTTCAACTGTTCCTAATCTCAATATATTTTCCTAAACTTTAAGTATTTATTTTGAACTTTAACATTGGTAAAGTCAACGGGTCCGGCTAATCAAAAATCGAAATTGTTCAAACTAAAAAAAATGGCAAAAAAAATATACTCACTTCCTCAAACAAACAGCATCAATTTCGCGATTAAATATATAGAGATTGAAGGCCATAAGCACAGAGTTTCATTGGCTGGAAATAAAAAAGGAACACCCGTAATTTTAATGATGGGCGTATTTGAGGACAGTCTAGCGGACGCGCGTTGGCTAGTGTCTAACATGGTAAATTATGATAAAGAGAGTAAATTTTATTTCATAACTGTAACTGTGCCATTTCTAGAAGAGTACACAGAAATTAAAAAACACTCTACAATGACGGCCAAATATGACGGTTTTATACCTCCTAGCAAAATTATAAAAATGAGGGGAAAGGTGAAAATAGATCCTCGATTTGATTTAGAAAATTGTGCTCACACACTGAAAAAGATTATCTCTGTTGGATTAAAAATAAAAAGAGCTCATTTTGTGGGACATGATCGTGGATGTATAATCATGGATAATATGCTTGCTCAGTACCCTGAGATGGCAATTTCTTATTCAAGAGGATCACAAGGCTGGACCAATTTCAAAGAGGAATGGACAAAACTGACTCAAGAGGGGATTTTTCTGGGTCCACCTCATCGAATTATGGCTACTAAAGCGTTTCCTAAACTTTTGAAAAGCGCAATTATGGGTGGTGCTCCTTTTGGATTTATTGCGCCCTCATTTTCTAAAGAGGCAGCAATAGCCAAAAGAGGGACTGAAATATCTGATAGATGGGAGGCAATTCAAAGAATGCCAAATCAATCTGATTATTTTTTTAAGCTGACAAGACAAATATTTCGGCAGACCGATTTTCTTGATGAAGGAAGAAGGCGTTCCGATCGATCTCGAGGTTTTTGTATACTAGACACGGACTTTCCTATGATGCAATTTCAAGGATCAGATGAAATGCTTCTCGCAGAAAAAATTCCTGGTGCTAAAAAAATGCCATTTTATAGAAAAATTATGGGGTTGATTGGATTTGGTAAAGTAACAGGGATTTTTAGACTTTTTAGATTGAGGTTTCCAACATATATTTTTGCTGATTTACCCGGCGATTTTGGAATAATATCAAATCATACTGGAGATCAACCCTATTGGGGTATTTGGAATTTTTGGCCAAATGAAATAGAGGACCTACTTCCAGGGGGAAAATTTCAAGATAGAGATAATCCAACATGGAAAAAAAACTGGAAGAAATTTGTTAAGACTAATTCTTCTAATAAATACTCAACTATAAAAACAAAGAAAGGGGCAAGATTTTCGAGATTTGTTATTATTAAAGATGCACTGCATTGGACCCATATCGAAAGACCTGAAAATGTTGCAGCAGCTTGTTTTGATTTTATAAAAGACAATGAAAAGTGATAAAAACTGTTCAAGCTTTTTTAAAGCCACCAACCAAAACTGGCGACAAGAAAAGTATGACACAATGTAACCCGTTATGACCAAGTATGACGCTCTGGTAGATGGTTTGATCCCAACTGCCTGAGACATTATTAAAATTATTAAAGTGATATATTTTTTTATTACGTTTTTGAAAGCCTACTAATTAAATTTTATTTTTGTTTTGCTCCTTTAAACAGATCTGCAAAACCCTCATTATTGGTATCGCTATATTTTGGCAATTCAGACTCTATATCATACTGAGGTAAGGTGCTTAGCATCATTTGTTTATATGGTCTTGAACCTTCATAACGAGCGTCATTCACAGAGCCATCAGCGTCATAATCCTCCTTGAAACCAAATTTTTTTGCAAGATCGACAGTAAAGACTGTTTTGCCATTGGCCTTATCAAGAAATTTTTCGTCAGCTTGCTCCATAAGTGATAGTACCGCTCGACCCACATAGGTAGGACTTTCACCATCTGGGAAAGCGGTTATTTCTGTTTGACCTGCACCTGGATGCATTGTGATAGCTCTTACGTTATGCTCCTTTAACTCTGTAGCCATATCATAACTCAAACGATCCATAGCGGCATGAGCAACTCCATATCCAACATCAAAAAGGTAAACAAAGCCCCCATAACTCGAAATTTGCAATATCAATCCACTTTTGTTTTTGATCATATTCGGAACAATGAGTTTGCTCATCACATATGAGCTTCTAACCCCCACATTCATATGTCCATCATATACAGATATAGGTCTTTCCCAGAAACGCTTCCCAAAGTGAGGTGTCATTGCGATCAAACCTTGATATGCACTGTTAACCAGTAGGTCTATTTTATTGTTGCCACCCAAAATGTCTTCAGAAAATTTTTTAACCTCTTTATCGTTATTTTGATCTAAAACATATGGAATTATTTCACCAGCGCCGTCAAACTCATCTACTTCCTTTTTTAAACTATATAAAGCGTCTTTGTTTCTGGCGGTAACAAATACTTTATACTCTCCTTGCATAGAAAGTACGGATGCAATTCCTCTACCGAATCCCCTAGATGCCCCTGTGACTATTGCTGTTTTCTGCATTATTCAACTCCTTAATCCTTTTTATTTCCAATTTAAATCAAGTCTATTTGTAAAAACTTATATAACAAATCCTGAAAAGGAGTCTGTTCTACTTTCATTGTCGTACTTTTCGAGTAAATGGTCGACGCTATCCAACCATTCTAAGCCGGATACTTGTCCGTCTAATAAAGCATCCAAGTTTGGCATTTTGGCTATTTGCACAAATTCTCCAGTTTCTAATCTTATAAAGGTATTAAGAAAACTATATGATTTATTTTCCTTCATAATTTTCTCAAGTCTTTTGAGCTCTTTAATAAAATCCTCTTCACAACCATTCTTAGGTTTGTATTTAATAACACTCCATACTTCTTGCTCTGACATTTAAAACCCTTTGCGATTCTAATTAAAAATTTTATTTTAAACTTTTTTAAAATAATTGAAATGCCTCACACAATTTCTGTGAAATGTAGAAAACCAATAAGTCAGACAGTTAAGCCGTATTTTTTCTCTCTTAATAACTTTGCGTCACCATCAACAGCTGCATCGGCGAAGTATAGCACTTTGGCGCTAGTTTCGATCCCAACCGCCGAAGCAATATTTTTGTTATAAAATTAATGACTAAACCTCTGTAACAACAAAAATAACTACAAGATTTTTATAATGATGGTAGGAAATCGAAAACCTTAAGTATAAACTTAGTGCTTTTAATACCAACAATTTCATACCAATTTAACAAAATTAATCAAATCTCCATTGTAATATGCGTTCACTATCAATACTGTTTAATTATGAATAGTGAAATAGACCGTAAAATAGCAGTTATCCTTGTAGCAGACGTCGTTAGTTATTCCAAGCATATGGAAAAAGATGAAAATGCTACAATAAAAAACTATAGTGCCTGTGAAAATATTTTAAATAAGCTTCTTAAGAAATATAGAGGCTCAGTCTTTAATACAGGTGGCGACTCTGTACTAGTAGAGTTTCCAAGTGCCGTTAATGCAGTTGAGTGCGGTGTTGCATTTCAAAACGAAATTAACGAGAGAAATGCTTCAATTAAAACAGAGGTAAAGCTAGAGTTTCGTATCGGTATCAATATGGGTGATGTGGTTAATAAGGATGGGAACCTCATTGGTGACGGGGTTAATATCGCTGCCAGACTAGAAGCGCTTGCCCAACCGAATGGTATTACTATTTCAAAAAGTGTATACGACTTTGTTGTGCCAAAGACAAAGATGACCTTCAACGACCTTGGAGTGCAAAAGGTAAAGCAGAATGAGTTTCATGCCTTTGATATCCTTCTCAATCCTTCACAGAAAAGAAGGCTTAATACGAAAGGTAAATCTAGATTAGTACTCTTAACAAGTATAGCTGCTGTCTTAATGGCTACTTTTTTGACTATAGTTTTTAATTTGAACTTTCAGAACTCTGATAACAGCAGTGTTTCTAATCAAGAATTGGAATACAAAGTCTTAGGACGAACATTGTTGATACTTCCATTTGAAAACAATAGCCCAAGTGATTTTGATTATGTGGCTAAAGGAATTACTGATCACCTTCAGTCTACTTTACCGCCAACAATCCTCCTTAACGTTGTGCCGAGAAATGAGAGCGAGCAGATAAAAAATAATAACAATTCGGTAGAAAGCTTAAAAAATGATTTTGATATAAGCTATATTTTAAGTGGTAGAGTTTCTGTAGTTAATGAAAAGTTTAGGCTAAGCTTGGAGCTGCTGGATATTCATAAAAATGAAATTCTGTCCTCATCAAATTCTGAGTTTCAAGTAAACGATCTTTTCGCTGCTCAGGATCAAATAGAATTTAATTTGAGGAAAGAAATACAAACCAAATTAACCATGGGCAGTGTGCTATCATCCAAATTTCAAGATAATTTTAAAAAAAGGGAACTATACAACGAAATTTTGATGTTAAGAGTAGAAGAAAATTCTGTTCAACGGACAAAAACTTTTTTGGAAACTGAAAATGAATATAAAAATATATATGAGGAAAATGAAGCTAATCCAATGTCAGCATTCTTTTATGCAAGGGCTATTTTCAAAAAAGTTTATTTTAAAAGAAGTAATAATATAGAAGATGACATTGTTCGTCTCGTTGATATTTTAAATAAAGCAATTTCAATAAACCCTCAAAGTTCTGTTCTATATGCATTTCGAGCATTCGTAAAAGATTCATATTTTAGATTTTTTACTGATGACATTAAATGGAGTCCTCGAGCCATCCGAGATCAAAATAAGTTAGATGTAAAGAATGCTATTTTGATGGAACCTGAAAATCTTGATACTTTGTATTGGAGTAGTAAGTTTTATGCTAATATTGGAAATGCAAAAATGGCGGCGCCATTAATAGAAAAAGTCATTTCTTTAGCTCCTTTCGGACCACATGAGCGTAAAGCATTTAGGTGTCGTGTTTATCTTGGGGCTTTGGACTTTTTAAAAGCTGAGGAAGTAGCAAATGAGTTAATTGAGCTAGCTGATAAAAAATCGGTATTTCTTGGTTTGATGTTTCGTTCATACATCGAAGCAAAAACCAATAGACTTTCTGCAGCCAAAGATACTTTTCAGCAAGTTTTGACTCAATATAACTTAACTACTAATGAGGCTCTATCTGAATTTAGGAAATATACTGGAGAAGATACATATTATGCGTCGGTGATGTTTAATACCTTTTTATCTTTTTACTTACAATAGAGAGATATTCAATTAGAGTAGCTACTGTTACGTAAGCTTTTCTATATAGCTTTCTTTCTAATAAGCATCCGTCGTTTGAGCTCGATGAACTGTTCATTAATTTGTAGTAACCTGTTTGAACACGTCAAAATAATTTTTTGACACTTTCATTCTGTCTGCATATCCTTTTTTGATCAACAAAGAGTGTACTTTTTTCAAACGCCAACATGGCACATGCATTATCAGGTGATGCTCCAAATGATAATTTACCCAGTAAGGGGCTAAAAAAAGTCGGACTATTGGATTTGCATATGTGGTTCTTACATTTTGAAGTTCATTATCTGAAAAATCAGTTGCTGCATGTTCAGCCATGCTTCTTATTCTGACCACTAACTGAAACCACGTTACCAATGGAAGGAGCCAAAAAGCAAACCACCACCACCATTCACCGGCGATCCACATGATTATGAATAATAGAAGATTAGCTATTATTGGTTGAGAGATAGAATTTCCTTTAAAGCTTTGAGGTTGTTTTGTTAAGCTGTCGATTGCATCTTTATCAAAAGCTAATATAAATGCTGTTCTTATTTGGTTGTAAATTGATTTAATGCCAGTTTGGCCAGTTATATCTCTAATTATTCTTCTAATTATACTCCTCATAGAGGTTGGAAACGGCTTGGATAGATTGAGATCTGGATCTTTTTCAGTTTGAGTGTGTTTATGATGCATCAAGTGATAATGACGGTAAGCAAACATATCCGCCAGAATTGGCGCACCACAGACCCAATATCCTATTTTCTCATTTAAAAAATCATTTGCAAATAAAGCTCTATGTGCAGAGTCATGCATCAAAATCGCAAGACCTAATTGGCGAGAACCTATAACCATTACCGCTATTATAAAAGTAAATATGTTAGGCCAAATAGAAAAAACAAATATTGCTATTGCTATAGTAAAGAAGCAATGGGTTACCAAAAACGCTCCCATGAAATTAGATCGTTGAGCTAATGGTCGTATTTCATCAGAAGAAAAATATTTTTTTGCGTGTTTCATATCTAAACATTAATTAAAATTCTAAAAGTTCACAATTGAAATTTTTGTTAAACTAGTTTCGGGTCATAAAAGGAATTTTTACCCCGCTTTAAAAGTAACGAGAAAAGAAGATAGCTACAATCAAAAGATAAATCAAAGAATTTATGTTACTATATTTTTAAGCACCGTGACGAATTGTGTGTCAAAAATGGAGGTTCTAAAAATGCTGACTTTCAAAGAAATAAAAACACGATCAGTAATCTTAACACTCAAAAGACCCATAAAAGCTAAGATAGCCTATATCACAAAATGGCCTCTTCTTTTAATTGATCTTTACACAAATGAGGGAATTATTGGCAGAAGCTATTTGCAACCTTATTTAGAAAAATCTTTAAAATATATCAGTTCAATCATCGATGACTTTAATGAGGTATTACGAAACAAAGAGTTAGCTCCATTTGATAATTTTGATCTTATGAGACAATCATTACACTTTATCGGTTATGAAGGATTATCACTTACGGCTGTCTCTGCTGTAGACATGGCGATCTGGGATGCTGTATCCAAAGCAGCTGACAAACCTTTATGCTGTTACTTAGGTGGCACAGTTGGGCCGGTGAGAGCATACAATAGTAATGGACTTTGGTTAGAGAAAGGTAGCGTACTTTCAAAGGAAGCAAAGTTGTTAATTGAGCAAGGTAATTTTTCGGCAATAAAAATGCGTTTAGGGAGAGATAGCTTCAATGATGATTTAAAGGCTATTGAAACTGTTAAAAAAGCTATTGGAATGGAAGTTAAGCTTATGGTTGATTTTAATCAATGTTTATCATTGGAAGAGGCTTTAAACAAATGTAGAGCACTTGAGCAATTTCATTTAACATGGATTGAGGAGCCACTCGTTTATGACAATCTTAAGGGCTATTCACAACTTACAAGAGAAATAAAAACACCAATTCAACTAGGTGAAAACTTTTATGGACCTAGAGAGCTTTACAAGGCTATTGAACAAAAAGCTTCAGACTTAGTGATGCCAGACTTTATGAGAATTGGGGGTGTAACTGGTTGGATAAGCTCTGCCGCGATAGCTGGAGCTGGGGGGATTCCTATTTCCACGCACTTTTATCCTGAGGTCGGTTCTCACGTAATGCGAGTATCTCAATCAGCGCACTGGTTAGAGTGGCTTGATTGGGCAGATGATATACTTTTAGATCCATTTAAAGTTATTGATGGACATGTTCAAATTCCCGATAAATCAGGTATTGGTATAGAATGGAATGAAAAAGTCATTAAAAAGCATCTTATATAGCTATAATTAATATTTTAGTTTTACCCTGAAATTTATGTGCCAAATGTTATGATATGCTGACTTTTCAAGTCGACATAGTTTAACTCTTTACGCAAGGTCACATTTGAATTTTTTGGTAAAATTATTCACAATTGGACACGATTTGCTCAATGATTGATAGAGACTTTAATGTCATTTTATAACGAAATGTTTGAAGATGATGGAGATGCCAGGCTTTGCTATTTTAAATACCTGGAGTGGCTTAATGCGCCTGAGCAAAAAAATCTTATAAAGCGTAAAGAGGAAGCTGAAAATGTATTCAGGCGTACAGGAATAACGTTTAACGTATACAGCGAAAAAGAAGAAACTGAAAAGCTTATCCCTTTTGATTTGATCCCTCGGATACTCACAGGAGATGAGTGGAAAATTATCCAAAGAGGTGTTGAACAAAGAGTTAAAGCAATAAATTCATTCCTTTGGGATATATATCATCACCAAGAGATAATTAAAGCGGGGATAATTCCACGCAGTCTAATTGAACAAAATGAGGCTTTTCTTCCTGAAATGATAGGTTTTACACCCCCAAGTGGAATTTATACACACATCGCTGGGATTGATTTAGTAAGAACCTCAGAGAAAGAATTTTTTGTTTTAGAAGACAATGTTAGAACACCATCAGGTGTGTCGTATATGATTGAAAATAGAGAAACTATGTATAACATGTTTCCAGAGTTATTTTCAAAAATTAAAGTAAGATCTGTTACAGAGTACCCCGCAAAGCTATTGAAGGCTTTAAAAGCATCTTCGCCTCAATTATTAAACGATTCTACCGTAGCGGTGCTAACACCTGGTATGTACAATTCAGCATATTTTGAGCACTCTTTTCTTGCTGATCAAATGGGGGTTGAATTAGTTGAATCCCAAGATCTTCAAATAATAGATGGTAAGGTTGCAATGAGAACTACCGAGGGGTTCAAGATTATCGATGTATTATACAGACGAGTAGATGATATGTTTTTAGATCCTCTTTCGTTTAACGAAAACTCGGCCCTAGGAGTTCCAGGCATCATGGATGTCTACAAATCGGGTTCAATAACAATTGCTAATGCACCAGGAACTGGTATAGCTGACGATAAGGCAATTTATTCTTATATTCCGGAGATTATTAGATTTTATACCGGTCAAAAAGCTCTTCTAAAAAATGTTAAGACATGGCTCTGTGGAAATAAAGAGCATTTGCAATATGTATTAGAAAATATGTCTAGTTTGGTAGTAAAAGAGGTACATGGCTCCGGAGGCTATGGAATGCTTATAGGTCCTGCCGCATCAAAACAAGAGCTTTCAGCTTTTAAGAGAAAACTAGTAAGGAACCCGGCAAACTATATTGCGCAACCAACATTATCGTTATCGACAGTTCCAGTTTTGAAAAAATCTGGCTTAGCTCCTCGTCATGTTGATCTCAGGCCATTTGCTTTGGTGTCTAGAGACAATGTTTATGTAACGGCCGGGGGGTTGACGCGTGTTGCTCTGAAGAAAGGATCTTTGGTAGTGAATTCTTCCCAGGGTGGGGGAACAAAAGATACATGGATTTTGGAGACTAATTAATGTTAGGTAGAAATGCGGCCGGAATTTATTGGATGTTCAGATACTTAGAAAGGTGTGAGAATAATGCAAGATTATTGAGAGCTGGATTGAGAATTTCTATGACCCAGTACGACCATGCCAGTCAAGATTGGGAGTCCGTCCTCATGGCAACTTCAAACAAGATGCTTTTTGACAAAATTTACAACGAGTGTAACTCTAGCTCTGTAATAAACTTTATTTTAAGAGAAAAAGAAAATCCCTCATCTGTTATTTCCTCTATTGACAAAGCTCGACAAAATGCGCGCATGATAAGAACTGTTTTGACCAAAGAGGTTTTCGAATCCATAAATGAAATATATTTTAACCTCAAGAGTCTTTTAAAGAGGCAAGTAACAGAACAGTCTTTACCTAATACAATCGATATAATTCAACGTCAAAGCGCTCTGGTCAGAGGGTGTTTGCACGGGACAATGCTTAGAAATGATGTTTACGATTTTGCGAGGCTTGGAACTTTTGTTGAAAGAGCTGACAATACCGCAAGAATACTAGATATGAAATATCATATACTTTTACCAGCTGTAAGCTATGTAGGTTCTAGCGTTGATATTAGCCAATGGGAAAACATATTAAGATCCGTTTCAGCTTATCAGTCATATAGGTGGCTTAATGAAAATGAACTTAACCCACAAGGTATTTGCAACTATCTTATTCTAGATGATAGGCTCCCAAGATCCTTAAACTTTTGTAGTAAAAATATTTCCCTTAATCTTAAAAGCCTTAGTCAGAGCTATAATACTTCTTTTTGCAGTGTTAAAATAAGTTCTGTTCAATCATTGTATTTGAAACAGCTTGGGATTGAAGAAATATTTAAAAATGGGCTTCACGAGTTTTTATCAACATTTTTGGTTAAGTTGAATTCAATATCTAATCAAATAGAAAAAGACTTTAGATTTTATAAATAATGAAAATGTCACTTCAAAATATTGTCGAGTTTCAATTCACCGCAAATCCTACTTATGGAATTCAGCGTCTCAGAATGACACCTAAAGAAAGTGAAAGACAAAAAATTGTAAGCTGGGAAATAATCTTGAAGGGTGCAAAAAAGGAAATTGAGTATGTAGATCATCATGGCAATGTCTGTGTTTTGTTAACGTTCGAGAAGGATACTAAATCAGTGTCAGTATTAGCGCAGGGAGATGTTGAAATATATAAAACAAACGGTGTAACAAATGAAGGGTCGCTAATTCCAAAATGGCTATTTAAAAGGCATACGGAATTAGCAAAACCTGGAGTCACTATTAAAAGGTTTTGTCGTGACTTTACTGGCTTTACTGGGTCTGACCTAGACTTGGTTTATAAGGTTGCAAACAACCTTCAGCAGACACTAAAATATGAAATTGGTTCTACAAAAGTAGAAACGGTAGCGGAGGAGGCTTTTCTACTTAAAAAAGGGGTTTGTCAAGATTTTGCTCATATATATATTTCCTGCATGAGATTATTAAATTTTCCGGCCCGGTATGTCAGTGGTTATTTGAAGCTTAATGACCGAAAAGAACAAGAGGCAACACATGCTTGGTGCGAGGTCTATGTAAAAAATTTAGGTTGGGTAGGAATTGATGTTTCGAATAATATTATAGTAGATGAAAATTACGTTGTTCTAGCAACTGGATTTGACTATAAGGATGCAAAACCGATCCATGGATTGCAATTTGACAGCGAGAATAGCGGTATAAAAACAGCCGTAAGTATACAGCAATAAGAATGTTAGGAAATTATGACTTACTGTTTAGGTATCAAAATAAATAAGGGTTTACTATTTATGTCTGACACGCGTACTAATGCTGGTGTTGACAACATATCAACTTTTAAAAAAATATTCACATTTAATTATAAAGGAAAAGTTTATATCACAATTCTTGCATCAGGTAATCTAGCTACAACTCAGTTTCTGGTCAATTCTCTAAACGATATTTTTAGAGAAAAAAATAAGGATAAAAGTAAAGTTTTTTTTCAGAATTTAAGTTTATTTGATCTAGTTAAAAAAGTTGGAAAAGAATTAAAGAAGATAATTGCCCAAAATGCAGAAATAGGACAGAAAGCGGATACCTCATTTCATGCAAATTTAATCCTTGGAGGACAGGTTAAAGGTGAAGTACCTAAGTTGTTTCTCATTTATCCTCAGGGCAATTTTATAGAGTCTTCAACAGACGCTCCTTTTTTTCAAATAGGCGAGACGAAGTATGGAAAACCAATACTTGTACGAGCTTACGATCCATTTTTAAGTTTTGAGGAAACAATTAAATTGATGCTTCTTTCTTTCGATTCCACACTTAAAGCCAATTTATCTGTCGGCCTGCCTCTAGATTTTCAAATATACGAAAATAATACCTTTGTTCAAGGACCTAGCGGTCGATTTGAGTCTGGGGATCAATATCTGGCCGATGTTTCTAGTGGTTGGAGTCATGCGCTGAAAAATGCTTTTAAAGCAATGCCTAACTTAACGTTAGAGAAGCGCTAGTGTTTTTCTTAACTATTTAATGCGTTTATTAAACAAAAGTCGCATTTTCTCATAATTTATAAAGGTCGAATATAAATTGAAAATAGATCTTCTAACAAAATTCTTACCCAGTAGTCCCAAAATAGCTTTTACTCAAATTGGTGCTGGAGATCTGGTAGTTTTTATTCATGGAATAGGTGGAAATAAAGAAAACTGGTATCAGAATATGGAGGTCCTTTCAAAAAATTTTAATGTCGTGGCACTTGATTTGCGTGGATATGGTGAAAGTGAAGATTTTCTAGGACCTATGAACTTCTCGGATGTCGCTGACGATATTCAAAAGTTAATTTTATATCTTGGAGAGAAAAAGTGTCACGTCGTTGGTTTGTCAATGGGAGCACAAATTGCGCTATATTTTTATAAAAAGTATCCTGATCTAACACAATCTCTTGTTTTATGTGATGCGCCCTTGGGTTTTCAAGATTTTACTGAAAATGAACGTGAGAAATTTATCAGGTTAAGAAGAAAGCCAATTGAAGATGGTATGGATTTAACAACAATGGCTATTAATATTGCTGATACATTGATAGGCAAAAAATCGAATAAGCTAGCTTATGATAAATTAGTTGAATCAATGCAAAAATTACACAAAGAAACCTATCTTAAAGCAATTGATACCTTTGTTAAATCCGAACACTATAATATATTTCCAAAGTTAGATATCCCGGTGCTCGTTCTAGTGGGCGAACTTGATAATTTAACACCGGTGTCAATGGCCAAAGAAATTTGTAGTAAAATAGACGGAAGTATTTTTAAAATAATCCCCGACGCTGGCCATTTGTCTAATATCGAAAATCCTGATGAATTTAATATTGCCGTATTACATTTTATTAGCCAAATATAAAAAAATATTTAAATTTTTCTTTTATTTTCAACTTTATAAGCTAATCTGAAGGTCTGACTAGAGATGAGGGGGTGCTATGTTTAAAAAATCAATTTCAACTTTTATATTATTTTTACTAACTATTTCATATGCTTATGGAGATAAAGTTAAAGTCGGAATGATCACTACTTTATCAGGAGGAGGATCTGGACTAGGAATTGATATTCGAGATGGATTTGCCCTCGCTGTTAAAGATGAGCCAAATATAGAGATAATTTCTGGTGATGACCAAAGGAAACCCGATATTGCCGTTCAACTTGCAGATAAAATGATACAATCGGACAAAGTTGACATAATTACAGGTATTGTTTGGTCCAACTTGGCTATGGCCGTTGTCCCTGCAGTGGTAAATCAAGGAAAGTTCTATCTTTCACCAAACGCAGGACCGTCATTACTAGCTGGAAAGAAATGTCACAAGAATTATTTTAATATAGCTTGGCAAAATGATAATCTCCATGAAGCTGCGGGAGGGTATGCTAGTTCGGCTGGTTTTAAAAATAGTTTCATAATTGCTCCTAACTATCCAGCGGGAAAAGATGCACTCACAGGATACAAACGTTTTTTTAAAGGTTCTATTGAGAATGAAGTGTACACAAAGCTTGGTCAAACTGATTATGCCGCGGAAATAGCAAAGATAAGAGCGTCGAACGCGGATAGCGTCTATTTCTTCCTTCCTGGAGGAATGGGAATAGCCTTCATCAAACAGTTTTCTCAGGCACAAGTAGATTTGCCACTGGTTGGACCAGCATTTTCATTTGATCAAGGTATTCTAAAAGCTGTTGGAGACGCAGCTCTAGGAGTAAAAAATACATCCCAATGGTCAAAAGATATAGAAAACGCAGAAAATAAAAAGTTTGTAGAAGACTTTCAATCAGCTTATGGGCGTTTGCCATCTTTATATGCCTCTCAGGGCTATGATACTGGCAAAATCATAGTTTCAGCAATGGCAAATGCGAGTATTAAGGATATGGATGCTTTTAGAGAAGCACTAAAAAATGCTCCATCTCAGGGTTTTAAGTCGACAAGGGGAAAGTTCTCCTTTTCTTCCAACCACCATCCCATACAAGACATATATGTTAGAGAAGTCGTAGAGGAAAATGGTACTCTTACTAATAAGTTGATTTCTTCTGGTCTAGTAGATCATTCAAATTTCTATGTAGATCAGTGTAAAATGTAAATGATAAGGTATTCAGCTCTGTAACAGCCTGGTTAATGTGAAATATGTCTTTGCAGCTCTTTATTGAGCAGTTATTAAACGGCATACAGTTTGGATTTATGCTGTTTTTAATGTCGGCAGGTTTGACATTGATTTTTGGTGTTATGGGATTGATAAACTTGGCCCATGGCTCCTTTTTCATGATAGGAGCCTTTAGCGCTTCTTTTGTTGCTGGTTTGACTGGGAATTTCTTTTTAGCCATTTTGGCTTCATTGATCTTTCCAGCTCTTATCGGAATAATGGTCGAGTTCTCAATTATTAGAAAGCTTTATGAGCGTGACCATCTTGACCAGGTTTTAGCAACATTTGCACTTATTTTGATATTTTCGGAGGCAATCAGATACATTTTTGGTGCATTTCCACTTTTTTTGGATATTCCAAATATACTTCAAGGAAATATTCTATTACCTGGTGAAATAGTATACTCCAAGTACAGGTTGATAATAATAATTATAGGTCTTTTTATAGCCTTAGGCCTATATTTTTTAATCAATAGAACCTTATTAGGAATTCAAATTAAAGCCGGTCAGAACGATAGACAAATGATAAGAGTTCTAGGCATTAACATATCAAGACTTTATACAATAGTATTCGCAATCGGAGCGGCCCTAGCAGGATTGGCTGGAGCATTAATTGGTGCCATTCAATCAGTTGAAGTTGGTATGGGAGAACCTGTATTGATATTGGCTTTTGTTGTAATAGTAATAGGTGGAATCGGTTCAATTAAAGGGGCCTTAATTGGAGCACTTTTAATAGGAGTTCTTGACACTATGGCTCGACTGTTTCTCCCAATATTTTTTGAACTAATCATGGAGACCTCCCAAGCCTTATCCCTAGGCTCGTCACTGGCTTCTATGAGTGCATATCTCTTAATGGCATTAGTATTAATATTTAGGCCCACCGGTCTTTTTGGAAAAAAATAATGCTCACAGAAAAAAAGTTCAATCTAATTATAGTCCTTGGTATCTTTGCTTTTTCCTTGATTGGTTACGTAATAAATGAACCTTACTTCATTACTCTTGCAACAAAAATTGTTATTTTGGGGATCGCTGGCTGCGCTTTAAATTTAATATTAGGATTTGGAGGTATGGTGTCTTTTGGTCATGCAATGTTTTTTGGTGTAGGGAGTTACGTGGCCGCGATAAGCGCTTTTCATAGCATGAACGGTGAGTCCATCAATTTAATATTTTTTGATTTTAATGGTAGTAATCAAATGCTTTTCAATTGGTTTCTCGCTGTGATTTTTTCAATGTTTTTTGCCCTCGTTGTTGGAAGCATTTCTATAAGAACAAGCGGTGTATATTTCATAATGATTACTTTAGCTTTTGCACAAATGACTTACTATTTTTCAGTAGGGTGGACAAAATACGGTGGTGAGGATGGTTTGTCTACATATGTAAGGAATGATCTATTTTCAATAAACACAATGCTTCCGTTAAACTTTTTTATTATTTGCTTCGCTTGCTTATGTTTTGTTGGGTTTATTTTGAATTGGGTTATAAATTCGAATTTTGGAAATTTTTTAAAAGGCTGCAAAGAAAATGAAGAAAAGATGATATCGTTAGGTCTTAATCCATATACGCTTAAATTAACAGCTTTTGTGATATCTGGAGCGATCACAGGTTTAGCAGGCGCCTTGTACGTAGATCTTAATAGGTTCGTTAGTCCAACATCTTTAAGTTGGCAAACTTCTGGAGAACTAATTGTTTTGGTTATACTTGGAGGAAGTGGCAGGCTATTTGGACCATTGCTAGGAGCTATAGTATTTATATTGTTAGAGCAATTCCTTGGTGAGGTAACGGAAAATTGGCAATTTTGGCTCGGCGTAATTTTAGTATTAATAGTTCTTTATTTCCCGAAGGGTGTTTCAGGTTTATTTATAAAAGATTAGGTCAATGGCCGAAAAAAAAGAAATTTTAAAGCTATCTGGTATCAACAAGTGTTTTGGCAACGTAGTTGTTGCAAAAGATATTAGTCTAACGGTGATATCAAATCAATTACATGCTCTTATTGGTCCGAATGGAGCAGGGAAAACTACTCTAATAAAAATGATATCTGGAGAGCTAAAACCAGACCAAGGCGTGGTAATGCTTCTAGATAGAAAGGTCAACCACTTAAGTGAAATTGCAAGAGTTCACCGTGGATGTATTAGAAGCTTCCAAGTATCATCAATTATTGGGTCTATGACCGTATTTGAAAATATTTTATTAGCAGTGAAACAGAAAAGAAGCATTCTCAAAATGCTGTTTAGAAAATTTCAAAGTAACTCATCAGAATCTAGTTTTGTATATCAAATATTAAATCAATTATCTTTAGAAACCATGGAAAAAAAGGTTGCGTCGACGCTAAGTCATGGAGATAAAAGAAAACTAGAGTTAGCAATGGCACTTGCGATAGATCCAAAAATATTATTATTAGATGAACCTTTTGCAGGTCTTGATCAGGCAGAGAGTTCTAAGCTTATTGAATTGCTTAAAAGCATAAAAAAAAATATCCCGATACTACTCATAGAACATGATATGCAAGCAGTTTTTGCATTAGCAGATAAAATCTCTGTGCTAAATGAAGGAGAAATTATTGAAAGTGGCAGTGTAGAAAAGATTAGGAGGAGTAAGTTAGTGCAAAATGCTTATTTAGGGGGAGATTTATGAGTTTACTTGAAGCAAAAAAACTTAGCGCTTTTTACGGTGGAAGCATTGCTCTTTCTGAAGTTGATTTTCTAGTTAATGAGGGATCGGTTATTGCTTTGATGGGAAGAAATGGTATGGGGAAGACCACACTTATTCATTGTGTATGTGGTATTATAGGTGAAAAAAGCGGACTGATAAAATTCAATTCAGTCAACATACATGATTTGATTGATTTTCAAATAGCGAAACTCGGTATTGGTCTTGTGCCAGAAGGAAGAAGAATATTTTCAAACCTTACTGTTCATGAAAATTTGTTGGTAAGCGCCAAAAAGGGGGAATGGGATCAAAAAAAGATTTATGATCTGTTCCCAAGACTGCTTGATAGAAAGTATCAATTAGGTGGTTCATTGTCTGGAGGCGAGCAGCAAATGTTATCAATTGGGCGGGCACTAATGACAAACCCAAAATTATTGATTTTAGATGAGGCAACCGAGGGGCTTTCCCCTTTGATACAAAAAGAGATTTGGAATGTGCTGGCAACTTTAAAGAGGTCAGGCTTATCCATTATTATAGTAGATAAATCCTTAGAGAAACTTTCTACATTAGCGGATCATTTTTATTTTTTAGTTAAGGGAAAAATAGCGTGGAACGGCCAATACGATCAGTTAAATGACAATCTAATAAAGAGCTATTTGTTAATTTAATCTATTGATCATTAATTTATTAAAAACAACTATTTACAATATTAATGTAAAGGTTTAATGAAAGTCCCATTTCTAAGTTCGTTAAAAGCTTGTGCTAACTCCGCTTGCGTGTTCATCACTATAGGGCCATGCCACGCTACGGGTTCTTGAATGGGTTTTCCTGATATCAATAGGAACCTAACTCCATCTTTTCCGGAGATTAAAGAGACCGAGTCTCCAGTGTCGAACCGAATTAATGTTCTATTTCCTGATAAATCCCTAATATTCAACTCTTCACCTTTTAATTCTTTTTCTATTCTTATACCAATAGGTTTAGAAGAATACGCAAAATCAGCACTTCCCTGAAAAATATAGGCAAAGCAATTTCTGTATGCATCAATTTTGATCTCCTTTTTCGTAAAAGGGGGAATATAAATATCGAAGTATTGTGGTTCTGCTGAAATTCCGTCCACTGGTCCCTTAATGCCCTTATAATCACCAACAATTATTTTTATTTTTGAGCCATCATCATCTTCGATCAATGGTATATCTGAACCGCTGACGTCCTGATAACGAGGAGCTACCATTTTTTGATAAGAGGGGAGGTTAGCCCAAAGCTGAAACCCATGCATTTGG
>CACLZW010000012.1 GCA_902611475.1 uncultured Alphaproteobacteria bacterium
GAATTAAAATAGTTTTTGACGTTATTCAGGAAAATTTAGATAAGTTAATTAGGACTGATCCAAAGACAGATTTCGTTGCCTACGGAAAGGTTATTCAAGGTTTAATGATTTTATCTGGTTCTCTAGATATGGAGAAGGGCGGTCAGATAGCTGATGAGCTAAACGAATTATATGCATATTGTGATAAAACAGTGAAAGAATACCTTGAATTGAAAAATATTCAAAAACTACAGGAAGTTGAAACAATAATAGCTGGTATAGCCGATAGCTGGGAAAAAATTAAGTAGAATTCTTCTTAACGTACATAGTTGCCTGATCTGGCTTATATATCAGGATTTTTTAGAAGGCTTGCTTAGTACCACTCTTTAACTACTAGCTTTGTGCAAAAATAACATATTAGCGAATACCTTATATTTAAATAACTCGCTGAAATGCGTATAATATCGTGGCTTATTTGAAAAACTTTGATGCCATTTCTTCCAATTCAGCCAATACCTCGGTCCAGTCATTAATTTTTTTCTGTCTAAAAATATCTATATTTTTGTACCATAGACTTGTTTTGCGATAGTCGGTCCATGGATAATTTGGACTAAACGGAAGAAGCACCCATCCTTCTTTTCCAAGCGCTCCAGTTAACTGAATAGTGATGTTCGGAATTGTTACAACGAGGTCGCAAATCTCGATTAATGCTGCTAAACCTTCAATATCATCATAAACATCTATACCGTGATCATTTATAAACTTAAAGTTTATATTGTTGCTAAACTCCTCAACATCTCTTTTTACATTTCCATATTGAAGATTAATAACATCACAACCAAAACTGTTAAGAGCTTCCCGTAGTCGGTTGAGTTCAATTGACTTCTTATCACTTGTTAGGCAATCAAAGCTTGCCCATGACAAACCCACTAAGGGCCGATTAGCCAAATTAAGTTTTTTCTTTAAATGATTCACATAGTTCTGATCAGCTTTCAAATAACCGACCCTTGATTTCTGAAAGTCAATTTCATTATTTCGAAACAGGCGCGGAAGACTTCCTATGGGTAATTGGTAGTCAAAGTCAATATTATCTATTTGTTCCTTGCTAGAGATAAATTTGATGCTAGGCATTGAGCGTTCACAAATGGATTTAATTCTCTTATCGACTAAGATAGTTAAAGATCTGCACCGGATTTGAGCCTCCTCCGCTAAGCTCATAAACATAATTTGATCTCCAATTCCCTGCTCTAGAGAAATAAATACATCTTTACCTTCTTCGCCATCCCAAAGGGGTCTAGCCTTCTGCTGAAGAAAAACTGGGTATTTATCGGCAACGTCTAGTCTTGCCTCATAATATTTCCACCCTGATTGGAAACGGCCTTTTAATAGTAGGGCGCGCCCGAGATATTCTTTAGCGATGGGAGATGGACAAATATCTATTAAATTTTTAAAGATGTTTATCGCTTTCTCCACCTCTCCACTTTCAAGAAAAACAATTCCGAGATTTCCCAAGAGCCCCGTATGGTTTGAATTAATTATCAAACACTTATTAAATAAATCTTCTGCCTTATTAAAGTCTTTCAGTGTGAGATATGTATTGCCTAAGTTGTATAAAGCTTCGAAAAAATTTGGATCTAAGTTCAATGCGTTCTTGTAATATCTTATTGCAAGAGTAAAGTCGCTATTTTCAAAATATGCGTTGCCAATTTTATAATGAACCTCAGCATCATTGGGTGCAAAATCAAGTATTTTTTTATAGGTATAAATGGCGTTTTGAGGTTGGTCATTTTTTAGATGCATGGCACCTAAATTTTTCAAAATTATAGGATTGTGTGGATCAGTACTTAAGAGTTTTGAGTATTGCTGTATTGCGGATTGATAGTCACCGATTGAAATATAAGTGTTCGATAGCAATTGAATAATAGGTACCGATGTTGGGAACTTTTCACTTAAAGACAAGGAATGATCAATAGCTTCCCTTTTTTTATTCGCTCTAAGTAGACTTACAACTCTATGTATTTCCGATTGTATTATTTTAGTTGGATCAGATAGTGGCATACTATCGATAAGTCTGCATCATCCATGCCAAAAAAAAGTTATTTTTAAAATATGGGCTACTCTAATGTCGTGGTTTATGGAGTTATTTTCTCAAAAATTTTCTTGTGCTACTTTGCAAAATAATTCTTTAAAGCTCCCATTCTCTAATAACAAAGTCTTTTTAAAAAGTATTTTATTTCATTTATATCGAGAAACGCATATAAATATATTAACGTTATTACTGAATTAAGGAGTCTAAGCTGACCAATTTTTGTCCAGGTTGGATAGTTAGTATTGTGACAGCGCACTCAGCAATGGATTTTCTGACTGCTAATAGCAGTTTATCGTCTATAGCCAGTAAGTATTCGAGAGGGCTAGCTGATCGATATGAATTAATACACCCTGGTATTATAGAATCTGTTGCTGAGGAAAAGCTAAGAACTCTCGCAGAAATTGAAGCTGCCGAAAATGCAGTAGTAATATTAAACGCTTTTATTTTCAGAGTATATAAATTTCATCCTGATAACAGACCACGCAAAATGACTGGTCTCTTTACATCTGAGTTCAAGGGCTCTAAAGTACCGATCCCTGAACATAAAGAGCTAACCAAAATGTTCAAGGCATTCATATTTAGTATCAGATCAAACGTTTATAACTATGCTCCCCCCGGATGGAGCATAATAGAGGAGCCTGAAGTAGGTTGGCTTGGGGAGTTAGTTGCTGAACCCTCGTCTATATTTGACAGTTTCTAAACATAATATACACTTTAACAGTACCATAACTTTAGCGAAACTTTGTTTTGAAAATATTCAATATAATTTTCCAAGTTATAATTTTTGGAGCGCTGACAGGTAGTGTAGTATCAATCTGTTCAGTTGGGTTCGTACTTGGCGTAGATAATATTTCAAATTTCAGATTAATTAATAGCCCATGTTTATTTGAATTATCTGGATTTTGTTTCAGTGCTACCCCTCTTATTTTTCTATCCTTAGCAGCTATCGCTATAATCTTTGTGAAAAGGTTGTTAAACATTTCGAGATACCATGGACCCGCTGATGTAATTTTGAGCGCCCACAGCCCAACCTCTGAATTGGATCTTAAAACGGGCTTTCTTTCGACATTTTCAGCTTTCATTTCTGCAAGCGGGGGTGCATCAGTTGGACAATATGGGCCATTAGTTCACTTAGGAGGAACTATTGGAAATTTAATAAATAGTAAAATTGGGGGGCTCTTATCAAAGGATATATTTATTGGTTGTGGCGTTGCTGCAGCCATATCGGCAGGTTTCAATTCACCTATAGGAGGAATAATATTCGCGCATGAAGCTATATTGAGACATTTTTCTTTCAGAGCTATAGCTCCAATAGCTTTAAGTAGTGTTGTTAGCTCAACATTAACTACCTATTTTTTCCCGAGTGGAATTTTATTTCAAAATACTGACTCCAATATATCTATTTTACCTTCTGTCTCTCTGTCACTTCTTCTTGGACCTGTATGCGCAATATTGGCAATAGTTTTTATGACAAGTTTGTTAAGATTACAAAAAAATATTATTAAGATTTCATCTAACGAAATAATACGTATTTTTTATGCTGTTATCTTATGTGGAGTGCTGGGCGGATTTATTCCCGAAATACTGGGGCTAGGAGGGGAGACTATTAGTGGGATCCTTAATAATCAATATTCGTTTAATTTTTTAATGTTAGTTTTATTACTCAAATTATTAGTGACAGTAGTTTGTCTAAGTATGGGCTTTTTTGGTGGAGTATTTTCACCTGCCTTGGTCCTTGGAGCCTCTATGGGGGGTATTTTTACATACATTGGAAATACAATTGGAGTTGGAATGTTAGGGTCTTCATTAATACTTGCCGGTATGGCTGCTCTTTCCGCTTCTGTTATTGGCGCGCCGATAGCAACAATAGTTATTATTTTTGAATTAACCCATTCGTATGACTTAGCATTTGTGTCGATAATATGTGTAGCGGGATCTTGTCTCATAAGTTCATTCTATTTTGGACATTCATTCTTTGATAAACAATTACTGACAAGAAATTTCAAAATTTCCAGAGGTCGGACTGAAATTTTATTATCTGAAATCTCAGTTGAAAACTTACTTGATAGGAATAAATACCTTGTTGCTTCCGATAACATCGGAAGGCTTGAATTATTAGATTTGTTTGAGAAAACAGGCTTCACTGAAGCATATTTCGTAGATGAAAAGGGAAAGCTGAAAGGTAAAACAAAAGTTAATTCAATATTAACCAATAATACACAAAATTTAATTCAAGATAGTAATCCTCTTTACATAGAAGAATCATCAAATATTTCAGATGCAATTGTTAAAATCAGTAATTTTGTGGGAGAAAGTGTTCCAGTGGTCGATGGCGATCGAATTCTTAAAGGTGTAGTCACGGAGTCTGACCTCTTTATAGAGTACCTAAAAGTACAAGATAAGATATCTGAGATTGAAAAAGATTAGTTAGGCGGATATGTCTACCGATTGCTGAAGCTCATTATCTGCCGTATTAAAAGCTTCTATTGCGTTATTGTTCATGTTAGCCATAGTATCTGTTTCATCGATAAGATCGTTTGTTCTAATTTCGATGTCGGCAACTCTGTTCTCTAACGCTCTCTCCGTGGTTAAATCTATCGGATTAAAATTTTCTAAAGGTGGTCTCAATTCTAAACCAGAGGTTATTGTGTCTTGCCCTAGCCTAGAAAGTGTCCGCGGTTCTGTTGGTGTTGCAAATGCATTATCTGCATCGGAATCCATTGTTCTTGGGGTAATATCTATAACCTGCTCTGTCAGTTCAACTTCTGGTACGGAACTTGCATTAGATACTGCAGCACTTGTGATAGACCTATTGCTGGGTGTTTGTTGAGCAACAGGTGCTTGATTTGTTAAAATAGAATCAACCATGGTGAGATGTTATCATAGGTAAGAATAAATATCAACGTTGTATGAAATGAAAAATATTAACGCCGCTACACAATACAAAAAAACCGACCAGATGGAAATCGCTCAACCGGATGCGAACTCCATTTTAATAAAATGCTTTGACGAACTTATAAAATCAATGAA
Organism: uncultured Alphaproteobacteria bacterium; assembly: GCA_902611475.1. Lineage (GTDB taxonomy): Bacteria > Pseudomonadota > Alphaproteobacteria > Rhodobacterales > Rhodobacteraceae > CACIJG01. The sequence continues at coordinate 5,099 of CACLZW010000012.1, forward strand.
AATTTTTCAAAATAATATTGTACCCAATACCGAAAATTTTAGAAAAAAATCCTCCAGTTTTTCTCGTGCATTGACAATTTTATATTCGTTGCAGTCTAGCGTAGACTTTGAAAAAGATATTAATATTGCGAAGAGCCTTTTCCAAGTATACGAATATACTAGAGTTAGTTTAATAGAAGAGTTTAAAAGCTGTAAGGTAAATAAGAGCATAAATGCCTTGACCGCTTTGGTAGAAATCAGAGATAGTTGGAAGTCAATCAGCTAAATTTAATTACTATGCAAACCCATTTAGGCAAAATAAAATCTTTACAGAGCAAGATAGAGGCCGCTTTGAAGGATAGCGACTTTGAAAAACTAGCAAACTTATCAACTGAGTTAACGAGTTCTGTTGAAGATCTAGTTAGCAATTCCATTTATAAAAAGAACATCACAGAAAGCGAATTGGTTGATCTTCAAAGTTTACTTTCTAGTGTTGAAAAATATCAAGAAATAACGTCAACAAAATTTAAGGCTTACACCACAAAGGTTTCCCGCAACCAAAAAATGCAAAAGGCCTATAAACAATAAAACAGCTAACTTTTGTTAGAAATCCCGTATTTTTTCATTTTCTCGATCAATGTAGTTCTTCTTAATTTCAGAGCATCGGAGGCTTGACTTACCATTCCGTCTGTTTTTTCTAAAGCGGCTTCAATCATTACAATCTCAATCTCGCTTAGATGCCTTCTCAAATCCATTTTATCAAAATACAGAAACCAATCCTTGTATTGTTCAGGTTTGGGAATGGGTAAGCTAGAGATCTCCTCATCTTCGTTTTTGTTAACAACCTCTACCAAATCCGTCGATGCAGCCCATAACTCATCTTGTTCCTCATCAGGATCAGGAACTTTTAATCTTAATAGGTTTTCTTTAACATTATTTCCAGATACGGTTCTGTCGCTAAATAACACAGATGCTCTCTCAATTACATTTCTTAACTCTCTGACGTTACCCGGCCAACTATAGTTAGATAAAACCTTTAGCGCATCGTCACTAAAGTTTACGTTTATTTTCTGTCCAGAAAACTTAATTTTTTCCAAAATTCCCTGTATTAGGATCGGAACATCTACAATTCTGGCCGCTAGATTTGGTACCTCTATGGGAAATACATTAATCCTGTAGAAAAGGTCCGCTCTAAATTCCCCTTTTTCTACTTTTTTATCTAAGTCTTGATGTGTCGCGCATACCAAACGAAAGTCAACATCAATTTCTTTACTAGAGCCTACTCTTTGTATCTTTCTACCCTCCAACACTCTCAATAATTTTGATTGCAAAGGCAAAGGCATATCCCCTATCTCATCTAAAAATATCGTTCCATGATTGGCTTGCTCAAACCTCCCAGCTCTCGCGCGATCTGCTCCGGTGAAAGCTCCTTTTTCATGTCCAAAAAGCTCCGATTCTAGTAGCTCTGAAGGAATTGCTGCACAATTAACTGAAATATTATTTCCTGTTCTTCCAGAAGCTACATGTAGAGCCTCTGCAACTAATTCTTTACCGGTACCCGTTTCCCCTTGAATTAAAACAGTGGTATTTGAGGAAGAAACCATTTCAATGAGTTTTTTCATTTCCTTGATAACTAAAGAGTTTCCTAAAATGATTTCTTCAATCGCCTGCATTTATTATTTTCCTATTTTGTCAATATTTTAACTAATACTAGCATGGCAAGAGAAAAAATATAGTGGAAAAGTCAATTTTTTGAACCTTCTATTTCTAAAAAAACTGACCTATATCAAAAATAAAATTTCACAAAAAATATAATAAATTCAATACATTAATCATAAAATGAATGTAAAATAAGCATTTGGCCTATTTTTTGCCTTTATTGAGGTGTCAAAGGAGACCAAGGTATGTTAAATGTTATAATTGAAGATCAGGGATTACGCTCTGCAATAAAGTTAAAGAAAATTTTGGAAGACCGACGAGCGATTGTTGAATTTTCAAAAGAGAAAGTTGCATCGCAAGACAAGCACCTACCACATAGGGCATCTGAAATTTGTTTTATTTGCTCAGAAGATTTTTCTAGTTCTAATAAGGGACCAGCTGGTTTAATAGAAGTCGCAAAAAGCTACAAAGCTAGCTCAATCGTAGTTATCAGTCAAACAGATGACGCTTTTTCTCTCAAGGAAGATTTAGGTGGAAAACTTTTGTATGTAAATCTTCCTGATTGTAACGAAGCTGACGACACTACTAATGATTATGGTTTTCAAATCATTGCAACCTTGGTAGCAAGGAATAATCAATTTATTGCAGGAGATCAGAACACTAAGAATTTGGTGCAGCTTGCCGACAAAGTGGCAAAAACAGATGTTACAGTTTTTATAAATGGGCCAACTGGTACCGGCAAAGAAGTTCTGTCGAAGTTTATTCATAAAAATTCCTCAAGATGCGATAGTCCATTTGTGGGAATAAACTGTGCAGCTATTCCTGAGAATATGCTCGAGGCAATATTATTTGGCCATGAGAAAGGTGCGTTTACAGGTGCTTCTAACCCGAATAAGGGGATTTTTAGAGCCGCAGACGGTGGAACATTACTTTTAGATGAAATAAGTGAAATGCCCCTTAGTCTACAAGCAAAATTACTCAGAGTTCTGCAGGAGAAAATAGTAACACCCATCGGTTCGCAAAAAGATTTATCGGTGGATGTAAGAGTTATAGCTACTACTAACAGAAATATGCTTGAAGAAATTAAAAAAGGAACTTTTAGAGAAGATCTCTATTATAGACTAAATGTTTTTCCTCTTGCCACTTCACACCTAATTGATAGGAAAAACGATATTATCCCCTTAACAACAGCCCTACTATATCGACATTGTAAATCAGTTGATGAACTTCCTTGGCTTAATACATCTGCGCTGGAAACTTTATTAGAGCATAGCTGGCCAGGGAATGTTAGAGAACTGGAAAATATCATACAAAGAGCCTTGGTTCTTTGTACAGAAAAAGAAATTAGTTCAAATGATATTGTTATCGACAACAACCCTTTGAACATTTCAACAAATTCTGTAACTGATGAAAACACACAACAGCTAGCAATTTGAGGTTTTAAATGTCCCAGATAGGATCCATAACAAATAAAGTATTATCTAATCATAAGCAGATCATTGAAAGGACAAACAATACGTTAGGCAATGATAACAGTACTGGAAATTTTAGTGCAAAAATGGAGAAAGCTCTCGACTCAGTGGCAGATGCACAAAAAATCGCTGCTGATACAACACGGAACTTTGAGCTTGGCTTAGAAAATGACTTAACAAAAGTAATGATTAATCAACAAATATCGTCATTAGGTTTTCAATTAACACTTAATACAAGAAATAAAGTGCTTTCAGCATATAAAGATATTATGAGCATGCCCGTCTAATCAAATTTAAAGGTATAAATTATGGCAGATACAACAGAATTCACTGGTACACAGCAAGCACAGCAAGGAACGGGTTTAATTCCACAAGCTGGTCAATTTCTATCCAATGTTCAACAGATAGCTAACCAACCCAGTGTTCAAAGGTCATTGCCCGCTGTAATTGCCGTCATAGTTTTAGCACTGGGATTATTTGTTTACTCACTTTTACAGCAACCTGAAAGAACAACTCTTTATGCATCTCTACCTGATTCCGAGAAATCAAAAGTACAAGACGCACTGAAGAACCTTGGTGTCGATGTGAGTCTAGACCCCACCACAGGTGAAATACTTGTACCTGTTGAAGATTACCACCGGTCTAGGATAAGTTTGGCAGCTCAGGGATTGCCTAGTAGCGCCCCTGATGGTTATTCAACATTAACAGACTTACCAATGGGCTCTAGTAGGTCCGTAGAGCTTATGAGGCTTAAACAAACTCAGGAAATTGAGCTTGCAAAATCAATTAGAGAAATTGAAGGGGTCATTTCAGCTCGAGTTCATTTAGCACTTCCAGAAAAATCGGTCTTTGTAAGAAATCAACTACCCCCTACCGCATCAGTATTCGTTCAGCTACCAAACGGAAGATCGATGGCAAGTGGGCAAGTAAATGCTATTATTCACTTGGTATCATCATCAATTCCCAATATGACAAAGGAAGATGTGACCGTTATTGATCAAAATGGTAAACTTCTATCAAAATCTTTAGATGACCCAGACAGCATGCTAAACGATGCACAATTAGAACACAGAGTGAAACTTGAAAATATTTACAGAAGCCGTATCACATCCTTAGTAACCCCGATCGTTGGGCCAGGAAATGTGAGCACTCAAGTCAATATTGATATTGATTTTACAAAGAGTGAGATAACGGAAGAGATAGTCGATCCTGATGGTACAGCGCTTAGAAGTGAGCAAAGTACTTTAGATTTAACTACAGATTTACCAGCAAAAGGCATTCCTGGTGCAGTGTCAAACACTGCTCCCACTGAGGCAGAACTAAGCCAAACACCTGTAGCTGGGGACTCCCAAGGGCAAATAAGAAATAGGTCGTCTAGCGATATCAAAAATTATGAAGTAAGCAAGCGAATAGCTACCACAATGGCTCCATCAACAAAAATAATTAAAATTAATGCTGCTGTACTTCTGAGAAGTCCTAAAGCTATTGATCCTGAAACTGGGTTGGAGATTTCTCAGCCTTTATCTGATGAGAAAATTGAGGAGATCAAAGAGTTAATTACGAGCGCAGTGGGTATTGATGAAGAGAGAGGTGATAAGCTTACAGTAAGCAGTGCTCCTTTTATATCAACTCTTGAGGGAGTGGAAGTTACCTGGCATGAAATCCCTCTAATAAAAAACTTAATAAAACAACTCATAACAATTTCTATATTGGCTATTGTAGCGCTCGGAGTAATAAGGCCGCTGTTAAGCAGGATGCTTGTACCAGTTGGATCAGGAGTTGCCGGCGAAATTGTATCCGGAATGGATGATGACATAGATCTAGATACAATTGAAGTGAAAGAAGGTGAAAGCTTAGAAGATATAAAAGCTAAGCTAAAACCCAAAAAGCAAGCTATTTCTGCTGAAATGCTTGATACAGCAAATACCTATGACGACAAAGTCGCAGTTATAAGAATGATTGTACAAGATGAGTCCGGTCGAGTTTCAAACGTGTTTAAAAACATGATACAAAGAGATATGAATTAGACTTGATTAAAAGTAGAATAAGATAGCGTGTAGGAATTAAATATGGCTGAGCAAGAAAAAGAAGATAAAACTAAGGTTTTTGATAAACTTACTGGAACGCAGAAATCAGCAATATTGATGATGCTTTTAGGCGAGGATGAGGCTTCAGAAATCCTTAAAAATTTAACACCGAAAGAAGTTCAACACCTTGGTAGCGCAATGTATTCCGTTGAAGGATTAGACCAAGATACCGTTAACAAAGTACTGGATGAGTTTCTTGCAATTATTAAGGAACAAACAAGCCTAGGATTAGGTGCAGGAAATTACATTCAAAATGTTTTAAACAAAGCTCTTGGACAGGATAGAGCACAATCTATTTTGGGACGTATTACACCATCGGAAAGCAATAATGCCATTGAAATATTAGAGTGGATGGACTCAAGAGCTATTGCCGAATTGATACAAGATGAGCACCCACAGATCATCGCTCTCATAATTTCTTATCTTGATCCTGCTCAAGGCTCTGATGTTCTTGTTATGCTTGATGAGAAAATACAACCAGAAATTGTCAAAAGAATAGCTACAATACAAACAGTCCAACCGGACGCATTGAGAGACTTAGAGGTAGTAATGCAGAAGAAATTTGCAGCCAATACTTCTCTCAGAGCTTCCCAAGTTGGGGGCGTAAAGGCTGCTGCGCAAATAATGAACTTCATGAAAGGTGAGGATGAACAAAAAATATTCAAAGAGGTGGCAAAGTTTAGCAAGAATCTGATGACTGAGATTCAAGAAGCGATGTTTGTATTTGATAACCTTATTAAATCTGATGATAAATCGCTACAGATGATATTGAGAAGTGTTGAAACTGAGGATTTAGTTCTAGCAATGAAGGGAGCAGATGAGGTATTAAGAGATAAGTTATTCAGCTGTATGTCTCAGAGAGCAGCAGCCAATATACAAGATGAAATGGAAGCTTTGGGCCCAGTTCGTTTGACTGAAGTTCAGGAAGCTCAAAAGCGAATAATTAATGCTGCTCGAAGAATGTCAGATGAAGGCACTATAGTCCTAGCTGGCCGGGGTGGAGATGACTACGTTTAAGAGATATTAGAATTTACATATGCAACCGTTAGAAGAAAAAGATAGTTCGCCATTAGAGGATACAGAAATAACGAGACTGATAAAGGTTTCAAGGGAACTCGGCTATAAAAAGCAAGATAAAATACCTGAAAGAAACTTAGATCATTTCAAACCAATATCTATTACTCAGATCGCTTCATCTTCAGATCATAAAGCACAACAACCTATTGATGGCTCAGAGAACAAAGACTTAAATAAGAATGTGATTGAGGAAAAAGCTAGTACCGGTGATAACTTGCCACCAGATATGCAAAATGAAGAAACCTTTGATACTGATCCCAACTTGCAAAGCACAAATGAGCAAAAAGAAATAAGTGACCCCCTTGACGATACATCAACTACTAGATCAGAAACCTCAGCAACTTCTTTGGAACCAACCACACCTTCTTCAGTATCCCACAAATTAGAAAGAGAGGATACATCAAGTGACAATGGCACTGAGGCTGACTCAACTCAAGGCACAGACGCTGAAAAAGATCCTGTTAAAGAGGCATCAATTGTTCCTACACGACAAAATGAAACTTATAGTATAGAAGAGGCCAAACAAGAGGGTATAGAAATTGGAAAAAAAATTGCATTTACAGAACTTGAAAATAAACAGAAAGAGGCACTAGAAGCTTTCCAAGTAATCATAGACAATATAAAGAACAAAGAGACAGTCGATAAAACTGATCTTACTGAATCAATTTTGAGAGTAATAACGAGACTTGCCAGTGAACGAGCGGGAGCCATGATAGATGAGTGCTCCGATACCTTTAAAAACAAAATAATTTCATTTGCCGATAAGGTTGAACAGGCATCAAAAAAACTTAATACTGAATTTAAATCCGATAGATGCAAACTTACTTTCAAAATCGCTCTCCGAATCTCTGATTGATAAGAAAGTAGAAATAAGAGAGAACTCTGAGCTATTCCGGGGAGATTTTATTTTTCAAATGGGAGCAGTGGAAATAGGAGACCTCATTTCAGAGCAAATTTTGATTTTAGATAAAGAGAAAGAAGCCACTGAAGAAAGTAACAAGTCTGGGATAGAAAGCGAGGAAGTTAGATTGGCGGATAAAGAAGCACCCCAGAAAACAGAAAAAGAAAGTATGTCAGAGATTGATAATGATAAAAAATAGTTCGGTTTCACTAACTAAAGCTATAGATAGCATAAACTTATCAGGCAAATTAACTACTTCTGGACGGGTCCATAAATATGATGGTCATTTCTTGGAGTGCGATGGGTTTCCAGCAAATCTAGGCTCTATCTGCTCCGTAGCCACATCGGATGGAACTGAAACATTAGCGGAAATAATAGGTTTTAAAAAAGGTAATAATATTCTGTCCATGTTTGAAAGTGATACTAAAATTCAATCAGGGGCAAAGGTTTGTGTAATTGATGAAGGTCACGATATTGAAGTTGGAGAAGCATTATTGGGGAGAGTTATCGACGCGATGGGAAACCCCTATGATGGGAAACCAATGGGTTCATTAAGAGAAACATGGCCATTAAATGGAAAATTTTTGAACCCCTTATCTAGAAACCCCGTTAACAAGCCACTTGACGTAGGAGTAAGAGCTATAAATACCTTGTTGACCGTAGGCAAAGGACAAAGATTAGGTATTATTGCTGGATCCGGAGTTGGAAAGTCTGTTTTACTTGGAATGATGTGCAGATATACGGAGGCAGAAATAGTTGTTGTTGGACTTATTGGAGAGCGAGGTCGGGAAGTAGGCAGTTTTGTAAAAAATATACTTTCTGGAGATGCAAAGGATAAAACAATAGTAGTTGCGGTACCTGCTGATAGATCCCCATTACTTCGAATTAGAGGCGCTAATAGAGCCACAGCGATAGCAGAGTATTTTAGATCCATAGGAAAGAATGTACTACTTATAATGGACTCCCTAACCAGGGTTGCGCATGCAAGACGAGAAATTGGCCTAGCGCTAGGCGAGCAACCAACAGCAAAAGGATATCCACCCTCCGTAGTATCACTGATACCAAAGCTTATAGAAAGATCAGGTCCGGGCATTGATAAGCAAGGATCAATAACGGCATTTTATACAGTTTTAGCCGATGGTGATGATGAGAATGATCCGGTAGTTGATACTGCCAGGGCAATTCTTGATGGACATATTGTATTATCAAGACAGCAAGCGCAGTTAGGCATTTACCCTGCTATTGATGTATCGAGCTCGGTCAGTCGGGTAATGAATGAAATAATTGACGAAACGCACAGTGAATACGCACGTGTATTTAGGAAGCTAATTACTCTTTATTTGGACAATAGAGACCTTATTTTAATGGGTGGATATACGCAAGGAAAGGACCCAGACCTTGATCTAGCAGTTTCTCTTTGGCCAAACCTAACAGCTCATATTCGCCAACTAGAGGGGACAGCATCTAACTTTCAAGATAGTAAAGCTAGTCTGCTCCAATTATTAAAGGGTTAGACTTTATGCCATTAAAGAAAAATATCTTCGATCGCCTCTCTCTAAAAAAGAAAATCAATCTAAGTCGGCAAAATAAAATATCAGAGCAACTGTCAAGTGAATCTGAAAAAAATGCAAATCTTATTGAACAAATAAAAGATTTGCAGAGCCAAAGGGTTGTGGACAACTCCACACTTAGATCTGGATATTTTCTTAAATCTCAAAATTGGTACTCACAAAAATTGATTGAAGAACTTAATCAAACAGAGACAAAACAGAAATTTATTAAAAAAGAGCTTGCGGAAATTCAAAAAAAAATTGCTATTGAACACCAAAATATGAAACGAGCTAAAACAAAAGCCGCTGAAAAAAGAAAAAAAGAAGTTTCTTTGCTTGAGACCAAGAAAGAACTCATGACCCCCAAAATAAATAAACTTTAAGCACGTATGAACTATTGGCACCTATTTTGCAAAGTTGCCTATAGGAATAGGCTTATATGACAGAAATAGTAAGAAATAATAATAGTATTAAATTAGACATTCTAGATATGGGTAATGTTGGTTCAGATCAATCAGAAAGTGAGAGTGTTTTTAATTCTTTATTTGGCGGCATAGATGCAAAGGATAATACTGAAGTGCTATCCAACAGTATAAATATTGATGACATTGACCAGGCTGACAGGAATATGACCGAAATTATCAACATTCTTAAAATGGCCGACATAAACTTATCGGAGGATATTTTAGAGGACATCCAAAATAAATTAAAAGAGTTATTTGAGGAAATAAATATTGGTGGACTCGGGCTTGCTAATAGTGACTTGGAATTTTCAAATAACTCAGGCAATGAAAACTTCGTTCACATAATGAAATTTCTACAGGAACTAGAAAATTTGATTAATTCAAATCAGAGAGGTAAAGATGTACATCAAAAGCTCGAAATAATCTTGGATCAAGTAAGAACAAAGCTCAATGAACAAGTCAAAAAATCTATTGGGACGAAAAATAAGGCACAAGATGCAACCAAAAATGACACCAAACTTGTACTGCAAGAGCAAAAGAACAATTCGGTAAGCAATAAACAAATTGTTCATAAAAAAACCGACTTAGGTGTAGTTGGGACAAATCCAAATGAAATAGTTGCGCCTGAATTAAAAAAGTCTGACTTAGCTTTTGCAAAGACGGCTGTTGAATTCAAGACTAGAAAAAAACTATCATCCAAAGCAGATTCTTTAAATGCTTCTCAAGGTTTAGAAAAAAAAGCAGGCCCATCCAAAAATATAGGAAATAAGATTTCTGAATTTAAGACGGATGCTTTAACTCAGACCTCAACAAATACAAATCATTCAAAAGATTTAAATCTTGAAAGCAATTTAGCGAGACAACCTCTAGCATTTACAAACAAATTAGATACAGTTTCAAATGTGGTGTCAGCTAATACTCAGAACCCTTCCCTATTTAATCAAGAGAGTAATGATAAATTACTACAAAACTTAAATATGTTGTCAAAAAGCTGGGGAAATAAGCTTATAGAAAAAATAGAAAAATCTATCATAGACGGTGTCGAGGAGATAGAGATATCATTGACCCCAAAAAGTCTGGGTAGACTGAATGTTACGATTAACATGCAAGATACGATAGCTAAGATAAGTATTATTACTGAAAGCGCTAACGCCGCTACTATCCTATCAGATGCAGAATCTAAATTATCCCAAATGATGGAAGTTTCTGGACTGAAGCTAGCATCACTTCAAACGCAAGCTAATCAATTTGGAGGAAATCAAAAAGGAAAAGAGCGCACCCATAAGCTTGCTTCAACAGTAAAAAAGACTAATATCGAAGGCAGCTCAAGGCCAATGGAAGATGTAAACAAAATAAATAGTAAAAATGAGGGTCTTAACCTCATAGCATAAAAAAAGGACGGGCAAAATGGCAGAAGAAGAGAAAGAAGAAGAACCTAAAAAAGGTGGCCTAATGAAAATTATAATGATGGCTTTAGGAGCTATTGCTTTGATTGGCGTAGGCGTAGGAACTGGATATTTTTTATTCGGTGGTAAGCCTGCTGATCCCTCAGCAGAAATAGAAGAAATAATTGAAAGAAAAATGAAGGAGGCCGAAGAAGCAAAAGCCGCAGAAGAAGCGGCAAATTCAGGCCCGCAAAAAAAGGAAGCTCCAGAGGTGGAGAAGTTTATCACCACTTATTACGAGTTCCCAGGTAACTTTACAACAAACTTGAGAGGCTCAAGAAAATTTTTGCAAGCTGGAATTGGGGTGTCTACACAATATGATGAAAACGTAATAAATAATGTGGAAGATCATCAATTATCGTTAAGGTCAAGCATTTTGGCCGTTATGAGCGAATTTTCTGAGCAGGATATTGAAGGTAAATCAGGAAGAGATGCACTAGCAAAAGCTATTGCAGCAGAATTAAACACAAAATTAGAGGCATTAGAAGGATTTGGGGGCATTGAGAATGTTCATTTCACTTCCTTTATGCTTCAATAATTAGAGATCGAGAGCTTAAGTGGTATCATCAAGAAAATTATCTAGTGAAGAAGTTGACGCATTAATTGAGGGTTTGCAGTCCGATGAGAATGGAAGCTCATCATCCTCCGATGTATCAGAAGCTGCAAACGTCAGACCCTATAAGTTTGGGTCAGATGAGCTATCATTACTCGGAGATTATTATGCTCTTAGGCTTGTTAACGAAAGATTTGCTCGACAAGCTCGAAGCGTTTTCCTTCCAATGCTAAGAATACTCCCCCGAATATCCTCGTTTCCCCCCGAAGTAAAAACATTTGATGAGTACTCTTCTGGAATCGAGAGTTTTATGAGTTTAACTTCAAACAGACTAGAAGAACTTAGAGGGAATATGTTGCTGGTTATGGATCCAAACTTCATATCAATTCTGACTAATTCGTATTATGGTGGGCAAATTGAAGCGATAAAAGAAAAAAGGTCTGAATTTACCAGTACCGAAGAGCGCTTAATAGAAATCGTATCAGAAGGTCTTAATAGGATGCTTGAAAAAGCATGGTATGATCTAATGCCAATCACTCTTACTGAACAGAGTAGAGAGGTAAACCCTCAATTTGCATCGTTTGTCGATAATGCAGAAATGGTCATTATATGTTCATTTGTAGTTCAATTGCCAGGTGTTGACGCAGCAACTTTTGATATAATCTATCCTCTACAAACACTCAAACCTATTGCCTCACAGCTTAGATCAAGAGTTCAAAGTGAAGTAATCGATGATGATTTTACATGGAAAGAAAAACTAGAACGGATGGTAATGGAGATCCCTTTAAATGTCAGTTGCCGCTTGAGTGAGCCAACTGTACCAATGAATAAATTACTCCAGACTAAAACAGGCGATACCTTTCCTATATATGTGGGTGAAGGCATTGAAGTATTAATTGAAGATCAATTAGTATTTCTCAGTGAACTAGGAGAACTCTCTGGGCAAGCTGCAGTAAACATAAAGAAGAGACTAAGTAAATAACATATGGGGTTATGCAATGGGCGAAGAAGAGAATATAGAAGAAAAAACTGAAGAGCAATCAGCTAATACAGAAGATAAAGCTCAGAATTCTGCTTCTGCAGACAATCTTCGAGTTTTAGAAAATATCGATGTTAGACTCACCGTTGAAGTAGGAAGCGCTGAGCTAAAAATTAAAGAGTTACTAAGACTAAATGAAGGATCAGTTATAGAACTAGACCGTCTAGCAGGAGACCCTTTAGATATATTAATCAATGGAACAATGATAGCCAAAGGTGAAGTAGTGATGGTTGGGGAAAGATTTGGGATAAGGTTTGTTGAGATCGTAGATCCCCAGAAAAGAATTGAAAGCGTCAAATAATTAAGTCAACTTTTTGACTATTGAGAGAGAAAAACTCTTTTTTTTTCTTATAAAAACATACTGATAAAGAAAATAAATCCTTTGGCATGATACTTGCCTTTTCTATTTGGAAAGGAGGTACATATGCAGGTTCAAGATATAAGCTTAACTCAGATAGTTGTTGTATTACTATTTTTAGGTACTCTTATTCTGTTACAACAGTTACTGAAGAATAATAAGTTCAATTTCCAGGATCGTTTGAATAAAAAGAAAAGGATGATCTTGATTGAAGAGTTTACACTGAGTAACTCTGAGCGAATTAGATTAATAAGGGTTGATGGTTCAGATTACCTTTATTGCTCTGCAAAAGGATCCTCGCCAACAATTATTCCTCATCAAGGCAAGGATATAAATAGCATTAAACAAAATGTAGAGCTTAAAAAACTCGTTAGAGACAAGCACGAAGATACAGGCAATGAGAGAGAACAAAAGGGCACGCCCAATATATTGTCAGCTGCAATATCTAACGCGCGAAAGATGAACCCAAAATTAGGTTTAAAGAGATGAAGTTCAAAGCAAAAATAATACTATTAATACCAGCCCTATTTATATCTCTTTTCGGTACCGCAGCCTTAGCACAAAATGGCCTATCAAGTTTTGCAGATGGCCTTCCAGCTTTAAAAATTGAAAGCAATGGAGAGGCTGAAACAACCTACTCATTATCCCTACAGATCCTTGCATTGATGACTGGATTGACCTTGCTTCCTTCAATAGTGCTTGGAGCGACTTCCTTCACAAGAATAATAATTGTTCTCTCGATCTTAAGACAGGCAATGGGAACACAACAAACACCACCAAACCAGGTTTTGATAGCAATAGCTCTTTTTTTAACATTTTTTATAATGACGCCGACACTCACGGAAATAAATAGAACTGCCCTTGATCCATATCTCGAAGGAGATTTGCCTGCAAAGTCTGCGCTGTCAACTGGTTCAAATACTTTGAAAGAATTTTTGGTTAAAAATACTCGGGAAAATGATTTATCGATGTTTACGGATTTAATAGGAGATCAAGGATATGAGGATCACAAAGACATACCATTGACCGTTATACTTCCAGCTTTCATCACATCCGAGTTGAAAACTGCTTTTCAGATAGGGTTTCTACTTTTTCTTCCATTTTTAGTTATAGATATGGTAATCGCCTCGATATTGATGTCTTTAGGAATGATGATGCTTAGCCCAATGCTAGTAGCTCTTCCTTTTAAGCTTCTTCTATTTGTCTTAGTTGATGGTTGGGCAATGACAGTAGGATCATTGGTCGCAACATATGTTTCAAACTAAAAAGGGAGCTCCAAGATGGAATTTGATACTAACGTAAATTATCTAGAAGATGCTTTTTGGCAAATTATAATTTCCGCAGGTCCAGTGCTGATAGTGGCGCTTGGCATAGGCCTTTTGATTGGTATAATTCAGGCAGCTACTTCTATTAACGAAATGACCTTAAGTTTTGTGCCAAAGTTAGTGCTGGTTCTTCTGACATTGGCTTTGATCTCTAACTTTATGTTAACCGGACTGACAGATTATTTTGCTTTTATTTTTGATCAAATAGCCTCGATTGGTCAAGCATAGTATATGGAGCAATCACTCAATGATATTATTCCAGGCTTAGGCCTGCAGAATATTATGGAGCTCTTGCTTGCATTTTTTCTAACTAGTATCAGACTAAGTGCATTTATCATTGCTGCCCCTCTTTTTAGTGCTCGTTTTATAATGCTTAGAGTGAGAATTTTAATAGCGTTTGTAATATCTATAATAGTTTTTTCAATTCACCCACTTGAACTTGACACAGAGATACTAACCTCAGCATATGGTATCTCTGTTATTTTCAAAGAGATAGCTATCGGCGTCACCGCTGGCTTAATACTTTCAATTATGTTTTCAGCTGCCTCTTTAGCAGGGGAAAAAATAGCAACTAGTGCTGGTTTAAGCTATGCAGCCCAAGTTGATCCTGTTTCTGGAGTGCAAACCCCCGTCGTTAGCCAAATTTTATACCTGTTCCTAATAATGATTTTCTTGACAATTGATGGTCACCTGATTGCACTGCGAATAATAATAGAGAGTTATCAGTTAATACCTATAGGGACCCTTCCAGTACCCTCAGCATTAATAGATGGCGGAATAGCCGCCTCAGGCTCAATGTTCTTAAACGCTTCAATAATTATGTTGCCGGTTGTACTCGTTGTACTACTTATTAATGTTGCAATTGGAATAATTACTCGATCAGCTCCACAACTGAACTTATTTTCTTTCGGTTTTCCTATAACTATGCTTGGTACATTTGTTGTTTTATACCTTTTCATAAGTAACTTAGGGTTTGCTTTTTCAGACTTGATTGATTCATCTCTAGATCATCTAATGACAACAATTGAAAGTTTGAAAAATGGCTGAAGAAAATCAAGATGGCCAAGAAAAAACCGAGGAACCTTCCCAACGCAAAATTGATAAGCATAAAGAAGATGGTAAGGTTTTAAATTCCAAGGAAATGTTTGTTTTTACTGGAATTGCTGGTGCCTTCTTGCTTATGTATGCTCTTTCATTCAGCTTCAGAGCGCTTTTATTTGAGTGGGGAGATCTTTTTGTTTTATCTGGCAATGATAAACTTGAAGACTTGCCTTATACAAAGTCCCTACAAGCACTATTCTTTATAATGAAGATTAGTTTATTAGTCGGAGTTCCGATGTTGGTCATCGTATTAGCAACTCAATTTGCCGTTGGTGGAATAAATTTCGCTCCGAAAGCGCTTTCCTTTAAAACTAACAGAATTAATCCTCTAAGTGGCTTTAAGCGGATGTTCTCTTTGAAGAGCTTAGTTGAGCTTGGTAAAGCTTTACTGAAAGTTGGTTCCTTATTCGCAAGCGCTATAGGGGTGATATATTACTTACTCCCCCAAATGTTACGCATTACTGATGGAAGCTTAAAGTCTGGGTTAGAACTTACTCGATCCTCTTTTCCTCTTTTGATTGGAGCTTTGTTGGTTTGCTTAATGATAATAGCTGCTTTGGACTATTTCTATCAGAGATATGAGCACATTAAGTCTCTAAGGATGACTAAGCAAGAAGTTAAGGACGAGTATAAGCAAACAGAGGGATCCCCTGAGGTTAGAGCAAAAATAAGACGACTCCAAATGGAAAGCGCAACAAAATCGGCCAAGCAACAAGAGGCCTTACAAAACATGGGCGAAGCTACGGCAATTATTACAAACCCAACTCATTTTGCGATAGCGCTTAAATACGAAGTAGGTCAAGTTGGAGCTCCTAAAATTATCGCAATGGGTAAAGGACTTATAGCAAAAAGGATTATGGAGATTGGAATTGAAAAGAATATAACAAGTTTTAGAAGCCCCCTTCTCGCAAGAGCACTGTTTTTCACTGGAGAAATCGGAGAGGAAATCTCTGAAAAGCTTTACAATGCAGTAGCTGTGGCACTAGCATATGTTTATAAATTAGATAGAGGGGAAGATATAGACGCCCCAGATATTGATGTTCCTGAGGATTTAAGATTCAATGAAAATGGAACAATTTTGAAGGAGAATTGATATGCCTAGACGAAGTCATGAGTCTCTTGGAGACTATATAAGTTCAGCTTGCTTTGGAGGAGTTGCCTTTCTTTCTCTACTAAATGGTCTTGAAGCTTTTTATTCTGGTAATATTTTACGAGCAATATCTATCTGGTTTGTTTGTTTCTTGTTGTGCCTTGCAGTTTTTAGATATGCAATAGCTAGACTTTTCGACTCAATTGCGGATAAAAAGAACAAAAAACTATAATGACTTGTAATCAATGCATCCATTTGTTTATAACTCACGATCCTAGAAGAAGATGGGGGTGCAGAAAATTTGGCTTCAAATCATCAAAAATTCCTTATCAGGAGGTTGTAGCAACAACTGGCATGAAATGTGCTTATTACAAACGAAAAATTATAGTAAAAAAAATCGAATCTCGTAGGAGGTCACCTTAATGAGTTCAGATCTAAGTACAATCGAAGAAAGTATAAAAATCGCCTTGGATGCAGCGGATGCGGCGACTGACGTAACCTCTGAATATAATAAAGTTAAGAGAGAGCATAAAAAACTGGAGACACAAGTGAAGCAAATACATCGTTATACCACAATAATTTTTGGGAGCTCTATGATTGCTGCAATCGTAGCCATGATATTTTCATCGGTGCTCTATTTCCGCTCAATGTCAGACCTAGGTGTCATGACTACTACGAACAGAGAGGCACTAGTGATTTTTGCCGAGAATGTTGATGATTTAAAAGATAATGTAAAAGCTTTATCTGTAGCGATGGAAAGTCAGGTGGCTCTTGAAAAACAAAACGCAAAATTAGTTGAAGAATTATCCTCTTTAAGAAAAGAAATTTCTGTTGCGACAAATGCACTTGCTAGTAGAGTTCTCGAGCAAAATAAAGGACTACAGGAAGTGATGACTAAAAACACAGAGCAAGCAGTTAATATATTTGCCCAGAACGTTGCACAAACTTTTGAGAAGAGGTTAAGCGAACTAAACAAAGGAATTGATGCTTATCAAAATCAGCTACTAGCGGCGTTGAAAGAAATGAACTCCTCAAACACTGATAATATTGTCATGGAGGAAATTTCTAAATCTCAGAACCAGCTCACCAAAGAAATTAGATCTTTATATAAGAAGAATGAAGAAATATTTAGCAAAATCAAAAGCTCTGATGGCTTAATAAAGTTTCCATAAGTTTTAGAAGTCAAAAATAGTATGCAAGATTTAGATAACTATCAAACTCAAAGCCAAAATGGCGAGAATCCTAACTCAGAGATGCCCAACGACAATTTCAATGAATTGGGAGAAAGCACTGCTGATGAAGTTAAATTGCAAAACTTCTTAAAATTAAAAGAACATGGACAATCTTCTAGAACTAGAGCTTTAAGGTTAAAAGAAAATGACGTGGTGGTTGCGATTGATGGAATTAGCTATCACGATAGTATAGACAATATGGTTGACCTTCTATCGAGTGGAGAAGAGAGCGATATGTGGCTCTTGACAATCTGGAGAAATGGAAAGTTTTTTGAAATATTTACTAGAGGTCCTCTGGGTGGCATTTTTGAATTCACTCGCCCCGAGGAGTCCCAAATGATAATGGAATTGTTTCAAAAAAGGGAAGTGGGTGAAAAAGAGGAATACAGAATTTTTGAAGCACTAAGAGATGTAAAAAGAGTAGTGGATGTATACGATACCACTCATAGTCAGTTAGCAGTTATTTTACCTCCTGTTTGGTTATTACAACAAAAGATGTGGGAACCATTGCTAGCTATACTATGCGTTTATCTTATTACCTTTAGTGTAAATATGTTTCTTTTCATTTTAGCTGCGGTATTAGTTGCTCTATACCTTAGGAAAGGCCAAGTTACTCTTAGACGAAGCTACGGGATGTTTCAAGATAGGCAAGTATGGGCAATAGTGGCGGCGAGGTCAGATAAAGAGGCTCAAGAGATGTGTCGAAACATCGATGAAAAAGTTAATTTTATTAATGCGGTCGTAAAACCTTATAAAAAAGAAATTCACAAGCCTAGGAAAAAGAAAAAATCTGGAAATGTTCTCAAAGCCTCACAACAATACACCTAAGAAAACTGGATAGTTTTAACTATATCCTTCGAAAAGGATTTTGTCTTATAGTCTTAAGTATTTCATTAAACGAGTATATCGGCTTACTATGCTCCCTTCTTGCAATAAGAAAGTGTATATGGGGTTGAATTTCTGAAGGAAAAGAATAAAGTGGTGACCAATATTCGTCAAAAGGATACTCTGCCATTTTGTTAATCTCGGTAGTATTTGATTGATTAGTGACAGGTTTCATGTATCTGTTTATGCAAGCAAAGAGGCCGTTTTCTCTAAGGCTAGTGTGGATTACCTCGAAGTAATTTTTTATGACTTCTCTATTCATTTCCATCATTGATCTAGCGTTAATAAAAGCATCCACTACTTTACTGTGCAATAGATCATTTGCAGCCCATCCAGGCATGATTAGAAAATCAAAATCTTCCTCAAGTATTTTCGATCCATATTGCAAAAAATCTTGATACCCAAAAATCTTATGTTCAGGAAATGTGTTTAAAAGATAATAACTTTGAACTGCATTAACCTCAGGTAGATCAAATATAATTATCCTTGATTTTTTTATTTGATTCTTGATCTTGGAAGCCAATCCACCATAGCCAGATCCTATTTCACAAATGAGCGGATATTCTTGCGCTAAATGATTTAATTGATTTACGATAAACCACGAATGATAAATATCGTCAACATCGTGTGTGTTGTAATTTATCTCATAGTTTTTCGCATTTTCCGCTCTGACATTCAGCTGGTACATAACAGGATTGCCAATCTTGCCAATACAGTTTGAAGCTACATATTCAATATCAGTTGACAAAATAAGCTTTTCAACTTGGTCTGATATATATGCAAGAACATTTTTATCGTTTTCCTCTTTAATTAAATCAGGGAAATTCCCTCGTTTCATTTCTTTCCATAGCTCTGAATTGCCTGGTTGAAATCGCATGTTACTGTGGGAAATTAAAGCATCATTAAAGCCTATCGTTAATGCATTTCTGAGCATTCGTGGCCAGATCTTTTCATTTTTAATAATGTCTACATAACCATTGGGGAATGCGTCCCAGTGAACGCTTTTGAAATCAGCAGGCATTTTTTTTTCTGCTATTTCAAAGTTTGATAACATAAATTTAAATGTTTTTTGATTGTCTTTAATTTTCATTTTAAACTCTAAATGTTTTATCTGAGATAATGTTTAAGTCAATGCCAAAGGCTAGAAATACAGGGGTTACGTATTATTTTATGTAGATTGAAATAAGTAATCAGAAATTTATTTCTATTTCTATCCTTCTATTTTTTTCTCGTCCCGCAGCGGTATCATTTGAATCTACTGGCTTTGACTCACCAAAACTTACAGCCTTCATTCTATCCGTGCTAATATTCCCTGCTTTCTCAAGCTCTTGCACGACACTAGACGCTCGAGCTGCTGCTAGATCCCAGTTATCTCTGAAGTTACCACCAAACATTAATGGAACATTATCAGTATGACCCGACACAGTTATTGTACCAGTGTCCCCTACTCCTTTGTCTGCAATTTTAGCCATTATCTGTCGAGCCTGGGACGTTAATTCTGCTGATCCCGATGAAAAAGCTCCCCCAGATCCAACGGTAACAAAGACTTTGCCATCTTTTCTTTCTACACTAACCAAACCCTTATCAATTTCATTTTTTAAAGCGACTTCAAGTTCGTTAGCAGCTTGATTAGCTGAAGCTTCTTTCGCAGATTTATCATCGTCATTTACTCCTGCACCAGAATCTTTTGATGATCCTCTTGTTTCGCCATCCGCTTCTGTTTGGGCGAGAGATGCAAGCTCCTTTAATTTTTCTTCAAGACCACCAAAAAGCACCTCTTGGTCAGTATTTCCAGTTTTATTCTTAGCCTCTTCAATAGCGTCCAATGTCTCTTGTATTAACTTGGGCAGATCTTTTGCTGCTGTATCTTGATCACCAATTTCCACTTTTACAGCTTCACCAATCGCTTCGACCTTAATTTCTCCCTTATCAACAGCTTCTTGAAGAGCTTCAACTAGTTCTTTAGCTTTTTTGTCTTTTTCTCCTCCCTCATCCTCTTCCGTTTTCACTTCAAGTTCTTTCTTCTCTAGATTAGTTGTCTGCTGCGTCATTTGCTTGGTAACTGATGGACTAGGAGAAGGACTGAAGTTTAAGGACAATACCGTTGTCCCTTTTGGTTGCTCTACGACAGGTACCAATCGCTGAACACCAAATGCATTCTTTAATGAACCAGATATTTGCTTGAATTTGGGAACGTTAAATTCTGCAAATGAGAGGATTAAAACAAAGAATGCCATCAAAAGGGTAGCCATATCCGCGAAGGTTGCCATCCATGCCGGGGCTCCAACCGGAGGACACTTGGGACATTCCTCTTCCTCTTCTTCTATCTCTGCTTCTACTTCCTCTGCCATCTTTAGATTTCCTGCAAATTTCAATTATGCGGCAGCTTCAAGTTTCTGCTGTACTGCTGGCGGTAGATTAGCTACCATCTGGTCCTGAATATTCCTTGGTGACTCCCCTCTCGCTATATTTCTTAAGCCCATAACAACCATTTCCCTATAAGTAACCTCATACGCGGTATAACCTTCTAGAGAAGTTATCATTGGCAAAAATAACACGTTTGCTATAAAAGCTCCATACAGGGTAGTCAAAAGAGCAACGGCCATAGCTGGGCCAATTGCTTTTGGGTCTGCCATATTTCCTAGCATCAAGACTAGTCCGACCAAGGTACCAATCATACCCATAGCCGGAGCAATATCTATCCAAGCCTTCACTACATTTTGATTTGACTCATGGCGCGCCTTCATAGCTTTTATTTCTTGATTTAATTGCGTTGTGAGCTTTGCCTCATCCGCCCCATCTACTAGCATCTGCAATCCCTTGGAAAAAAACTTATCAGGGACATCTTGACCCTCAAGCGCCATCATACCGTCTTTTCTAGCTATTCCAGCAAGTTCAACCATTTTAGTAACCAGTTCATCTTGAGGCTTCACAGGTGGAAAAAAAGCCTTGGCCATGACCCCAAAAGAGCCAAGAAATGTTGGCAAAGGACATGTATACATGACACAAAAGAAAGTTCCACCAAACACAATAGCTAATGAGGGAACGTCTATAAATGGACCAACACCACCCCCTGACACCATCGCGTATATAATAAATCCAAGCGCTCCAATTAATCCTAGAAGAGAGGCTATATCCATAGTTTTTCCTTTATGCTCATTATGTTTTATTACCTGCAACAAAGACCATTGCAATTATAATACCAAAAATTAAACTTATAAAAAACGTCAGAAATTTTGGCATCAAACTTGTTTAACAATATAATAATGTTACAAACAAATACAAGAGATCTAAAGTGATGACAAATTTACACCTTACAGTTTTATGTTTTATTTTAATTTTCACCGGCTCGAATTTGCACGCCAGTGATAGCAGATTTATTGTGAAAGAACACATAGTTGTTGATTTAGAACGTAAAATTGAGTGGCTAAGGTGCACAGTGGGCCAGCGATGGAACGGCAATGAATGCGAAGG
Organism: uncultured Alphaproteobacteria bacterium; assembly: GCA_902611475.1. Lineage (GTDB taxonomy): Bacteria > Pseudomonadota > Alphaproteobacteria > Rhodobacterales > Rhodobacteraceae > CACIJG01. The sequence continues at coordinate 26,790 of CACLZW010000012.1, forward strand.
AAAGATTGTCAACCTTTCTTTAGATATGGTTCCGACAGCTCTAGATATTGCAAATGAACAACTTGGCGGAAAATGGCGGTTACCATCACAAGCTGAGCTTAAGTCGATAGTTTGCAAAGAGTGTTCTTCTCCTAAAATAAATGAGGAGATTTTTCCAAATACAGACAATGCCCCTTATTGGACAGGTGACCAAAGCATTTTTAATAGTAAGTTCTACGTAAGTGTTAATTTTCATACTGGTTTCTCTTTTAATAGGTTTTCTCCAATTAAAGAGTTGGCAGTTAGATTAGTAAGAGACAGGTAGAATTCTTTCAGCTACATCTTCTTTTCGATTTTATCTTTTTTCCACTGCCAAAGTTTGAACAAGAATAAAATAAGCCCAAGCACCATAATAATTGCGGCTATTAATTCAGTGGAAATAAAGTTCACTAAGTAAAGCCTATCACTGGCCACCAGTCCTAAAATTATCAGCATTACTGTGGCCATTATAAATGATCTAATCAATCGGCACGTAAAACAGGGCCCTTCTGGCGTGTTTCTCTGCTTTATTCTAAACATTTTCTACCTCTAACATAAATTAACTTATGCTTTTAATATTTAATAGTTTTTTTTTGACATGCCAATTTTTTATTTTTCGCTCGTATGATGTAAATATATGTTTTTATTGAATAATTATTTCAAAAAGCTGACATTAAGGCTTGTCAAATTGATTTTTTTGAAGTTTGAGAGAAACCTGATTTCATAATCTTAAAAGGAGATTTGAAATGCAATTATCACAGTCTTTAAATATAAAACACAAACAGTCATTAGTAATGACTCCACAGCTCCAGCAAGCTATTAAATTGCTTCAGTTAACGAACCTTGAGCTGAAGCAATTTTTAGAAGAGCAGACCTTTGATAATCCTTTTGTAAATGTGGAAGAAGAAACTCAGGCATCAGAGAAAAATGATTCAGGAGTTCACACTCAAGATAAAAATGACTCTAACAGTGAGCAAGTTCTAGCAAAAGAAACAACAGATTTTTCAGATGATCCCACTAATAACGATGACTATGACAATAGGTTTGATAACGCGGGCATAGACTATGGAACGGTGATTAACAATAAATCAAATACCGGTGAAGATTGGGACTTAATTGCCTCAACCGTACCTAATAATGAAAAGTCATTAATTGCACACATTGAAGATCAGTTACCCTATTTATTAAACTCTCAAAGGGAACATTTCATTGCAAGATATTTTTTAGAGGCAATAGAACCTTCAGGTTGGCTCGGAAAATCACTAGATGAAATTCAAATCGAAACAAACCTCGATTATTTTGATCTGGAAAATGTTTTAACAAAGCTACAAGGTGCAGAACCCACTGGGCTATTTGCAAGGAATTTATCCGAATGCTTACGACTTCAAATCATTGAAAAAGGCTTAATGTGTAACGGTCTTTCAGTACTCTTGGACAATCTTTCCCTACTTGGCAAGGGTGATTTAAAAAGTTTGATGAGAAAGATTGATTGCGATGAAAGCAAAATCAAAGACTTTCTTGCTATAATCAGAAGTGTTGACCCAAAGCCAGGCTCTGTATTCTTGTCTGAGACCTCAAATATACATAAACCAGACCTTTTAGTTAGGAAAGTCGGCGAAGACTGGGTAGTTGATCTTAATCGCTCTACCCTACCATCAATAAATGTAAATGAAGACTATGCCAAAAAGTTATCGCCAGTAGGTCGTGACAACTCAAAAATTAATGGCTATGCAAGCCAAGCTCTTTCATCTGCCAGATGGCTAAAAAGAGCTTTGGAGCAAAGAAATATTACAACGATTAAAATTACAGCAGAGATAATAAAGAGGCAAAAGCATTTTCTTGAAAAAGGATTAGACTTTCTTGAGCCTCTCTCACTAAAAGATATTGCTATCGCAGTAAAAATGCATGAAAGCACAGTAAGTAGAGTAACAAACGGTTTGTTGGTTTCTACTCCTAAGGGAACGTTTCCATTAAAATCACTTTTTAGCGTTACCATTGAAACTGACGATAAGGAGAATAGTAAGTCAGCTGCAGCAGTCAGAAATATGATAAAGAAAATTTTAAATGAAGAAAAAGGTGAAAAACCCCTTAGTGATGATCTAATAGCCAAAATAGTAAGCAAAAACGGTGTGAAACTTGCTAGGAGAACAGTAGCTAAATACCGAGAAATGTTGAATATCCCTTCCTCTTCAGAAAGAAAAAGAAGAGCCAAATTGGACGCAATGACTGCAAGCTAGGAACGACCTTGGACCAACATACTTTCACATTCTGCAGATTTATTGCTGTATGGACATTATTGCTGTATGGACAATTCTCTTTCAACACTAAAAGTACTTAGAGCTTTGTATTGAGCTGGTTCTTCCTCTTGATCATTTTCATCAAAGAAAACTAGTTTGAATGCCAAATTAAAGTCGTTATCTAAAATTATTTTGTCTGAAACTTTTTCGGTTATTTTACTAGCCATATTCGTCTCCTTTTAGTAAAGGAACTGCATAATATATGCCAACATATCATCGACTACTTATTTTTTTGTATCCTTGAAAACCTCGATAATTGCGTCTACGTGATCTTCGCTCAAATCAAATCTTTTTCTCAACGCTTCAATTTTCTCTTGCTCCTGATCCGAAATTTCGCCATCCAAAAGAGCATTAGCTACCTCTGCCTCTAATATCGCTTTTCTTCTTGCCACTTGATTGGCAAATGCGTTTGCTACTATACCAGTTAATAGAGCAACCACGCAAACTCCCATTATAGCTGTCACAGCACCTATGATCTTTCCCAAAGGTGTAAGAGGAGACACATCTCCATAACCAACTGTTGTTAAGGTAATCAAAGACCACCACATTGTTTCAGGAATTGATTTAAACTTATCCGGTTGAGCAGTATTCTCAGCAACGTACATCATTGCAGATGAAAAAAATAACGCAATGGCGAAAAGATACAGAGCAGCTACGAATGAGCTTCTTTCATGCTTTATTGCTGACCACAGGTCTTCGAGTGCTGTGGAATAGTGTGAAATTTTCAGTAATCGAAGTAACCTTAGAACCCTTAACCACCTCAAGTCTACACTGGTTATAAATATTGCTAGAATACTTGGCACTATTGCTAAAAAGTCGATGATTCCAGTAAAACTAAAAATATAACTTAACCTTCTCCCGAGTCCCGAAGTATACTTAGTGTCTTTTTTCTCTGAGCTAGCCCATATGCGCGCTATATATTCAAATCCAAAAATTACCACCGAAAAAATCTCAAAGTAAAGAAAAGAGCTAGAATATTTTTCACTCAGACTGGGCACAGACTCCAATGAGACAGCTATGAGATTCATTATGATTAAAGAAGATAATGCAATTTCAGTAAAGAAGCTTACTTTGTCTTCAGGCTTACTTTTATCCAATATTTCGAGAAGACGTTCTTTTTTAATCATAGCTGAAACCGCGATTTATTTTAAACCCAAGCCTTATTCTTCCGTCTCTTGCTTGAATCACTTTTCATCATCTGACTAAATGCATTTGCGAACCTTCTATGGGCTTCTCTATTTTTTTTTAGTGCACTATTTAGAGGTATAACGAGGTCCCCATCCGTTCTGAAAAAAGGAGGATCAAAATCTGGATGCTTTTTCAATATTATTACTATTTCATCCAGTAGTTTTTTTTCTGTCTCATTCATAAAATAAATTTAATTGTTGTTTTCGAGTTGATTCCTTATTGATAACACAATTGTCCAATTATCACGAATATATTTAGGTACCGCTGTGTTTTTGCGACTTACGCTTTTGACAAAGCTCGTAAAATCAAATTCGGTATCAGTGTCTACCATCGTATGAAAATTTACCGCACTAACGACTACGGACTTATTCTTCTTAATATCCTGTTTGTAAGCCGCTGACTCTTTACCTTGTAAATATTGATCTTTTTGATTCAATTTGATCAGAGGCACCTTTTCTTCTTTCTTTATAAAAATGTTTGCTTTTTTAGGTTTAGGTTCAAGAACAGCAGCAAATAGCTTTGGTGCCAATGAGCTCTCGTTATTCTCTTTTTTCCAGACCGCTTTAACTTTTCTGTAATATTTTACATTAAATTTACTCTTTGAAGAATGATAATATTTTACCGCCTTTTCCCATGAACGATGTCTTTGGTGCAGTTTGTCTAGAAATCTTGCTGCGTAATCAACGTTTTTTATTGGGTTTAGCATATCACTCAAGTTATTAAAAAAATCTTTGTGCCAACGAAAATTAAGCTGCATACAGCCAATATCGATATTTGTAACACCCTTATTAATTCTTTCTTCCAGATAGCGTAAAGCATCTTCTTTCGTTTGAAAATACGAGCTATCACCCCCCGCATTCAATGTCCACGGCCAAGCTCTTATAACCCCATCTACTTTTTGATAACCTGATTCAACTCTGGATATACTCAGTAGGATATTTTCTGGTAATCCGTACTTTTTTTCTGCGTCTTTTGCGAGATACTCACATCGTAATGCATCTTGGTGAATATTCACAGACTGAGATTGAGCCCCACAAAAATTTATCAGTAGAGTGAATAGCATAATAAAAAAGGAGACTTTATACTCAAGAAATCGTATGTTCATTATGATCATGCAGTAAATCTGCAATGAGCATGCCAACATGGGTTAATTTATTTTTTTCTTACCTCAACAATTTCTAAGCCTTTCATTATTGGACCGTTCTTATGAAAAAGTAAGCGAGCTATAATGGTTGCTGCACACCTAGTCTCATTCTCACTGGATATAACCGGCAACCCACATTCCCCAACTAAAGTACCAGTAAAATTGTCTTGTACCATCATTATTTTTTGACCTTCTCTGGTCATAAAAATTATCTCTTTACGTTCTAGGTCATAGCCCATAAAACCGGAAAAGACGACTTTAATACCATTTAATTCGTCGAAGTTAACTCTATATTTTTCTGACCGCGCTATCTCACTTTTTAATCTTCCAACCTCATTTCTATGTTCTTTCTTTAAATCTAGTATTAGCTTCTTGTAATTGTCATTGCTATCAGTCTCAGAACTACTAATACTATTTAGTTGGATTTGTTGATTTGACTCATAGCCTTCGATAAGCATTTTTTGAGTAGTAAGCTGTTCATTGAGTGAAACTATTTTCTGCTTCAGTTCTTCCGACCTTTCTAATAATTTTTCCTTATCAGGAACGCTTTTTACTTGTTCTATTAAACTTCTATTTTTTTCCTTTAAATTATTTAATGCGCTTTCCAATTTGCTTTTTTCTAGAGCCACTTCATCAATAGCACTAACCTTTTCTTTCAACTGCTCGTTTTCGTTTTTAAGTAGTTCCAGCTCACTTTTCGTTTTTCCTTTTTTATTTTCAGCTAATTTTTTTTTATTTTTTTGGTCTACCAGTTCAATTTTGAGCTTTTCAATACTTTGCTTAAGTTTTTCTTTATCCACTTGCAGACTCTTTCTAGCCATTTCTAATTTAGATAATTCTTGACTGCTATCGAGCAACGATTTTTCAGCATTCAGCAGTTTAGAGGTCACCTCTTCAAGCTGTCGATTTGCAAGCATCTTTCTGTTTTTACTTTGAATATCATCACTTATTTTTTCCAGATTAATCGGTAGTAGACCTGATTTCACTAATGCAGCTATTATTTCACCGGAATAAAGTGTTAAACTAAAAAACGTAGCTCCTACGATCAACAGCACTGTCCGATTTCTTCTTGAGTTTTTTGAGGCCATTTTTCTCTCGTAATGAAATAAGTTTGATGCTACAAAGACAATTGATCATCTAATTAGCCTTTTTTTATAACCTAACGAAGTGGAAAATCAAAGCCAAAAAAATTAATGGTAAGCAAATGCGGACTTCTACAATAGAAAGAATTACTAACGAAACCAAGGTTAATTTGGTTTTAGACCTAGACGGTACCGGGAGAGGTAAAATTAAAACTAATATCCCGTTCTTTGATCATATGCTTGAACAACTTACTTTCCATTCTTCAGTTAACCTTGAATTAAATGCACGAGGAGATGTCGATATTGATTTCCATCACTCCGTTGAGGATTGCGGTATTTGTTTGGGAAAGGCTTTTATGGAGGCTCTGGGGGATAAAAAAGGTATTAGTAGATATGGTTTTTTTTTACTTCCTATGGATGATGCCTTGATAAGAGTTGCTCTAGATTTTTCAGGACGGTCATTTCTCAGTTGGAAAGTGAACTTTCCAACTAACAAAGTTGGCAATTTTGATCTAGAGCTTGTACGTGAGTTTTTCAACGCGTTCAGCACAAACTCAGGCGCCACACTCCATGTGGAGATGCTTGATGGTTTCAATTCACATCACATCTCAGAGGCCATTTTTAAGGCGATGGGTAAATCTATTAAAATGGCCATCGAAAAAAATAAAGGTGTGGAGATGATACCGTCTACGAAAGGAAGCTTGTAAAAAATGAACATTGCCATTGTCGATTATAGAAGTGGCAATCTGCATTCTGCTCTCAAAAGCTTCCAAGTCGCTGCATCGAATTTTAAGAATGTTAGTGTTAAAATAACTTCTTGCTACAAAGATGTTCAAGTAGCCGATAAAGTAGTTTTACCAGGAGTTGGATCATTTTCTTTTTGCAAGTCAAAATTGCATGAAAACAACGACGTTTATAAATCTCTCATTGATATAGTAATAGAAAAGAAAAAGCCATTTCTCGGAATATGTGTTGGAATGCAACTTCTTGCAACAACAGGACATGAGGGACAAAGGAATAATCCAGGTTTAAACTGGATTCGTGGTGAAGTGAAAAAAATTGATGTTGAACAAAATTTAAAAATACCGCATATGGGTTGGAACAACCTTTTTTTTAGAAATTACCATCCAATATTTAATGGCATTAACACAAATGATCATTTCTATTTTGTTCATTCTTATGAATTTATTGCTTGTTCAGAGAATGATATAGTGGCCACTACAAGGCATGGAAAGAACATCGTAGCAGCTATAGCTAAAGAAAATATTATTGGTCTACAATTTCATCCTGAAAAAAGTCAAATTCCGGGACTAAAGATTATAAGCAATTTTATCGAATGGGATCCTCAACGTTAACCAACCTATTTCACTTTGCTCCATTCCTGTGCTTGACAAATAAACAAAACACATCCCGACACGCCGATTTTTTTCTTTGTCAGTATTTCCATTTTTGAATTATAGACTTTCCCATCACTGTAATCTTTTATTTTACCCCCTGAAAAGTTATTGTCTCCCTCTTTTTTCATATCCCAAACAACGTACTTACCCTTGTGTTCATAATTTTTTATCACTTTCCCATCTTTAGAAAAAGCCTTGATCAAAGTGCCGCATGTTAAGTTTTTATTATTTTTACATGCTCCAAATTTTACATGAGCCCAGCCTCCAGACTTTTTACTTGGCATAGTTTTGTATGTACCTGAAAACGCCCCCGCAAAAACATGAGAGCTGATCATAAAAAAAGCTAACATCGCTATGATTGTTTTAATCATTATTATCTCCACTAGAAAGTCTTTAAATCTTGTTAATAGATTAATTACATTATATTAAACTTACGGTGTCATTTTACTAGATAAACTTATATAAGGAAAGTTAAGTTGAATTTTTATCCAGCTATTGATCTAAAAGAAGGTCAATGTGTAAGACTGCAGCGAGGAGATCTAGACACTGCTATCGTTTACAATGATGATCCTATTGCTCAAGCGAAGATATTTCAAGAGGCAGGGTGTCATTGGTTACACATAGTAGACCTAGATGGAGCCGTTTCCGGGAGTAAGAAGAATGTAAAAACCATTGAAGAGATAAGAAGTTCTACCTCCCTAAAAATCCAAGTTGGTGGTGGGATAAGAAATCTGAAGGAAATAGAGTTCTGGAAGTCGAGGGGTATAGATCGTGTCATTTTAGGGACTTTAGCCGTTTCTAACCCTTCAGTAGTTCAAGAAGCATGTAGACTATATGATGGCATCTTAATTGCGCTAGACTCCAGGTCAAATAAGGTCGCTACTTCAGGCTGGAAAACTACATCAAATAAAAATACTTTAGACTTGGCAAAAAGTTTCGAAGATTGTGGTGTCGACGCAATTATTTTTACCGATATAGATAGAGATGGGTTAATGCAGGGATTGAATTCTAATGCTACAAAGAGACTGTCGGATAATGTAAGTATTCCCGTTATTGGGTCAGGAGGTATAAATGGCCCCGAAAATCTTGAAAACGTAAAAAAAAATATTCCGAACTTAGAAGGGGTTATCGCTGGAAGAGCGATATATACTGGAGCTTTAAGAATTGAAGAGGCATTGAGAATTTTGAAGGATTAAAATGTTAAAAACGCGTATAATACCCTGCTTGGATGTTAAAGATGGTAGGGTTGTCAAAGGAACAAATTTTATAAACCTGCGTGACGCTGGTGATCCTGTCGAAATAGCAAAAATTTACAATGATAAAGGTGCAGATGAGTTATGTTTTTTAGACATTTCAGCTTCCCAAGAAAATAGGAATACAACCTACGAAATTGTAAAAAAAACAGCCGAACAATGCTTCATGCCTTTAACGGTTGGAGGAGGAGTACGACAAGAGTCTGAAGTTGAAAAGTTACTTAATCATGGTGCAGATAAAGTAAGTTTTAACAGTGCTGCCGTATCTAATCCTCAGTTGATATCTTTAGCTGCGTCTAAATTTGGTAGTCAATGCATCGTTGTAGCAATAGACGCCAAATTTAGTGCGAGCATAAACGATTGGGAAGTTTTTACACATGGAGGGACTAGGTCTACCGGTATAAAAGTTAAAGAGTTTGCAAAATCTATGGAAGAAAACGGTGCTGGAGAGATTTTATTAACTTCAATGGATAAAGACGGTGTACAAGATGGATATGATATAAAGCTCCTAAAAACCATAACAGATCTTGTAAAGATACCGGTAATAGCATCAGGAGGTGCTGGCAAGGTAGAACATTTCCTTGAGGCTGTTAAATATGGTGGAGCATCAGCTTTGCTTGCTGCATCCGTTTTTCACTTTAACGAAATTTCTATATCGGAAGTAAAACAGTTTCTTAATAAATCTAACGTACCCATGAGGATGACATGAACAAAATACTTGAAAGATTGGATTTAACAATTCAAAGAAAAATAACTGAGTCTCCAAACAAATCACATACCGCAAAGCTGTTGAAGAAAGGAACAGAAAAATGTGCAGAAAAATTTGGCGAGGAGGCAATAGAACTTATTGTTGCCAGTGTAAAAAAGAAAAAAAAAGAGATTATTGGAGAGGCTGCTGATACTTTGTATCATATGTGCGTTTTGTTAAGATCAAAAAATATTTCTGTAAACGACGTATTGTCAGAGTTAGCGTCTAGAGAAGGCATATCCGGGATTGAAGAAAAAAGAAGAAGGAATTTAGAATGATAGAAGAAACCATAAAGATTACGGAAAAAGTACTTTTAACTTTAATCGGCATAGCAACTGTCTTTGCCACCGGTCAAGAAATTTATTATCTGATATTACAACAAAAGGTTCAATTAGCAGATCTCTTACTTCTTTTTATCTATACCGAGGTTTTGGGGATGGTAGCAATTTTTTACAAAAGTCGACGAATACCGATACTTCTACCTTTATTCATTGCGATTACCGCTCTTAGTCGTATGATAATCTTGCAGGGTAAAGGCTCTGATCCACAAAATCTCATGTACGAGGCTGGTGCGGTTCTTCTCCTTGCGATTGCATGTTTCATTGTAACACATAAAAATGTTTCTAGAGCAGAAGATTTTGATTTTAATAGTAAAAAAAGTAATTAATAATATATAGACTTTAAAACTAATGAGGGTATAAAAATGGAAGGTAGTCTTGGCGCAATGTTTGTTTTTGTTTTTATTATTTGTATAGCTATTATTGCGTTGATTTTGGCTTTGGAATCTCACAGGAAAAACAACGAATAATTTTCTCTTTACTTTTTAAAAATTAAATCTACTTGTACCTTTCCAGGTTACGAATATGAAATTATTACTGAAGGTCATTATATTGTTTTTTTCAAGCGTCGCTCCGGCACTTACAGATGCAACTGAATTCTCATTTAAAAGTATAGATGGGGGCTCCTTGGATATAAGGTCGTATGAAGGTAAGGCGGTCTTGGTTACCAATACTGCTTCAAGATGTGGGTTTACAAACCAATATTCGCATTTAGAGAAACTACACAGAAGTTACAAAGAAAAAGGGCTAGTAGTTATTGCTGTACCATCGAACGATTTCAATCAGGAGCTGTCAAATAATTCTAAAGTCAAAGAGTTTTGTAATGTATCATTTGATCTCACTCTACCCATTACAGAAATCACTTCGATTCGAGGCAAAAATGCGCACCCTTTTTACCGTTGGTTAAAAAAAGAACACAACTTTCAACCAAAATGGAACTTTTATAAAGTTTTATTGGACAAAAATGGACACTTCCACAGTAGTTTCAACTCGCTAACAAAACCTAATTCAACCAGTATACTGAAAGTGGTTGACGAAATACTAAAACAACCTTAATCATCTTAACAATAATTGGGAGATTAAGATGAAACAAATTATTTTACTAGGTTCGTTAGGGTTATTATCTGCATGCTCATCTTTTGATGTGCCATTGATACCATTTATATAAACTCAAACAGACCTTCTTCTTAAAGAACGGGGGCTCTTTGAACCCCTAAAACTTTTTTATTACATTTTATAGTTATTTGATAAACTATATTTTTCAGAGATATGATCGGAGGACTAAATGAAAGCAATAGGCCACTTTATTAACGGCAAAGAAGTACCTGGGAAATCAAAAAAAAGTGGGCAGGTGTTTAATCCTGCTACCGGCGAGGTGCAAGCCGAAGTGGCTTATGCAACACGCGACGAGCTAAACGAAGCCGTCGAATTAGCTAGTGTAGCGCAGCTGAAATGGGCAGAGGTCAACCCTCAAAAGCGTGCGAGAGTTATAATGAGGTTTGTTGAATTACTTCATAGAGACATGGATAAATTGTCGGCACTATTATCATCCGAACACGGTAAAACCTTACCGGATGCAGAAGGTGACATAATCAGAGGACTAGAAGTGGCTGAGTTCTGTATAGGAGCGCCACACCTTCTTAAGGGAGAATTCACAGATAGTGCGGGACCGGGAATTGATATGTATTCAATGCGACAGCCACTTGGCGTCGTTGCTGGTATTACTCCATTTAACTTCCCAGCCATGATACCTATGTGGAAGTTTTGTCCTGCAATCGTCGCGGGTAATGCATTTATTCTTAAGCCATCTGAAAGAGATCCATCAGTGCCTATGGCTTTAGCCGAATTACTATTAGAAGCAGGATTACCAGAAGGCATTTTGCAAGTCGTAAATGGGGATAAAGAGGTTGTAGACGCTATATTAGATAATGAAACAATACAAGCTGTTGGATTTGTGGGCAGCACACCAATCGCTGAATATATTTACACGAAAGGCTGTGCCAATGGAAAAAGAGTACAATGTTTCGCAGGTGCAAAAAATCATATGCTAATTATGCCAGATGCAGACATGGATCAAGCAGCTGATGCACTGGTAGGAGCTGGATATGGAGCTGCTGGCGAGAGATGTATGGCCATCTCCGTAGCGGTACCTGTTGGAGAAAAAACAGCTGATAAATTAGTTGAAAAACTTATACCTAAAATAGAGTCTTTAAAAATCGGCCCCTACACGGCTGGTAAAGATATTGATTTTGGTCCTGTAGTTACAAAAGAAGCACAAAATAAAATTTTGGGACTTGTTGATAAGGGAGTAGAACAAGGAGCATCTCTTAAAGTTGATGGAAGAAATTTCAAAATGCAGGGTTATGAAAATGGATTTTTTGTGGGTGCGTGTCTTTTTGATAATGTTACAAAAGAAATGGAAATATATAAGCAAGAGATTTTTGGACCTGTTCTCTCTACGGTACGAACTAAAAACTATGAGGAAGCTCTTGATCTTGTAAAAACGAATCAATACGGAAACGGGACTGCTATATTTACTCGAGATGGAGACACTGCTCGTGATTTCGCTAATAAAGTTAATGTTGGAATGGTGGGGGTGAATGTACCTATACCCGTTCCGCTAGCTTACCACACCTTCGGCGGCTGGAAAAAATCTGCTTTTGGAGATCTTAACCAACACGGGCCAGATGCCTTTCGTTTTTATACAAAAACAAAAACTGTCACGTCCCGATGGCCTACCGGCATAAAGGAGGGAGCGAGTTTTTCAATTCCGACAATGGAGTAACTAGTGTATTTTTCTTTATCAGAAGAACAAAACATTCTCTATAACACGGCTAGGGAATTTGGTGAGGAAACTATTGCGCCAAATGCGATAGACTGGGAAAAGAAGGAAGAAATTCCTAGAAAACTTCTTAAGGAAGCTGGATCTTTGGGACTTGGAGGGATTATTGTCTCTGAGGCAGATGGTGGCTCCGGAATGTCGCGCTTAGACGGAACGCTCGTATTTGAAGCTCTAGCAATGTCCTGCCCTTCCGTGTCTTCTTTTATTTCAATTCACAATATGTCTGCATGGGTAATCTCAAAGAGAGGGGACCAAGCTTTAAAAGATAGATTTTTAAAGAACATTGTAAGCTTTGATGACGTTTGTTCATATTGTTTAACAGAACCTGGATCAGGATCAGATGCCGCTGCACTAAAAACAAAGGCTGCGATAACAAATGAGGGATATACCCTTAATGGATCAAAGTCATTTATATCCGGTGGGGGTTTTTCCGATTTATACGTTGTCCTGTGCAGGACTGGAGATCAAACACCGAACGGTATATCAATGGTCTTGGTTGAAAATGGACAAAAAGGTCTAAGTTTCGGAAAAAAAGAGCAAAAAATGGGATGGAAAGCACAACCAACTGCAATCGTGCAATTTGACAACTGCTCAATTCCTGCTGCAAACCTTGTAGGTGAAGAAGGTGATGGTTTTAAATACGCTATGGAGGGTTTAGATGGGGGAAGGCTTAATATTGCCGCTGCCTCATTAGGCGGAGCGCAAAAGGCCTATGAAATTGCAAAATCATATTCAAAGGAAAGGTCAGCGTTTGGTAAACCTATCAGTAAATTTCAGTCTATAGAATTTAAATTGGCAGACATGGCAACACAACTCGAGGCGGCAAGACTTTTTTTGAGGAGCGCTGCTTGGAAGTTAGATAATTCAAAACCGGATGCAACTGTCTCTGTCGCAATGGCAAAGCGATTAGTTACCGATGTATCATTTGAAGTATCCAATACCGCCCTACAAATACTAGGTGGTTATGGCTATCTCGAGGAGTATGGAATAGAGAAAATAGTACGTGATCTTCGTGTTCATCAAATTTTAGAGGGAACAAATGAGATTATGAGAGTAATTATAGCAAGAGCCATTTTATCTGAGTAAAAATGTCGGAGGATATTTTTATACGAAAATCAGGCTATGTAGGCCATATAACTTTAAATCGACCCGACGTGTTAAACTCACTAACCTATTCGATGATACTTTCTATTGAGAACGCGCTGATTGAATGGGAAACTGATGAAGGCATAGCCCTTGTAATTATCGACGCTAAAGGTGATAGAGCCTTTTGTGCTGGTGGTGACATCCAGATCCTATACGAAAATGGGTTTAATAAAAACTTTGCTTACGGTCAAAAGTTCTGGGCTGACGAGTATCGTCTAAATGAGAAAATCGCTAATTATAGGAAACCTTTTGTAGCTTTCATGCAAGGTTTCACGATGGGTGGAGGTGTCGGTGTTTCATGCCACGGTAGTCATAGAATTGTGGGGGAAACAAGCAAAATAGCTATGCCGGAATGTAGCATTGGTCTAGTTCCAGACGTTGGAGGCTCTTTTCTTCTTGCAAAACTACCTGGAAATATAGGTACCTTTTTGGGCGTAACTGGGAAAAGAATGAAAGCAAGTGATGCTATCTATTGTGGGTTCGCTGATTACTTTATACCAGAAACAAAGTGGGAGGACCTAAAAGAAAAACTTTTTGATACTGGAAATATTGATTGGATAAAGAAATTTCAGGGAGGTACAGAGGCCTCAGAATTAGAAAACTCTTTTTCACAAATTTCAGAAGCTATGGTTGACGTCTCAACTAAGAATATAGAGTCCAGATTACAGCACCCATTTTTTGAAAAGGACTTGAGTGCATTAAGATTTAATTCACCAATTTCAGTAGCTTATACAATATCAATGCTAAAGATGGAAAAGGTTCGGAATAATATTTCAGACGCCCTAGATGCAGAATATAGTTTTACTGCTCGATCACAAGAATTTGGAGATTTTCAAGAGGGAATAAGAGCAGCTGTTATCGATAAAGACCGAACTCCGCTATGGAAAAATAGAAATCTAAGTGAAGTTTCAGATGAAGACCTCAAACCGTTTTTTCAGACTATTCACCGTTAAACTAAGGAGTACACTGACATGAAAATAGGATTTATTGGGCTTGGGAACATGGGTGCACCCATGGCAAGAAATTTAATTAAAGCTGGTCATGAGTTGTTAGGTTTTGACGTTGCTCCAACCAATGTCGGAGATATTACTCAAGACCCCATTACTGAAATAGCAAAGAAATGCAGTATTATTTTTTCTATGTTGCCTGATGGAAATGTGTTGAGAAATGTATATGAGGAACTCATACCCTTGTGTACCCCCAGAACAATACTTGTTGATTGTTCAACAGTGGATGTGGAAAGTGCTTTGCATGTATCAAAAGAGGCTGAAAAAAATTCAATCGCGGTAATAGATGCTCCAGTATCTGGCGGTGTTGTAGGTGCAGAGAATGGCACTCTGACATTTATGGTTGGAGGAGAAAAAGATGCTTATGACCAAATAGAACCATATTTTGCAATAATGGGTCAGAAATCTGTGCTATGCGGTGGGCCAGGAGCTGGTCAGTCGGCAAAGATTTGTAATAATATGATTTTGGGAATTTCAATGATTGGAGTGTGCGAAGCTTTTAATTTGGCCCAAAAACTAAATCTAAATTGGAATAGGTTATTTGATGTTGTATCAACATCATCGGGGTCTTGCTGGTCTGTGAATACATATTGCCCAGCTCCTGCTGTAGGGCCAGAAAGTCCTGCGGACAGGGACTATAAACCTGGTTTTGCAGCTGATTTGATGTTAAAAGACTTAAAGCTTTCTCAAGAAGCTGCGGAATCAGTGTCAGCCCCTACCGAATTGGGTAAGCACGCAACTGAAATATATGAAACTTTCATTTCTGAGGGTGGCAAGGGTATGGATTTTTCTGCTATTTTACCCTATCTAGCAAAGAAATAGTTTTATATTTGAACTTAAATGGCATAGCATTAGAGAAAAATAGGAATATAAAATGAAAACCCGGATAACAGAATTATTCAACATTCAACACCCAATAATTCAGGGTGGTATGCACTATGTGGGATTTGCCGAGCTAGCCTCAGCTGTTTCAAATGCTGGTGGCTTGGGCATAATAACTGGACTTACCCAGAAGACCCCAAACGATCTTGCAAAAGAGATAGCGAGATGCCACGAAATGACAGACAATCCGTTTGGAGTGAATTTAACATTTCTTCCAACGGTAGCGGCGCCTGACTATCCTGGATACATTGATGCAATTATCGATGGGGGAATTAAGATTGTAGAGACCGCAGGAAGAAATCCCCAACCTTATATGGAACAATTAAAAAAAGCCGATATAAAAGTTATTCACAAATGTACCTCTGTTAGACACTCACTCAAAGCTGAAGCTATAGGATGTGATGCTGTGTCCGTAGATGGATTTGAATGCGGAGGGCATCCCGGTGAGGACGATATGCCAAATATGATTTTACTTCCCAGAGCAGCTGAGGAATTGAAAATTCCATTTGTCGCTTCAGGGGGAATGGCAGACGCGCGAAGCTTGGTTGCTTCGCTTGCGATGGGAGCGGATGGAATGAATATGGGGACAAGATTTATGGCTACTAAGGAAGCTCCATGTCACGAAAGAGTCAAAGACGCAATAATTAATGCCACAGAATTAGATACGAGACTTGTTATGCGTCCACTGAGAAATACAGAAAGAGTATTAAATAATTCTGCAGTAGAAAAATTATTAGAAAAAGAAAAAGAGCTAGGCTCTAATATTAAATTTGAAGACATTATGGATGAAGTGGCAGGTGTATATCCTAAAGTAATGCTTGATGGAGAAATGGAAGCAGGGGCATGGTCATGCGGAATGGTAGTTGGTCTTATTAATGACATACCCAGCTGTAAAGAACTGATAGATGGAATAATGAGTGAAGCTGACAGCCTAATAACAAAAAGACTTGAAGGTATGCTTTCTGCATAAGAACTTTTTATTTATCTACTTAGAGTTTTTTTCTTTGATCGATTTCAGCTGGCGTTCTAAGTACTGAGACTCAAGTGTATGCTTAATACGTGAATTGAGACTTTGGGTGTTCACACTATCCATTACCATGTCATTTATAGAGAGTTTCATGCCTCTTACAGCTTCAGGCGATAACTCTTTGCATAGCCTAATAAAATCGTGTGCTCTTTCAATGACATTCTCACCTTCATTTATTATCTCATCAAAAAAACCCACGTTTTTGAGTTCCTTTTCTGACAATTTTGTTGCTGTGAGTAATAATCTTTTGGTAACACTTGCTCCGAAAATATTTAAAAATCGTTTTATTCCAGCTGGGTGATAATGTATTCCAATCTTTGCTGGAGGCACCATAATTTCAATATTTGATACAGCAATTCTAAAATCGCAGGCACAAGCTATTTCTACACCTCCACCATATGCACTCCCATTTAAAGCACACACTGTTGGGAAAGGAAAGCTTTGAATAGCATCACATAATTTTGACATATCGTTTGTTTGTAACTCTTGATCTCTTTTATTTTTTCCAATTATCGAAGTTATCTCTGTGAAATCAGCTCCTGAGCTAAAAACGTTACCCCTACCAGAAATTATTAGAGCATAAATATCTGATTTAGCCTCTTTATCAAGAATTTCTCTTATCAATCTCATATCTTCTGATTTTAGAGCATTCTTAGTTTTAGGAGAGTTTAAATACAAGAAACCGATATGCTCTTTTTTTATAAATTGTACAGATTTCATTTTTTCTCTTTCAATAGCTCCATCAATTCAAAAATCATTTCTGCTTACATGCAAACCTTATATTAATTGGCAATTTTGGGTGAGTCTCATTAGGAATGTAATTTATAAGAAAATTTTGACCAAAAACTTTTATTTTTATAAAAATGAGTTTGCCCATTTTCACTAAACAAGACTACATCACCTCCTAGGTATTGAACGTCCCTCGGATCATGGCTCACAAGTATGATTGAAAGATTATTTTTTCTTGTTACGCGCAATAACAATGCAAGTATCTCATTCTTTAATTCAAAATCAAGCGCTGCGAATGGTTCGTCAAGAAGTAATATGGGCTTTTTCCTTATTAAAGAACGCGCAATAGCTGCACGACTTCTTTGGCCTCCGGAAATGTCTTGAGGAAGTCTATTCCTCTCTTTGTATAACCCAACAAGATCTAAGATCTCATTCACTATACGAGAATTTTGCAAGTCCATTTTCGCCTTTGCTCCCAATCCTAAAAGTATATTTCTGGACACAGTAAGATGTGGAAAAAGATTATTTTCCTGAAAGATTAAATCAAAAGGCCTGTCCTTTGGTTCTATTTTTGAAATTGATTTATCGTCATAAACCAAATCTCCATTTGTGATTGGTAAAAACCCAGCAAGCCCTAACAGAACGGAGCTCTTTCCGCTTCCAGAAGGGCCAAAAAGGCTAAGATGATTACCGATCTCGACACTAAAGTCACATTGAACAGAAAATCCTCCGTTCTTAATCTGACATTTGCTTGCGCT
>CACLZW010000013.1 GCA_902611475.1 uncultured Alphaproteobacteria bacterium
CAAACGAATTACCAACAAAAACAGTTACTATCTACAAATGATATAACAATGTATCTTTTAAAGAGTGTTCTATGACTATTATAAATTCAGTTTTAATTGCTAATAGAGGCGAAATAGCAATTAGGATTTCTAAGACCTTGAACGAGATGGGGATAAAGGCTTATGGGATTTATAGTAAAGATGATAGTTCAAGTGCACATCTTTCGTATTGCTCTGAAGTATTTGAATTAAAAGGTACAGGACCTTCTGCGTACCTAAATATTGATGAGATCATAGCTCTAACAAAAAGTAAAAAAATTAAGGCTGTGCATCCGGGATATGGGTTCTTGAGTGAAAACCATGCATTTGCCGCTAGTTGTGCGAAGAATGACATCATTTTTATAGGCCCAAATGAAAAAAACATTAAAAAATTTTGGTAATAAAGAAAAAGCAAAAAAATTAGCTCAAAAATTAGGGATACCTGTATGCTCTTCATCGGGGCCAATACAAAAAAAATCAGATATCCTGAGTTTTTTTAATGAGATAAAAAAAAATAAAATAATCTTAAAAGCAAATTTTGGTGGTGGAGGAAGAGGATCAAGAATAATTCATAAAAAAGATGATTTTTCTGAAGTATTATCTTTAGTAAAAGAAGAAGCAAAGTCATTTTCTGGCTCTAATTTGATTTTTGCAGAGGAGGTAATTGAAGAGGCTAGACATATTGAGGTTCAAATTTTGGGTGATGGACAATCGTGTATTCATCTTTTCGAAAGAGATTGTTCCTTTCAAAGAAGTTTTCAAAAATTTATCGAATTTTGTCCTGCACCAAATCTTTCAAGCCAAGCTAAAGATAAGCTATATAATTATGCAATTAGTTTGTGCGAAAGTGTTGCTTACAAAGGTTTGGGCACAGTTGAATTTTTGGTCGATAAAAATGAAAAAATCTATTTCATGGAAGTTAATCCAAGGGTGCAGGTAGAGCATACTATTACAGAAGAACTTACTGGAATTGATCTCATACGATCCCAGATCAGCGTTTTCAATGGAAAATCTCTTAAGGATCAGAGTATTAAAGCGGGAATTGTATTAGGAAAGCGTGCTTCAATACAGGCTAGGCTTAATATGGAAAGCTATGATAACAAAAACCAACTTGTTCCAACAACCGGAACTATAAAAGAGTATGATATTGTTTCCGGTCCTGGAATACGGATTGATGGTGCAGGAAAAGTTGGCTATTTAAATAATGGTCTTTACGACTCATTGCTTGCTAAAGTTATTGCTACTAGCGAATTTGGTTTGGGTGAAGCTGTAAGAAAGCTAGATTTTACTTTAAGAATGTCTAATGTTTCAGGGGTAGAGACAAATAAAAATTTAATTATCGAGATATTGCGACAAGAAGTCCCTCAAAACGGGTCGGTAAATATTTCTACAATTGATAATAATATCGAAGTTTATCTTCAAAAACTGAATAGAGATACCCAAATAGGCGTTAAAGAGAATAATAAAAATGAAATTCCTAACAGGCCTCTAATAGATAGCGCTTTAACAGAGAACACAATTCAATCTGAGCTTGTTGGTACAGTAATAGACATAAAGGTATTGCCAAATAAAAAGATTAAGCAAGGAGATACTGTCCTAGTTCAGGAATCTATGAAAATGCATCATCCTATTAAAGCCAACGCAAATGGATTCGTATCAAACTTTTTTGTTGATATTGGAGATACTGTTTCAACAGGATCACCTCTTTTTGAATTCATTCCTGAAAAAGAAAGTAGCCAAAAAAAGTTGAAGAAAGGCAAGTCAAAAAAGTCAAAAAAAATGAGAGGAGATCTCGAAAATCTTTTGGAAAGAAGGAAGCTTACATTAGATAAAAGTAGGCTCATAGCGGTTAAAAAAAGGAAAAAAATTGGGAAAAGAACTGCTAGAGAGAATATAAAGTCTTTAATTGGCAATAATGACTTTTTTGAGTATGGGGATCTGGTTTATGCGGCACAACGATCGAGAAGATCGCTTGATGATCTGATAAAAAATACTCCTGCAGATGGATTAATAACAGGTTTGAGCTTTGTAAACTCGGATTTGTTTGCCAAAGAACAAACTAAGACTGCAATTATGCACTACGATTATATGGTTCTAGCAGGAACGCAGGGTATAAATAATCATAAGAAGCTAGATAGAATGATTGATGTTATTAGAGGTTTAAAAGTTCCTTTGATATTTTTCTGTGAAGGGGGAGGAGGGAGACCAGGAGATGTTGATGCAGGAGATCAAAATATCGCTGGTTTGAACATTCCTTCTTTTCATGATTTTGCGCGTCTTTCTGGAGAAGTGCCATTAGTTGGAATTGGTTCAGGTAGGCTTTTTGCGGGTAATGCTGCTTTATTGGGTTGCTGTGATGTAATAATCGGCACAAGAGATCTTAATCTGGGTATGGGTGGCCCAGCAATGATTGAGGGAGGAGGGTTAGGAGTGTACAAACCCGAAGAGGTTGGTCCAACAAGCGTTCAATATCCCAATGGTGTTATTGATATTTTAGTTGATAACGAGGATGATGCTATTGTAATAGCAAAAAAATATTTATCATATTTTCAGGGAAACCTAGACTCTTGGGAAGCTCCTGAAGTAGAAAATTTAAGGTACG
Source organism: uncultured Alphaproteobacteria bacterium (assembly GCA_902611475.1). Classification (GTDB taxonomy): domain Bacteria; phylum Pseudomonadota; class Alphaproteobacteria; order Rhodobacterales; family Rhodobacteraceae; genus CACIJG01. The sequence continues at coordinate 2,621 of CACLZW010000013.1, forward strand.
TTATTCCTGAAAATAGGTTGGAGGTTTATGATATTCGGGAGGTTATTGATAATATTGCTGACATAGGCTCCGTATTGGAAATAAAGGCTGGTTTTGCAAAGGGTATGTTCACAGGCTTTATAAGAGTTAAAGGTAAGCCGTTGGGATTAATTGCCAATAATCCACTATTTTTGGCTGGGGCGATAGACAGTGATGGAGCGGATAAGGCTTCCAGATTTATTAAATTATGTGAAAATTATAATATTCCGATATTAAGTCTTTGTGATACTCCCGGCATGATGGTGGGCCCAGAAATTGAAGAGACTGGCCTCGTACGCCACTGTTGTCGCTTATTTCTTGCGGGAGCTAATGTAACAGTACCAATGATGACCATTGTGTTAAGAAAAGCTTATGGCCTTGGAGCACAAGCAATGGCTGGTGGCAGTTTCATGGCACCACAATTTGTTGTGGGTTGGCCAACCGCTGAGATTGGAGCTATGGGCTTGGAAGGTGCTGTTAAGTTAGGGTACAGAAAAGAGCTAGAAGCAGAAAGTGACGTGGAGAAGAAAGAAAAGCTTTTTAAAAAATTAGTTGATGACCTTTATGAAAAAGGAAAGGCAATTAATGCCGCAAGCTTGTTAGAATTTGATACAGTTCTAGATCCTATAGAATCTCGTGATTGGATATCTATGGTAGTAGAAAGTCCTATTAATAGTTCTGAAAAAGTCCCAAAAAACAGGTATATAGATTCCTGGTAAATTAGGTTTTACATATCGGAAAGAGAAAAATGAGCAGAAATGATCAAGAATTAATAGCTCCTTTGGAAAAACATAAATTCAACACCGATAATCTAGTGACATGGATGGAGTCCAATGAGATAGAGAGCACAGGATTAAAGGTAAAGCAGTTTCAAGGAGGAATGTCTAACCCAACTTTTTTTCTTGAGAGTGAAAACAATAAATATGTCTTAAGGAAAAAACCTCCAGGAAAGCTGTTGCCAAAGGCACATGCGGTTGACAGAGAATTTAAAGTAATGAACGCTCTTGGACAAATAGATTTCCCTGTGCCTAAGATGCTTGGTTTTTGTGATAACCCGAGTGTGATAGGTACTGAATTTTTTATAATGGACTACATAGACGGCAGAATAATTACAACTCCGGAAATAAACGGATTCTCAAAAAAATGAAAGAAACACCATCTGCGTATCTTTAGCAGAGACGCTAGCCAAACTGCACAATGTAGATTACAAATCAATCGGCCTTGAGTCTTTTGGAAGACCAGAAGGCTACATCCAGCGGCAAATAAAATTATGGTCTGATCAATTCCAAAGATCAAAAGAAGATATTACTGTAAAGGCCAACTTTAAAGAAATGGATTTACTTAGTATATGGCTTAAAGAAAATTCTATCATTGAGGATGAATTTGCTATTGCCCACGGTGACTACCGATTAGGTAATACGATAATTGATAAAAATAGCTCGACAGTGATTGGTGTACTTGATTGGGAATTATCAACATTGGGCCACCCCTTAGCTGATCTGGGTTATTATTGTATCCCCTACCGATATGGGTTTGAAGACTTAAATCTAAAACAACTGGGTATACCCTCTGAAGAAAAATTTCTTGAACTATATATGAAGTTTTCAGGTAGAAGCTCAATTCCGAATTGGCCTCTATTTTTATCATTCGCTCTTTTTCGTAGTGCGGCGATTATTTTTGGAGTAGCTGCTAGAACCCTGCTTGGAAATGTTAGCTCAGAAAGCTCTAATGTCTTTGAGCAAATAAAAAGAGCAGAAGATATGGCTCGAATTGGCTATAGTATTTGCTCCAACTCTTAAAATATTTTTATAACTCAAAGTGGTGGCCAACAAGTTTGTTTTAGGTTATTGTCTCTTTGGTACAGGCCTATTGCACGCCTTGTTTTGTGCCCGATTAGACCGTCTATGCCACCCGTGTAATATTTTCTAGATAGCTTTTCCTGTATACTTATTATTTTATTTCTTGTTAAATTTTCGGTTGCTTCCCAATTTTTAAAAAAGTTGTGGCTGTTATATTTAATTTTGTCTGCAATGAACCCAACAGATAAAGCATATAAATCGGAGTTATTGTATTCTTTAAGTGTATAAAAGTTCTTGCTTACTAAATAAATAGGTCCGTGTATTCCAGCCGGAAACATCAAACTGTATGACTCATTAAGATCATCTTGAGGAAATTCTTCTCCTTTAAATCTTGATGCTCCTAGCTTTTTCCACTGGCTCAAGCTTCTTGAATGATCTGGTCCCTCTAGGTAGCAACTAATGCTGTTTGACAGTTGAACTTCATATCCCCATTCTAAGTTATTATCCCATCCAAACTGATGTAAATAGTTTGCAATGGAAGCCAATATATCTGGCTGACTGTTCCATATGTCTTTATTTCCGTCATTATCATAATCTACAGCGAATTTAACAAGAGTGGAAGGTAGGAACTGAGGTTGTCCAAGAGCACCCGCTTTCGAAGCTTTTAAATATTTAATATTTATTTCATTTTCTATTGCAAAATCAATTAGATAAATAAGCTCATTCAAGTAAACTAGTCTATTTGATGATGAAAAGCTGAGTAGAGATAGTACTTGAAGACTGTCTAGCCTCGGCCTTACTCTTCCAAAGAATGTCTCGTTAGCCCATATAGCAAGCAAAAAATGTCTATCTACTTCATATAAATTTTCGATATTTTCTAATATTTTTTTAAGGCTTTTTTTATAATTTTTGCCTACTTTGGTTTTTTGTAAAATTAGTTTTTTATTGAAATACTTTGCAGGATCAGAAAACTCAGCCTGCTCGTTTTTATTGAGTAACCTTTTTAATTTTATCACAGAGCCTATGTTATCTTTGAGATGCGTTTCAATTTCACCAATAATTTTATGGCTATTAAATTTTTGCTGTAGTTTTGGTAGCAAAAACTTATCCAGCCAGTATTCATACACTTTTGTACTCTGCGGAAAAATAGGTGCCGGTAAGGATATGAAAATTATACACAAAACAATTTTGAAAGTGTTCTTCAAGACAAAAATCTATTTATTAATTTAGTGCTTTCTTGCCATAAACGATCTGCAATATCCGATTTTAAAGCCTCTTTTGAGGGGTTTGATTCACTTCTCTTTATGAAATACTTACCAGAAACGTTTTGCACCGTCTCGTTCGTTGCTAGATAGACAAGAGTGTCTGCGCCTTCCTCAGGTGATATGCCTCTGTATTTTAAAACTAACCTAATAATAAACTGTAAAAGTCCTTTATGATCTTGACCTATGTTCGTATTTACAATTCCTGGATGTACACAATTTACAGATATATTTTTTTCGGTAAGATTTTCCGATAACTTTAGTGTAAATAACAAATTACATAACTTAGACCTTGAATAACGTTCGTACCAACTTTTCGAATTGCTACTGTCTAAATTATTAAAATCTAGAACTGCGGTTTTATGAGCGCTACTCCCTACGTTAATTATTCTGCCGCCTCCATGTATCAAATTTTTTTCAAGAAGCCTATTTGTAAGATAAAAGGGACCTAGATGGTTTGTTGCAAAGACTTTTTCAATTCCCACACTATTATACGATTTCTTAAACAAAATAGTTCCTGCGTTATTGATCAGACAATTTAGTTTTATCTTAGATTTGCTAAATTCATTCACAATTTCATTAATATCATCAGGCTCAGACAAATCACATCTTAAGAAACTTACCTGTTTGTCGTTGCAAAATGACTTAAGTTCATATTTTACAGCATCTAATTTATTTTTATTTCGATATGTAATAAAAAGCCGATGGTTCATCGCTAATAAGGACCTCGCAGCGGAAAGTCCAATCCCGTCAGTTCCTCCAGTAAGAAATATATTTTGCATAAACCTTCCCTGTAGAAATCTTCCATCCAAGCAATGGCATTCTTTTATACAATAATCATCATTTTAGCCCCTTTTCTAATAATACTAAATAGATAATCAATTTACGCAACGTAAGCCTTGTATTAAATAACTCAATGCATTATTTCACATTCATCGGAGGAGAGGTTTTATGATAGAGGCTTGGTCAAATCAAGTAATTAAGAATAGAATTTTCATACTTATAATAACAGTTTTACTGATTTTAGTGTCAGTTTTTTCTATCTCTAAAAACCCTATAGGGGTTAATAATTCAAATGAAATGTGGTTCCTTGAAGGCGATCCAACGCTTCTAGCTCATGATAAAATGAGAGATCTATTTGGAAGCACTGAGTCTCTAGTTGTCGGTATAGAAGCGAGACCAAAAGATAAAGACCTTTTCAATCTTGAAACTGTAAAGATGATTGAAGAAATTCATGCAATGTTAGAAGAGCATGAGGTGGTTGAGAAGGTTGATAGTCTAGCCAGATATCAGAGGACATATAATCGAGGTGGGGTTGTTGCTACAGACTATATTTTCGAGGACATAGAGAATTTAGATGATAATTTAGATCAATTAGACACGGCTAGGATTGCCATGCAGGATGAAAACCTAGCGCTCGACACCCTTATAAGCAAAGATTTTAGGCATACCAGAATAATTGCAAGAACGGAGTATATTGTTAACGGACTTGATCACAAGCTTAAAGTTGTAACGGATTTACGTAACTTTATAAGTGAGATGGGATATTTGGAAAAGGGATATGATATAAAGTTTGGAGGACAACCGGTTTTAAATGAACGTTTCACCGTAATCAGTAACTCAGATGCCGCTTGGCTAAATCCTACTGTTGCTGCTATAATGATGATTGTCTTAGGCATTGTTTTTAGATCTTTGACCGGTATTTTGGCTCCCTGGGTCGTTATTGGTACAGCAGTCACAATGATGACCGGTTTACAGGCGTATCTTGGCTATAATATAACGCCAGTAAACCAAGCTTTAATTCCTATCACAATGTTGTTAGGTATGGCGTGCACGGTTCACGTTATGTCTGAGTTTTATAGCTTAAGAACTCTTTCCAAGCACACAGCTTTAGCCGCATCTAAAGAATTAATAAAAAACCTTTTTAAGCCTATATTCTTTACGCAATTCACCACTTCAATTGGATTTGCTGCGCTATATATAACAAAATTATCCCCTGTGCGTGAGTTTTCGTTGCTAGCAACGATACTACCAATGATTATTTTTATTCTATCAATGACTTCGTTGCCCGCTGCTTTATCGTTTTTAAACAGACTCTCACCAGCTACGAAGAAAGCTTATGACAATGATTGGCTTACACGTGTGACCTCCAGTCTTCCAAATTTTTCCTACAAAAATAGATTTAGTATTTTAATGGTGGGACTGCTATTCATCTCTGTAAGCTTTTTTAGCGCAACCTACATAAAAGTTGATACGAATATTTTTAAATTTTTTAAAGGTGATCTCAAAATATCAGAAGACTTGAGGTATTTTGATAGAGAGTTTAAAGGATCATCAAATATTGATATGATGCTAGACTCTGAATTAGAAGAGGGGATTAAAGAGCCCAGCTTTCTCACAAAACTTGACGCTCTCGAGGCTTTTCTTGAAAAACAAGAAAAGTCAGGGAAAATAGTCGGTTATCTGGATCAACTCAAGCAAATTAGGAAGGCGTTTTCAGATAACAAAAAAGAGTTTTACAAAATACCAGATAGTAAACCCATGACTAGCCAGCTTTTGTTATTGTTCGAAAACTCAGGTCCTGATGATGACCTTTCAGATATTAAAGATTTTGATGAGCGATTTACGAGAATAACTTTACCGACAATTAATATGGATGCTAGTGAATATAATCAGTTTCTGGATGATATGATGCAAACAATAAACAAAGATTTTCCAGACTTGAATGTTACTCCTACCGGTCCAATGGTAATGTTTCAAGCTCAAAATGAGTATACCGATAAAGGGATTAGCCAATCATTCATGCTTTCATTAACCTTTATAAGTGTTGTTCTTTTTATTATCTTTTGGTCTATTAAACATGGCGCGATTGCCGTGTTCCCAGCAGTCGTTCCAATAGTTTTTGCTGGTGGGTGTTTTGCAATGTTGGGTAAGGATTTGAATTTGGGATCGTTAATAGTGGGAGCTATGACAATGGGTATTGCAATTGACGACTGTATTCATGTCGTCAGTAGATATAAGTTAGCGAGGTCTCTAGGAAGTTCCGTAGAACACTCAATAAAGAGAGCTATGACAGAGTCAGGAAGAGCCATTATCACTACGTCATTGGCGCTTGTTATTGGGTTTAGCACTTTTTTGTTTGCACGTTTAGTACCTATGATTGATATTGGATGGCTCACCACTGTGATTTTTACTTTGGCTTTGTTAGGGTGCCTATTGTTTATACCCGCGCTACTCTTTATATTCGAAAAAGAAGAAAAACTCACCTAAGCTTTGAGATTGTTAATTATATGAACTTTAATATGATATTTCCAAAATACTTTTTGTTTTTTCTTGTGTTGCTTTTCCCAAATGTATCTGTGTCCATGACCGCTTACGAGATCATGAAAAAAGTTGATAAGAGGTATACAGGAGAAACTATAGAGCAGACATCTACTCTTGTTTTGATCGACAAGAAAAATAGAAAAAGAGAGAGAAAACTAAAGGGTTTTACAAAAGAAGTTTCAACCGGAACAAAAAGCATCTCTTTTTTCTTGAGCCCTTCCGATGTGAAGAACACCTCCTATTTGTCTTACAACTGGGACGATCCGTCAAAAGATAATGACTCCTGGTTGTATCTCCCAAGTCTTCAAAAAACTAATAGGATTTCTGGTGGAGATCGGTCCAATTCTTTTATGGGTAGTGATTTTACATATGCTGATTTAGATGGAGTAGAAATTGAAGACTATACTTACAAAATTGTAAAGGATAGTGATGTAGTTGATGGTGCAGATTGTTGGGTAATTGAGGCTACACCAAAATCAAAAGATGTAATAAAGGAAACAGGTTACTTAAAAACACTTACTTGGATTAGAAAAGATATATTCTTTGGTGTCAAAGGCAGAATACTTGTAAAAAAGGGAAAAAAAGTTAAGCTCTGGTCAGCAAAGGATATTAAAAAAATTGATGGTGTCTGGGTTGCAAAGACACAACAGATGACTACTACAAAAAAGAAAAAGCGTGAGCATTCAAGTATTTTTATTATTGACACAATAGCGTTCAATAAAAAATTAAATGATAGCTTGTTTGAATCCGAGGCCATGCAGCGAGGCTATTAATAAACGTGTTCAGGCTCGTAAATTTACTTGTTTTTATTACATTTCTTTACTCGACAGTATATGCACAATCAGATGACGATTTTCTATCTGATTTTGGTGGAGATGATTTCGAGGAAATAGAAAGTGAACTTGATTTTGTTACAACGAATGTTGTTAAAGAAAAATTTTCTGACATTTCAATCGAAAAAAAACAAACTAGTGAGAGTTTTGATTGGGATGCTATTTTCTCTCAAAAGTTATACTATGGCCTTGAATCTCCAGCTGTCCCTTTTTTCAGGAGAGCTCCAGGGATTGAGGCAATACATAGCAATATTAATTTAGGGTTAAATACAAAATTTGCGGAAGTTATTAACTTCAAGTTCTCTGGTGACGTCAATTGGGACTGGGGGTATTTTGAAAGCTCTAAGTACTCTTATGGTCCTACAGCTGCTGATTTTAAGTTAAGAGATTTATACATTGACTTTTATCCAATCGATGGACTTTGGTTAAGAGTTGGGAATCAAATAATTGCGAGAGGAGAGTCAAACTTACTAATTTCAAGTGATATTACAAATCCAAGAGATCTATCTACTATTGGGCTGCAGGATCTGGATGAAATAAGATTAAATATTCCCTCTATATTAGCTGGGTACAATATTGGTTCGTTAAAGCAAGAGATTATTGTTTTTTTGGATGAAAAAAGAAATAAAGTTGCAAGATCTGGAACGGCATTTGATCCTGAAGCTGCTTTTTTAGGTGCGTCAATAATTACCGATGTTTCTCCTGTGCAATATAATATAAGTTTCGCCTTAAGAAATAAAATCCTTTTATCGGGCTTTGAATTGGATTTGTCCTTAGGAGAATATAATAATAAGCAGTTATCAACATTGAGTTCCTCTGTGTCAGGAAATGTGACTACGCTTAGCACTCAGCAGGATAGAATAGCTTTCTTGGGTTTAAACGGTAATATTGCGATTTCAGACTTCGTTCTAAAATTCGATACCTCTCATAAAAAGGGAAAAAGATTTCCTTATTCCAACCCTTTGATAGGCCCTTGGTCTAAAAATGAGGTGTCTGAATTTTCCTTAGGCGCTGATTATTCTGGTCTTAAGGATTTGAACATAAACATTGAATTAGCTAGCACATATATTCATGATCACGGTACGCAAATGGTAAATAAGCAGAATGAATATGGATATAGTTTAAGGTTTGATTGGAAATTGTATAACGATCTTTTAGATATTTCTTTGCAGCATGCAAATATTTTGGGAGATAATGGGAGTTTTTCATCAGTATCAGCGGTTTATGAATTAAGTGACAGCATCAATATTGGTAGCAAATTTATTTCCTTTGATAGCTATAGCAATAGTCAGCAATTATATCCCTACAGGCATCAAGATTTGATAGAGCTTACTCTAGATTACTATTTTAATTGATAGGCCAAAATATCAATAGTAGTGGAATACTTGTTATTATAATTAAGACTTCGAGAACTAAACCCATTCTCCAGTAGTCCCCAAATCTGTAGCCGCCAGGCCCCAAGATTATGGTGTTATTTTTATGTCCAATCGGAGTTAGAAAAGCACAAGATGCTGATACTGCGACTGCCATAAGAAATGTATCTGTATTTAAATTTAGTGTTTGCGCTAATTGTATGCTTATAGGTGCAATAACTAAAGTCGTAGCAGTATTATTTAAGATATCTGATAGTGTCATGGTAATAATCATAATTATCGCTATTATCAACCATGGTTCCATTGATGACGCATATTTTGTTAAAATCTGGACTATTATTTCTGTTGTGCCATTGCTCTCAAGAGCGGCTCCTAAAGGTATAACAGAGGCTAAAAGGATAATAACTGGCCATTCCACACTAGAATAAACCTCTCTAGGAGGTACTATTTTAGTAAGGCAGTATAATATTATCACTAAGCCCAAAACGATGGGTAACTTAAGTAGGCCTGCGCTTGCGACTATCAGGCCAACAAAGAAAATACTTAGAGCTGCGGTCATTTTGCTTGTATCCGTAATGTTTAAGCCTCGTGCTGCGAGAGGGAGGCACCCAATCCAATTAATTACCTCATTAAAGCTTTCTTTGGGCACAAGTATCAAAAGCATATCACCTTCTCTTATTATTGTTCTCCGAATTTGTTTTCTTATGGGGCGTCCTTTTCTTGATATTCCAAGTAACACTGTAGCTTTTCGCCAAGCCAATCCAACTTTTATTGCAGACGTATTTAATAGACGAGACGTGTCTGTAACAACAACTTCAATAGGAATATAATTATCTGATTCAGCTAAGATCCGATCTTTTTTAAACGGGAATTCAAGTTTTTGTATCGATCGAAATTCATCTAAAGACTCTGGGGTTGCATCTATAATAAGTTGATCATTTTCCCTAATCTTTAAATTTCGACTACCTTTATCTATTCTTATCGAGTTTCTTATTATACCCAGTACTGCAGCATCACATTTTTCTGCTGCTTCATAGATCTCGTGAAGATTTTTTCCTAATACAAGTGAATTTTGTGATACTGTTAAATTTGATACATATGAAGCTATCTCCATTAATTCTTTCCCTGCGTCATCATTTTGTGAGGTCTTTGGTATTAAACGCCAGCCAATTAAGGCGACAAATGCAAGCCCAACTATTGCGGTTATTCCTCCTACTGGAAAAAAGTCAAACATCTTAAATGGTTCACCGGTGTGCTCATAGCGAATGCCTGATATTATTATGTTTGGAGGCGTACCTATAAGGGTAGCCATGCCTCCAAGAATTGTTGCGAAAGATAAGGGCATTAGTGTCTTTCTTGGTGGCCAATTTGATGCTCTAGCTTTATTTATATCTATGGGCATTAAGAGCGCAAGCGCTGCAACATTATTCATGAAACCCGAGAGAATAGCACCTATAAAACCTATAATTGATATATGTCCCCACAGATTTTTCCCAAATGCAGATATTTTTTGGCCAATAAAAAAAATTGCTCCGGAGTTAATCAAGCCTTTTGATACTACTAATACTAATGCAACGATAATAGTTGCCGGGTGAGCAAAGCCATCAAACGCATTATTATACGGAACAACACCAATAGCTACAGATATTATGAGAATGGAAAAAGCAACTAAATCATAACGAAATTTTCCCCAAAGCAACAAAGAGAAAAGTAAACAAAAAATTGCCACTAATAAAATCTGTTCGGAGTTCATCTAGAGAACCTATTTTAACTTTCTAGAAAATAGATCAAGTATTCTAAACCAGTGGGTTTCGGCATGCTTCCTGTTATATAGTTGACCTCTGTTTGGAAATGCAAACCCATGATGAGTTTTTGGAAATATCTCAATTTTATAGTCAACTGAAGTTACAGAAAGATGTTTTTCCAGAGCATTTATCATTTCTAATGGAGCATAGCTATCTGTTTCTGCACAGCCAAAATAAAGCTCACCTTTTACACTATTAATAAATAGATGAGGGGAGTCTTCGCTCTCTGTTACCAACTTCACACCATGTATTGAGGCCGCTGCTGCGACTTTTTCTGGTAATTTTCCAGCTGCATAGAAAGCAAAGGGCCCACTCATACAATATCCAACTAATCCAATAGAACTATTTTTGGCGCTATTTTGATTTTCACAAAATTCAATCATGTTATCTATGTCCTCTAAAACTAGGGCATTAGATAGGTTATCCATATTTTTAAACATCAATTCTCTTGAGGCTTCTGGAGAGTAACCTTCGATAAAATTAAGGTTTGGTTTATTCCATTCAAAAGGCTTAGCTGTTCGATAATAGAGGTTAGGACATAGTACGTAGTAACCGCAAGCAGCTATTCTGGATGCCATGTCGTGAAGTTCCTGCCTGATACCAGGAGCATCCATTAACAGGATAACAACGGGATATATATTATCGTCGCTTGGGTACACAATAAATGTAGGCATTTTTTTATTTTCAGAAACTTTAATTTCTACTATTTTTTCTATCATTAAGTCACCCCCATAATTGATTTAAAATATACAGTAAATTTTGCGAATAACCCCCTGTTTTCGCAATGTTTTTCCATTTGATGAAAAATTTTTATTTGTAGTTATCAACCTAACACTATTGTTACTTTCAATCGAAGTTGACAGCATATTTGTTTTCTCTAAAAGCTCGAATAATGACTTATTTTCTACTAATATAGCAAGGGCTCTTCTAGCATTTTCAGCGACCAGTATTCCGCTTAATCTATTGTCTTTAGAAAAAGCCGGCCCTCCACTGAGGCCACCAATTGAGTTAAGACTGAATGGTGATCTGTCTGTGATGCTATAAACAAGGCCTCTTTCAAAAACTCCATATGACTTGTTTTCTAATCCTACGTGTCCGAGATAATTTAATGCTAAATCACCAGGATTTCCTGCTGGGTATCCTGAAGAAAAGGCTTCTTCTTTATATCTAGTGATTTCAAAATAGGGGAGATCTATATCTTCTTTATTCTTGAAAATTGCCAAATCTGAATTGGGATGGATATATATATCTTTTATTATCATTTGTTTTTTTCCAAATGACATCATAACTTTTGGGCATTGATTTATAACATGCCTTGCGGTAACCCAAGTATCTTGACCAACATAAAATGCTGTTCCAGACCCACCTTGACGGCGAATTTTACTTTCTGATTGAATTGTAAATTTTGGAAGAGATCGAAGATTTTTTTTGTTACTTGTAGGTGTATTCATATTGTTGGAATACTCAATTGTCTTTATTGACGTAATATTTTTGTTTGAAAAGCTATCGGATTTAGGCCTTGATGAGCCGTCTTTCTCGAATGAGGATGCGAACGACCATAGTATCGCTATAATAGCAATTAAAAAATAAAATCCATTACTAATGAATCTCATGTTTATCCAGAGATTGCCGCACTATTTAATAGCGCAACTGATATTTTTATAGAAAATAAAAGAATAGACGAAGAAATCTCACCATTTTCAATTCTCTTTGGAAGATCATTTATTAAGACGTCAACGGCTTTGAAGCAAAAAAGCTGAATAATTATTGCTACAAACCCCCAAACGATGATCTCATAGATGGATCCACTAGCGGATAGAGAACTTGCAAGTGGTAAAGCTAAACCAATTAAAGCACCAGAAAAACTTATAGCGGCGGCAGTATTTTTTTGCCTTATTAAAGCTATTTCTTTCATTGGTGTAATAAATAGATAGATGATTACACCAATTAAAAGCACGATAACTGACGTTACAAAATGACTAATAAGAAAGGGAAGCCCGTTTAATAACCCTCCAAAAATAAGACCGAAATCACCCATATTTTTTCCTATGCATTTAATTTATTAATTATATTAAAAAACAACAATTTTTATACTAGATCAAGAGATGATATCAGTTTTTCTTGTTCTCTTGTCTCTATGGCGCCAGGACGATATTGCCGAATAAAGGAAATAGGCTCCTCTACTATACCAAGCTTTTTGCATAATAAAGCGGCAATAAGACCAGATCTTCCAAGTCCAGCATTACAATGTATAAGAATGTTTTTATCTTTTTGAATTTCATCGCACAAATTATTAAGAAAGTGATGTAATTGTACTTTATTTTTTGGTACAGACTTGTCTTTGATAGGAAAATAGTAGTGACTAAAGTTATGTTTCTTTATAAGTTCGAAAAGGTTTGCAATCTGTAATGACGCTAACTCTTTTTTCTCTAAAAGTGATGCAACAATATCTATTTTTCTTTTTTTAAGTTCTAATAAATCCATCTCTGCTTGAATAGCCTTATTCCCGATGTCTCTCTTGCCGGGATAATGAGATATCCATAGTTGACCTTTTGTTAAAGGGTTTAAGGGAATATTATCAGGGAAAATCACTTTATATATTAAAGCAGTGTTTAACTAGCTCCTAATTTTATTGCAATATTTTTTGTTTGAACATAATTTAGGAGCGCTTCCCGTCCTTTTTCTCTTCCATATCCAGACTTTCCATATCCCCCAAACGGTGTTTCAACACCACCAGCAAACCACTCATTTATAAAGAATTGGCCTGCTCTGACTTTTTGTGCACAATGCATAGCTCTGTCAAGGTCTTTAGTAAATACACCGCCTACGAGACCGTATTCGGTTCCGTTCGAGATACTTATGGCTTCGTCATCATCTTTAAATTTAAGTATTGATAGCACTGGTCCAAATATTTCAGTTTGAGCTATTTCCATATTCTGATCAACATCGGCAAAAACTGTAGGTTCTAAGAAAAATCCCTTATTATTTAGTTTTCTTGCACCTGTTACAGCCTTTGCTCCTTGCTTTTGGGCTTCATCACAGATTAAAACCGCTCTATCTCGTTGTTTTAAGGAGATCATAGCGCCCATGTTATTTGCAAACTCGTCTCTTTCAATACCTATTCCTACAGACATATTCTTTGCAACGTCTTCTGCCAAACCAACAACCTCGTCATAGATCTTCTCATGAACTACTAATCGTGACATTGCTGAGCAAACTTGTCCTGCATTGAAGAAAATGCCTTTTCTGATGTTTTCTCTCAAGTTAGTCATTGAAGCGTCTTGATAAACAATCCCCGCTGATTTTCCACCGAGTTCTAATACAGTGGGTACTATATTTTTTGCAGCCGCCGTTGCAATAGCAGATCCCGTTTTAACTGAGCCTGTAAAAGCTATTTGGTTGATATTTTTATGAGAGCATAAATATTCACCAGCCGTTCCGCCTATTCCGCAAATAATATTTACAGTTCCAGCTGGAAAATCTGCCGCTTCTGCAGCTTTGGCAAAGAAATATTGGGTTATCGGTGTAAGTTCTGGAGATTTAATTACACACGCATTCCCCGTCGTTAAACCAGTAGACAAAGATCTCGCTGTCATCTCCATCGGGAAATTCCAAGGAATGACTTGAGCAGACACACCGTAAGGTTCATAGGAAGTAAAATCGTAGTATGCTGATCCAAGAGGTATTGAACGACCTTCTAGCGTTTCGGCCTGGTTCCCATAATATTCAAAGTATCTAGCAGCATTTGTTACTTCAAATTTGGCTTCAAAGAGTGTTTTACCGGCTTCCATAGACAATAATGGAGCAATTTCTTCTAAATTCTCTACTAAATACACTCCGATTTTTTTTACCATTCTTGCCCGTTCTACCGGGCGCATATTTGTTAGAAAACCACTTTCATGAACCTTTTTTGCAGCAGAAACAGCCTTATCAACGTCAGCATTATCCGCAATGGCTTGGTCAGCTAATTTCTCCCCTGTACCTGGGTTATCTACTTGAATTACACCCGCACCACCATCAACAAATTTTCCATCTATATAATTCTGCCAGTAATCCTTCATTGCAAGACCTCTTATTAACTATTCAAGACAAATTTAAAATTTAATTATATAATAAAAGAATAAATTTCAAATTATCAATTTTATAGGAAAAAGATGATATTTTATGATTGTAATACTGCGCCAAGCCCTCGCAGGGTTCGTATGTTTATCCAAGAAAAAAAAATCAATATCGAGACTAAGAACGTTGATTTAAGAAATTCAGAACAAATGGAGGATTGGTTTTCAAAAATAAATCCACGAAATACAGTTCCTGTCTTAGTTTCTAAAGAAAACAACATCTTTTATCATAGTCTTTCTATATGTGTTTATCTTGAGCAAGAGTTCCCTGAAATAAATTTACTTGGAAGCACAAACGAAGAAAAGGGACAAATAATTAACATAATTAATGACGTTGAAAGTAATTTATTTTTAGCAATTGCAGATTGTTTAAGAAACACTTCTAAAGCTATGAAAAATAGAGCAATTACTGGTCCAAAAAATTTTGAACAAATTCCAGAATTAGCAATTAGGGGAAGAGAAAGGGTTAAATCATACTTTGAAATATTAAACCACCAATTAAGTGGTAAATCCTTTTTGTGCTCAGATAGGTTTACGGCAGCCGATATATGGGCGTTTGTTGCTGTTGATTTTACGAGAGCAATCAAGGAGCCAATACCCGATTTAATGACCGGTTTGAGGGATTGGTATGAAAGAGTTTCTAAGAGGGATAGTGCACAATTAAAACTATAAAGGGAATTACGTGTCAATAATTGATACTACTCAGGATCTTGAGGCTTTTTGTTTGGCGGCCGCAAATTATCCCTATGTAACCATTGATACGGAGTTTATGCGTGATAAGACTTATTACGCTAAACTATGTTTAATTCAAATTGCTTATCCTGAAAAAGGTAAAGACAGTTTTGCGTTAATAGATCCACTATCAGAAAAACTATCCCTAAAACCATTTTTTGACCTTTTAGCAAATGAAGGTGTTTTAAAAGTTCTGCATTCAGGAAGGCAGGATCTAGAAATCTTTTTCAATAAAACAGGCGTACTTCCAAAACCTATATTCGATACTCAAATCGCTGCTATGGTTTGCGGCTTTGGTGATCAAGTTGCTTATGAGACTTTAGTAAATCAAATTGCAGAGAAAAAAATAGATAAATCTAGCAGGTTTACAGATTGGTCAAAGAGACCACTTTCAGAAAAGCAGATCGATTATGCCTTAACTGATGTAACTTATTTAAGAACTATTTATGAAAAGCTTAAAGATGAAATAAATAACTCTAATAGGCTTTCTTGGGTAAAAGAAGAATTTGATATTCTTAAAAATCCTAAAACGTATTCCACTGATCCAGACGAGTCTTGGAAAAAGATAAGGCTTCGAAGGAAAGATCAAGATTTTGTTAAAATTATAAAGAGCATTTCTTCGTTTAGGGAAAATGAAGCGCAGAAAAGGGATTTGCCAAGAGGACATATTTTAAAAGATGAAGAAATAATTCAAATAGCTTCTCAGAGACCAAAAAAACTTCAAGATCTTTATAGCTCTAGATTACCATCTAAGGCGTTAAAAACTGAATGGATTGCAAAAGGTATCTTAGAGTGTATAAAAAGCTCTAAGTCTTTACCTGACGAGCCTATCGAGGACTATCAATATATTCCCTTATCTTCGAGCCAGTTAGCCCTCGTTGAGCTTTTGAAGGTTCTTCTTAAATTTAATGCCTCTTGTCATAATGTGGCAACAAAATTAATTGCCAGTTCAAAGGATATTGAAATGATTGCACGACATGAAAATCCAAATGTGAGAGCTTTAGAGGGATGGAGGTTCAAAATTTTTGGTGAAGATGCATTGAAACTAAAAAATGGTGAAATATCTCTTACATTCAATGACAATGGGCTACATCTTATAACAGTATAAAGTTATTGAGGAATATACACATGAATTTTGATCAAATTAAGGAAGACCTCGATTTATTTAGTGAGTGGGAAGATAGATATGGATATATAATTGATTTAGGAAAGCAGGTCTCCCTCCCGGATGAAATGAAAACAGACAAAAATAAGGTAAATGGTTGCGCAAGTCAGGTATGGCTAGATATGAATTGGAACATATCTAACAGTTCTAAAGTATTTAATATAGAAGGAGACTCTGATGCTCTCATAGTTAAGGGCTTAATCGCTATTCTTTTAAGCCTATATAAAGGCAAAACACTTGTCGAAGCACAAGCCGTTGATCCAAGGGCAGAGTTTGAGAAATTAGGCTTAAATGCTCACCTTTCTTCACAAAGATCAAACGGGTTAAAATCTATGATTGACCAAATTAAAATTTTCGTGGACACTGAAGAAAATTGAGTCTCTTAGTGGAGGTTTGGTATGTCTGACGAAGAAGAAGTTGACGAAGAAATTATTCTTAGTGAGCTTAGTGACGATGAGCTCGTTCTCCAAATGCACGATGATTTATATGACGGTCTTAATGATGAGATCGTTGAAGGTGTAAACATCCTTTTGGAGAGAAAATGGCAACCTTATGATGTTTTAACAAAAGCATTAGTAGAAGGCATGCGGATAGTAGGAGAGGACTTTCGTGATGGCATATTATTCGTACCGGAAGTTTTATTAGCAGCCAATGCCATGAAGGCAGGAATGGCAATTCTTAAGCCACTGTTAGCAGAAACAGGTGCGCCGCGCTTAGGAAAGCTTGTGATTGGCACAGTAAAGGGTGATATACACGATATTGGAAAAAACCTTGTAATCATGATGATGGAAGGTGCAGGCTTTGAGGTTAGAGACTTAGGAATAAATAATCCTGTTGAAAACTACTTAACAGCGCTAGAGGAAGAGGAACCAGATTTTTTGGGTATGTCTGCGTTATTGACAACAACTATGCCCTATATGAAGGTGGTAATTGATACCTTAGTTGAAAAAGGATTAAGAGATAAGTACATGGTGTTAGTTGGTGGGGCGCCTTTGAATGAAGAATTTAGCAAATCAATTGGCGCTGACGCATATTGTAGAGATGCTGCTGTTGCCGTTGAAACAGCTAAAGACATGATGAAAAGAAAGCATAATCAATTAAATGATTAGGCCATTTAATTAAAAGAAAGAGTAATTACTTCAATTAGAAATTTGATATTACTGACTCAAACATCCTTAATCCCGAAATGCTACCTAACTCCTTATCAACTGCTCGTTCTGGATGTGGCATCATTCCGATAACGCGCTTGTTTTTTGAGCAAACTCCTGCGATATCTTTGATTGAACCATTTGGATTGTCTCTATACTTTAAAACAATTCCTTCATTTTGTTCTAATTCCTCAATTTCTGGGCCATTTAAGAAATACTGACCGTCATGATGCGCTATAGGAATTGAAATAGTTTTATTGTGCTCAAAATTAGAGGTAAAAAATGTTTTATTGTTTGCCACAATCAAATCTTGGTCCTTACAAATAAATTTTTGATTAGTATTTGGTATTAATGCTCCCGGTAATATCTTTGTCTCTGTTAAAATTTGAAACCCATTGCAAATTCCGATAATAAATCCCCCAATCTCATAAAAGTTTTTAACAGCTTTCATAATAGGAGATTTTGCCGCTATCGCTCCGCATCTGAGATAGTCACCATAGGAGAACCCTCCTGGAAGTACAACGAGGTCAACTTTTGGAAGGGTTGTCTCTTTATGCCAGATCATTTTGACATCAAATTCAGGAAATATTTCAAAAGCTCTTTGACAATCTTTATCACAATTAGAACCAGGAAAAACTATGACTCCGCACTTTATTATTCTGAAACCTCATAATATTTAAATTCTTCAATTACGGAATTAGTAAGCAAATCTGCACAGATTCTTTCTACTTCCTTAATAGCTTGCTCCCTATTTTTTGATGATGCCGTTAATTCAAAGAGCTTTCCTTGTTTTACATCCAAAATATTTCCTAGATTATTTATGTTGATAGATTGCTTGATAGCCTCTCCTTGTGGGTCAAGAACACCTTTTTTAAGAATAACCTCAACTTTGAATTTGAAAACTTCTTCATTAAGGGTCATTGTACAGCACTTCTCACATTTTTTGGTAATAAATCAAATCTATCCGCTACTTCAGTGTATGCAATTGAAATACTACCTTCATTCAATCTAAAAACATCTTTATCGAGGCGTTTTTTTGTTTTTGAGTCCCATAGACGACAGGTATCAGGACTTATTTCATCAGCAATAATAAGTTTTTCGCCCTCTGATCTGAAGCTTCTACCGATTTCAATCTTGAAGTCTACAAGTGTCAGATTAACTGCAGAAAGCAGGCCACATAGAAAATCATTTGTTCTTAAGGCTATCTCAAATATCTCTCCTAGCTCTGTTTCTGTAGCCCACTCAAAAGTACTTATTTGACTTTCAGTAACCAATGGATCATTTAGACTGTCATCCTTGTAGTAAAACTCCACTAATGGTCTGGGTAAGCGTTTACCTTCCTCTATGCCCAATCTTTTTGATAAGGAGCCAGCTGCAATATTTCGGACGACTACTTCTAAAGGTATGATGTCACACTTTTCTACTAATTGCTCGCGCATATTTAATCTACTAATAAAGTGGGTTGGAACATTAACAGAATTAAGTTTTTGCATAAAAAATTCTGACAAAAAATTATTTAGAACTCCCTTACCTTCTATTACCTCCTTTTTTTTTGCATTAAAGGCAGTTGCTTCATCCTTGAAATGCTGGATTAGGCTATAGGAATCTCCCGTAGAGTACAAAATCTTCGCCTTGCCTTCATAAAGTTTTTTCTTTTTTTTTATAGTCATTATTTGGTGCCAAAAACTCTCTTAAATAAAGTGTCAACAAATTTTGTATGATACTCCAGTTTAGAAATCTCCAATAGCTCATTTTCATTTATATGTGACTTTATAAAACTATCTCTTTGAGCTTCTTCTATGAAGTCCAAATTTTCTGAGTTCCAAACCTTCATTGCAACTTTCTGTACGTTAGCATAAGCATCCTCACGGCTAACTCCTTTCTGGGTCAACATAAGTAATAACTGCTGTGAATTGTAAAGACCTTTAGATTTTTCCATATTCCTTTTCATATTTTCTGGATAAACACGCAGATCCTTTATAACTTTTGTAAGACGTGTGATAGCAAAATCTAACGTAATAGTTGTATCTGGACCAATATTTCTTTCTACTGAGCTATGAGAAATATCTCTTTCATGCCAAAGCGTAATATTTTCTAGTGCGGGGATTACGGCCATCCTAACTAATCTTGCTAAACCAGTGAGGTTTTCTGTAAGGACTGGATTTCTCTTATGTGGCATAGCGCTTGAACCTTTTTGGCCTTCTGAGAAGTTCTCTTCTGCTTCAAGCACTTCAGATCTACTCAAATGTCTAATTTCTGTTGCGATCCTTTCGATAGAGGAGGCTATAATTGCCAACACAGAAAAAAACATTGCGTGTCTATCTCTAGGAATAATTTGGGTTGATATTGTTTCCGGAAAGAGATTAAGTTTTTTACATACCATTGCCTCCACCTTAGGATCAATGTTTGCAAAAGTTCCAACAGCACCTGATAGAGCTCCAGTTGAAATTTCTTTCTTAGCATTATGTAATCTTATAAAATTTCTTTCCATCTCTGCGTACGCCTGCGCTAGTTTTAAGCCAAAAGTTGTTGGTTCTGCGAATATCCCATGACTGCGCCCTATACAAATGGTATCTTTATGTTCGAAAGCTCTTACCTTTATAACATCTAACAGGTCTTTTAAGCCTTTTTCAAGATAGTTAGATGCGTTAACCAATTGTATGTTGAAACATGTGTCAAGTACATCAGAAGACGTTAAACCTTGGTGAACAAATCTTGAGCTCTCTCCAATAAACTTTGAAAGATATGTAAGAAAAGCAATTACGTCATGCTTTGTTATTTTTTCAATGGAATCAATTTCATCAATGTCATAATCTATACCACTAGCCTTCAACACATTTTTCGTTGTTCCCTTAGGAATAAGGCTTATACTTTCCATAGCTTCGCAAGCATATGCTTCGATTTCAAACCAAATTTTATACTTTTCTTGCAGTGACCATACTTTTATCATTTCTGGCCTAGAGTAACGCTTTATCATCTCTTAAATTTCATTGGGGCACTACGTTATAGTTATTATTTATTAATGTAGAGTGCAACGAATTAATTGTTTGCTTTTAATTTTTTAACTATTTTTTTGATATCTAACCTATTCAATTCAAGAGTATTAATGGGGCTCCAGTTTTTCATATAATTTCTTTGCCAAGTTCTTTGTCTTTTTGCAAATTGGCGTGTCTTTAGGGCAATATTTTGGAATAGTTTTTCAAAACTTATTTCCCCTTTTAAGTAACTAACTATCTCTTCTGCGCCTATTGCTTTTGCAAAAGGTAATTTTTTATCCCAACAAGTGTTATAGACTTGCTCTACTTCTTTTATAACACCACACTCTAACATATGATTGACCCTATTACCTATCCTATTAGCCAAACACTCTTTTTCTAATTCAACCAATAATAAAGTTGCGTTTGATGCAGAAATTAATGGGGACGTATTTTTGCTTTGCCAATATAACATACTCTTGCCGGTTGCTTCTAGCACTTCCCATGCTCTTTGAACTCTTCGTCTGTTATTGGTATCTATTTTCTCTAAAATATCTGGATCATTTATATTTAAACCCTTTAAGAAAAAAGAAAGATCACATGAATTTGCAAAATCTCTGATCTCTTCTGGGATTTGAGGAATTTGTGACAAACCGTTTAATAATGCGTTAAAATATAATCCTGTACCACCAACAAAAATAAACGTTTTTGAGTTTTTTGAATATAGATCAAAAATATTTTTAACATCTTTGATCCAATCTCCAACGCTATAATTAACAGTACATGAAACATGACCATAAAGATCATGCATTGTCTTCTTTTCTGTTGGGCGATCTGTAAGTATTTTCCAACAATCATACACTTGTAGAGCATCGGCATTGATTATCACAGGGCTTTCAAAATAATCAGCAAGCTCAATGGCAAAAGAAGATTTCCCTGAGGCTGTACAACCACTTATACAAATAAATTTGTGCATAGATCCAAAGTACTATTATTTGATAAGTTTAATACAGATATAATTTATCTTATAGTTTCTTCTTTAGGTATTGTTTTTCTATTCCAAGCGCCAAGATATATCGCTCCAGATGTTATTAGTGCTTGAACAAGAAATGCAATAGATATGAGCGAAAAGTAATGATTAACGGAACCAGCAGTGTATCTTGAAACAATGATACTGCCTATTATAACGATTAATAAACGAATAATTGCCGCTATAGCAGGCCAGAGAACTCTTCCTGCACCTTGAGATGCAAAATATAAACATAACCCACTAGCAAAAAAGATATAGAAAGGACCAACAATTTCTAAGTAAGTTTTGCATACTTCCTGAGCAATCTGGTCAGATGTAAATGCATTAGACCAAAAACTAGGGTAGAAATAGGCACCGAACCCTATTAAGCCAGCCGCCAAAGCACTATAAAGAGTAGCAACCCATCCAATGTTTAAAGCCCTCTTTAATTTATTAGCACCAATATTTATCCCTATTAAAGCAGTTGATGCTGCTCCAAAGCCAAAAACAATTGGAATAATAAGAAATTCCAAACGTGCCCCAACGCCATAGCCTGCGAGTGTCTGAACGCCAAAATTTGTCATGTACGCGGTTATGACAACAACTGACCCCCAAGTGCAAAATGCATTTATCGACGCTAAAGATCCTAATTTAATAATAGAAATTATGCTATTAGGATTAAAAAACCGGATTGATATCCTTAGCTTTAATGCGTTACTTTTGTGCATAAGCCAAAATAGTAAACAAAAGGCAGCTATCCCATTTCCTATAACAATGGAAAGTGATGATCCTGCAATACCCATGCTCTGTATAGGGCCTATGCCAAATATGAATATTGCTCCCAATATTATTTGAACCAATGACCCAATACCTAAGAAAAGTGAGGCAATGAACATGTTTCCTGTTGCTCTCACTACGCCAGCCATACCATTTGCAACCCAGATGGTAAATGACCCAGCGAAGAGAACGTTAGAGTATTTCAAAACTTCTTCTAAAACTTCCTTGCTAGCCCCAAGGCTTATATAAATTACCTCACCGAATACTAAAAAAATAACGGCAAATAGTATACCTAGACCAAATGTAAATATTAGACCACTTAATGCAATCTCTTCTGCTGCCTGAACATTATTAGCGCCAAGCTTTTGAGCCACTAAACCGGTAATGGCACCACCTATTGTTCCAGCTGATAGCATTAAGAGCAAAAAGAGCATTGGAAAGCCCAAGGCCAAGCCGCCTAGGGGTATCACCCCGAGTTGTCCAATGTAAAAGCCTTCTATAATGAAAGTAATAATCCACATACACATTGTGAGCATATTAGGAATAGCTAGTTTAAGAACTATTGATCCAATATGCGCACTGAGTAATTCCGATTTGTTTATCAATCTATATTCCTTGAAGTTATACAAATAAACGCAGAATGTGTTACAATTGATTTAATGATACTATAAATATAAACTCGAAAGATGTTACCTTTAATTAACTAATTTTTGGCTTGAATATAAAGTGAAAATTGCATTTAAAAATTCATACCCAAAATGTCCAAAGGGAATGTCAGTGAATGAGTGGAAAGCTAGAGTTGACTTAGCTGCCATCTATAGATTAACCGACTACTATGGTTGGACAAGCGTTGTGTATAACCATATAACCTTAAGAATTCCAGACACTGATACTTTTCTTATAAACCCCTTTGGCCTTAGATACGACGAAATTAATGCATCGAATTTAATTAAGATTGATTTAGATGGGAATAAGTTAGACCCTAATGATTGGCCCATAAATCAGGCTGGGTATAATATTCATTCTGCTATACATAAAGCAAGAAATAAAGACCTTCATTGTGTTATGCATACCCATGAACCAATGAGTCAAACAATTGCAGCGCTAAAAGAAAAGGTTATACCTATGTTTCAAGAGGCTTGCCAATTATATGAAAGGGTAGGCTATCATGATTTTGAGGGTATAGTTCTGGACGCCTCTGAGAAAAAAAGACTTATTAAATCTCTTGGTAAGTCTAATCATACATTAGTTTTAAGAAATCATGGCTTAATTACTGCTGGACCAAGCGCTATTTGGGCGTTTATTAGGCACCAAGTGTTTATTAGGAATGCCGAGATACAACTAAGAGCAATGAGTTCGGGTGGTAAGATTATAAAAATTCCAAAAAAAATTATGGTTCATACTAGAAAACAGTTCGAAGGTGGAGCTGCTCAAGGTGGAGCCGAAGTGAGGCATCCTGAGTGGCCAGCTTATTGGAGATTGCTGGATAAGCTTGATCCAAATTGGAAAAAATAAATTCTAAATTTTAAATATTTCTTCCATTAGATTGAAGCTCGGCTTTACTTCCTTCGTGTAGTTTGAATATTCTCCAGGATATAGAATACTGTTAATGTCTGCCGCTATTGATGCCCCGAGATTTACTTGAGTATCTTCTATCGCGATGGCCTCGCATGGACTAACCCCAATTTTTTTGAGCGCGTTTTGATAAATTTCGGGATTTGGTTTTGGATGTAAGCAGTCTTTAGACGTAGTAATTATATCAAAGTCATTAAAGTTTACTTTATCTTCAAGTGCTTTAGATAACGACTTTATATTTGTCTCTGAAGTAGTTGTTATTAAACCAACTTTTAAATCACTTGCTTTGCTATGGTGAAATACTTCAACAAACTCAATCCGTGATATATCTTCTTGCTCTATAAGTTCTGCGTAAATCTCTTCTTTAAGATTATGAATTTTATCAACCAAGTCTTCTGCTATGTTTGGTATTGTGAAATTTCTTATTCTATCTTTGCCGCCGGGGACTTTAAGCATTTCGCAATAGTTTGCTACGTTCCAGTAACAATCAATATTTAATCTTTTAAAAGCTAAATTGTAACTCCGTCTTTGTATCTCAGAGGTTTCAGCAATTGTTCCGATAGACCCAAATAAGACTGCTTTTAAGTTTTTATTCACTCCATACCTCCACTAAATTTTGTACCCCTTAACATTTTCATTTGATATCCCATGATGCCTGGAAAGCTTTTTTTAATTTCTCAATATTAAAATCTTTTTGTCTAGCCGCCTCCAAAATCGGAATCTCTTTCTTTACAACAAGGTCCAACGCATAAGGCAATGCATCCAAATGCTTTTTTGGCACTGTCATAGCTCCATGCTGGTCAGCATGTATAAAGTCTCCAGGCTTTATTTCTAATCCTAATATATTTACAGGTGTGTCTAACTCAGTGATATGTACAAAGGCGTGACTAGGCCCTATGCTTCCCGCAATAACTTGATACCCAGAATCCAGCATCCCTAAATCTCTTAGCAGTCCATTAGTAACAGTGCCTTTAATTTTCAATCCCTTATGTACAGCAACATTAAGCTCACCCCAAAAAGCTCCAATACAGTTAGGAAAGTCTGTGTCTTCTATAACGACTACAGGGTTTTTTTCGTTTTTGACGATATACTCGTAATATTCCATACGGATATTGTTAATATCTTTTTGAGATTTGAGTGGGGGTGAAGAGGCCCGTATTTTAGCCGTTTTTGCAAAACCAACAATGGGCTGGGTAGAATTTTGCGCTGTAACCATCGAGCTTTTAGTAAACCCTATAGCGGATCTCGTGCCTAATATAACATCCATAGCATTACACATTGTTGGCGTATCGTATTTAGAAGTTGTTTTAATAAGTTGATCAATATTCATTGTCTATTCTTTACCCAATTTTATGCTGCCATCAAGGTGATATTTTCGTCGTCCTTTCCAATATGTCGATATCCTGCATCTTCCAAAAATGAAGAAGATCTATGAATATCCAGTTTTCCTTAAGCTTCTTTCCTTCTCTCCTGTAAATATCAATTACCCGCATATCACCTCTTTTCCCAGTGGATGGCATTCCCATAAATCCTCCTGAATGGACCAACGAAAGATTTGGCCAACCAAAGAACCCTCCAAAAAATCCTTCTG
Organism: uncultured Alphaproteobacteria bacterium; assembly: GCA_902611475.1. Classification (GTDB taxonomy): domain Bacteria; phylum Pseudomonadota; class Alphaproteobacteria; order Rhodobacterales; family Rhodobacteraceae; genus CACIJG01. The sequence continues at coordinate 28,125 of CACLZW010000013.1, forward strand.
TTATCCTACAAATATGCCCATTAAACTGGCGTTCTTCAAAACTTTCTCTGAATGGTCCGGAGTGTTGTTCGGCATATCTTTCGATTGTATACGTGGCTCCTATGCCTGATGGACCCCACCATAACATATCTTGGTGCCAGCTTTTTTTAAGCTCCTTTATTAATGAAACTCTATCAGTTGATTTCCAAACCTTTAGATCATCAATCATATCTTCAATAGCTTTTTTAGTTTTAATAGTTTCTGCCGCATCTTGATCGTCAAATAATAAACCATCATGTGATGACGGACCGGGTTGAACAATATTAGCCCCTGTTTGATAATGGAAAGGGTATACCCCTGCTTGAGACATAAAGTGTGGAATGTCAAAAAACATTGCCGTTTCGACGATTTTATTTGAAACTATTTTGTTGAATTCTGCATATCGCAGAAAAGTCAGTTTTTTGTTTGGCGATATTTTTAGCCATGGTTTATCAAATAGACCCATCAAGTGGCCCATTGAAACAACCCAAACGCCCTCGTGGCCAGGAATAGTATTAGCACCTGCAAAAAAAATATCCATTCTGCGTGTTAAGGAGGAAAGACTTTTTTTTAATGGTTCCCAAAAGAGTTTGTATACAGTTTCTGAGTTATAAATTTCATTGAAGGGATGAAATCCACGCCATATGAGATCGTCAGAAACATATTTCTTGAACACAGATTTTGTTTCTGGCTCTTTGTCTAAAGCGTCATAAAAATCGAGTAGCACCTGTTTCTCAGACTGGAAATTCATATAGGAAAAAAAAGTTTTAAAAAATCTCTATTTAGATTATCATCAAAAAATACATTTGCAAGCGTATGCAATATTTATTCTATGGACAAAAATGATAATGTTTAAATATACAGAAAGCTCTATTAATGTATACCAGACTGAAGCTAATAAATTTCACCTAGATAATTTATTAAAATATACTAAATCTCAATATATTAAAATCCTTCATACAGTTCACGGTTTTTATTACGTTTCCAATTCCATGAGCTCTCAAATATAGTGGGATTAAAATTTTAAGGAGAAAAAATGAAACTTAAATCAATTATAGCAATACTAACTGCTACATTTATTTCAACAAGTGTGTGGGGTGGCCACCACGCTTGTGATTATAAAAACAAAGAAGAATTGACAATGCTTTCTAACAGTTACGATGCGTGGAAGGCAGTCACCAATGCTATGGCTTCGTGTGGGAACTTTACAGCAACACTTGATAAAGATTTTCAGCAAAAGCATAGCGATGCTTTGGCGGCTAACCCATCACTTTATGATATTGTAGGCATCTCAAATGGTTCCATCACGCCACTTATAAACGCTGGGACGGTAAGACCCTTAGACGATTTAGTAAAAAAGTATGGTTCTCAGTTACTGCCAAACCAACTAATAAAGATTGATGGTAAAATTATGGCTATAGCAATGTCAGTAAATAACCAACATATGATGTATAGAGAAGATATTTTCAGCAAGCTTGGAATATCAGAGCCAAAAACTTGGAGTGATGTACTTTCTGCGGCAGAAAAAATCAAAGCATCCGGAATGGTTGAATACCCCTATGGAGGAGCATTCAAATCAGGATGGAATATTGCTGAGGAGTTTGTAAATATGTATTTAGGAAATGGTGGATCGTTTTTTGGAAGTGGAAATGCTCCAGCTATAAATAATGCAATGGGTGTAAAATCACTGGAAACTTTAAAAAAGCTCACAGCATATATGGATCCAGAATATCTAGCATCCGACTCAACTTATGCTCAAAAGCAAATGCAACAAGAAAAAATAGCAATGGGTGTTTTATGGGCAACTAGAGCTGCAGCTATGGATAATGCGGAAGAAAGCAAAGTTGTCGGAAAGATCAAAATGGTGAGTGCTCCCATGGGGGACGCACGACCAGCCTCAAGTTTATGGTGGGATGGAATAGCAATAGCTAAAAATATTTCAGATGCAGAAGCTGAAGCTGCTTTTCAGGTAATCATGGAAGGTATTGATAAAGAAATGGTGCAAGCTAACAATGATAAGGCGGTTTGGCTTATCGATGGCTATAAAGCCGGAAAATCTGCAATGGGCGCTAAAATGACCGCTGATAACGGTGCTGTACCCTATCCATCAGGAACAAGAATGGGTGCTATGCATGGGGCTCTTGGCACTGTAGTACCGGACTTTTTGACTGGAAAAAAGTCTGCCAAAGAAACTTTAGCGGCTATCGAAGATGCATATATTGCAAAGGCTAAAGAACAAGGCTTGATGTAATATATCTTGGGGGCTCACAAGAGCCCCCAACTTTTCTATGAAAAATAGAGATTTTATATTTTTTGTTGGCCCATCATTAGTGGCAATGTTTGTTTGCATTGCGATCCCTTTGATATTTGTTCTAGAACAAAGCTTTTTTGTCAACAAAAAGGTATATAAAGAAGTAGAGGTTGAGTCTTGTGTTGCTGGTTTCACAGGCCAGATATGTAGCGTTGAGATGCAAACCAAACCACAACTAAATGAAAAGGGAGAAATTATCACTCAAAAAGAATTTGTAGGTCTAGAGAACTACGTGAGGCTCATTAATTTCGATGCAGTGAAGAAAGCTTTTTGGCAACAAAATTTTTTAGAGTTAGAAAATGTAAAGTTTTTTAGCGCTTTGCGTTTCACGGTAACTTTTTGTTTAATAACACTACCATTTGTAATTATTCTTGGGTTAGTTATTGCTTTAACGGTTAATAATTTATTATCATCTCTAAAAGGCCCAATCATTTTCGTTTCTCTTTTGCCTTTTATAATTACACCAATAATCGGTGCATTATCCATTAGGTGGTTATTCGTTGGTGATGGAATCATAACCGCATTCCTCGAATGGTTAACAAATTCGAATATTTCAATGTTTTCAAATTCTTGGACGCTTGAATTGATGATGATTTTATATCGTATTTGGCATGTGTGTCCCTTTGCCTTCATTGTATTTTACGCAGGCTTGCAGACAATTAATAAAGAGATGCTTGAAAGTGCGATAGTAGATGGAGCAAATAGGTATCAACGATTAAGATTTATAATAATCCCTCATTTAATGCCTCTCATAGTGTTTGTATCACTTATCCATTTGATGGATAGTTATCGAGTTTTTGAGGAGATTATTGCCTTTTCTTCCGATGCATATGTTATTTCGCTTCAATGGCTTACTTATGATTTTCTTAGGCTTGATGATACAGGTAATAGGTATATAAGTAGTGCTTCGGCAAGTTCAATTTTAACAATGATTGGAATATCTATTTTACTTTATCCTCTAATTAAAAAAACTTGGAATGACTACAGGGAGGGTAAATTATGAGTTTTTTAGATGCGTCAAATCAGCCATTTGCCCTAAAGGCATTCTCAACACTTTTTATACTCGTATGGTGTGTGATTGCCTGCTTCCCTCTTCTCTGGATAACAATAATGAGTTTAAAATTGCCTTTAGATGCATTTGACTCGAATTTTTTCAATGTTTTAGTAGGACCGGTTACTTTACAACTCAAAAATGGAGTTTCTGTAGCTAGCATTCTAGCTATCTCTCTGTTTTCTATGTATTTTTATTCAAGACGTCAAAGGCTTCGGAATTATTTAAGAGCCTCAATCGGATATTCTGAAGATGTGACATTGTTTTTGTTCATATTTTTATTATACATATTTTGTTGTATTTCCATTTCAATAATATTCAGTAAATTTTTTGATGCTTATTTAGGATTGTTTGGAGCAAAAATTTTTGGTTTTACGTTGGATCACTATCATGCAGTCTGGACAGAAAGAGGTTTTTCACTATTTTTTAAAAACTCTTTAATTGTGACCTCTGGAGTAGTTATTATTTCTTTATCATTGGGCACTCTTGCTGGGTATGGTCTTGCCAGAAAAGAAAGCTCAATTGCTTTTTGGATTCTGATTATTGCTCTAATATTTAGGGCTTTACCCCATTCGGTTCTAGTAGCGGGCTACTTACCATTTTTTATGAAATCAAATGCAATTTTATCACCAATTTTTGGAGAGTTCGCACCTATATTATACGGACAACCCTTGGCAGTAATCTTGGTCTTAGTTGCTATTAATCAACCATTTACAATCTGGCTTATGCGCTCATTTTTTCAAAATATTCCAAAAGAGCTTGATGAAGCAGCAAGAATTGATGGATGTTCGCACTTTCAGGCCTTTCGAAAAATAATTATACCCGTCATGTGGCCCGGTGTTATAACAACCGGTTTATTTAGCTTCATGCTGGGTTATAACGACTATTTAGTATGTTCGCTATTATTAGATGGTCAAAACCAAACAATGGTGCCATCTATCACGGGGCTATTTAACAGAGATACTAGTACGACTGATGAAATAGTTGCAATTGCAGCGGCGGTTTCTATAACCGCGCCTTTGTTTTTTATTGTTTTGATTTTCCAAAAACAAATAGTTAGTGGGTTAACAGCTGGTGCTGTTAAGGGATAATAATTTTTTTAAGGAGTAAATAATGGTTGATTTTTTAAAGAGAAGTAAACCCGAGGGTGAAAAATGGGAGGAGGATGAAAAAGTAAGAAAGTCTGTTGAAGAAATTTTAAATAATATCGAGAAAAGAGGTGACTCAGCAATTAGGGAATTATCAAGGAAATTTGACAACTTTTCTCCTGATTCTTTTCGTTTAAGTGAAGATGAAGTAAGAAAGTGCATGGAAAAAGTGGACCAAAGGGATCTTGATGACATTATCTTTGCGCAAAAGCAAATACGGCGATTTGCAGAGGCTCAATTAGGTAGTATAAAAGATATAGAATTAGAGACTATGCCGGGAGTAATCCTAGGACATAGAAATATTCCAGTTCAGTCAGTGGGTTGTTATGTTCCGGGTGGTAAATTCCCAATGGTTGCATCTGCACATATGTCTGTTTTGACGGCATCGGTTGCTGGCGTGCCCAGAATAATTGCGTCGGCTCCACCCGTTAACGGAGAGCCTCATCCAGCTATTGTTGCCGCTATGAAATTAGGAGGCGCTCATGAAATATATGTATTGGGTGGTATTCAGGCTGTTGCAGCTATGGCAATAGGAACGGAAAGCATAAAGCCCGTTGATATGTTGGTTGGACCCGGAAATGCTTTTGTTGCTGAGGCGAAAAGACAACTATTTGGAAGAGTCGGAATAGACTTATTTGCTGGTCCAACAGAAACAATGGTAATTGCTGATAATAGTGTTGACGCTGAAATGTGTGCAACGGATTTACTTGGTCAAGCGGAACATGGATATAATTCCCCCGCGTGTCTTATAACAAACTCCAAAAAACTAGCAGAGGATACTATTAGCGAAATTGAAAGACTTTTAAAAATATTACCAACTTCCGAAACCGCGCGCGCTAGTTGGGATAATTATGGAGATATAATCTTATGCTCAACACATGAAGAAATGTTGAAGGTTGCTAATGATATGGCTTATGAGCACGTGCAAATTATGACTGATCGAGATGATTGGTATCTGAAAAACATGCATTCATATGGTGCTCTCTTTTTAGGACCAAGAACGAATGTAGCAAATGGAGATAAAGTAATCGGGACTAATCATACTTTGCCTACAAAAAAAGCAGGGAAGTATACAGGTGGACTTTGGGTAGGAAAATTCATCAAAACGCATAGCTATCAAAGAATCATCACAGATGAAGCTGCATCTTTTATAGGAGAGTATGGCTCCAGGCTTTGTATGTTAGAAGGCTTCGTTGGTCATGCAGAACAATGTAATGTGAGAGTAAGGCGGTATGGTGGAAAAAATGTGCCATATGGAGAAGCTGCTAAATGATGTCTAATCAAAGATCGGCATTCTTAAAATCATTACTAGCACCATTATTTGAGGCGATGGGAGATTTTTCGCTTTCTCAAGTAAAACCTGAGTTGGAAAAAATATTTTCGCAAGATTGCCTCGTTCATATGTGTTTTCCATTTAATGACATGCAGGGTTCTGATGCATTTTATACTAATTGCTTAGAAAAATTAAGCACAGCAGTTCCCGACCTCGAAAGAAGGAATTTAATTGTGCTAGCAGCAACAACAGAGCATGGTAATGAATGGGTTTCAACGATGGGTAATTATGTCGGTACATTTCAAGAGCAGTTTTTAGATATTTTTCCTACCGGACACTTTATGCATATGCGATTTCATGAATTCTTCAAATTTGAAGATCGGAATATTACTGAAGTGCAAGCTATTTGGGATATACCGGAGCTTATGATGATATCTAATTCGTGGCCACTAGCCCCCCAATTAGGAAAATTTATTTTAACGCCATCCCCAGAAACAAACGATGGTATTTTCGTGTCTGGAGATGGAGCAAAAAATGAACAGAAAATTAAAAACATGTTAACTGACTTATGCAGGCATCCAGAGAACCCTGATCCAAAGGTGATGAATTTAGATCTTCACTGGCACCCAAATTTTAATTGGTATGGTCCAGCAGGGATAGGAACATGTCGAGGCATAGATGGCTTTAGAAACTGGCACCAAATCCCATTTTTAAGAGGTATGCCAAACAGAAAAGTTGACAAATCGTCCGATAAATTTTCGGATTGGGAAGCGCATACACACTGGATTAGTGAGGGTGATTATGTTTCAGAAACTGGTTGGCCGAACATGATTATGAAATTAACCAATGATGGCTGGATGGGGATTCCGCCAGTAAACGAAGAAATTTTGTTAAGAAGTTTAGACTTTTGGCGTATTGGGAAAGATGGTCGTATAAAGGAAAATTGGGTTCTTGTAGACCTATTAGATATGTATAACCAAATAGGAGTTAACGTATTCGATAGAATGAGAGAGTTCAATAAGGCAAAAATATCTAGATCGGGGGCAACCTAAGATGAACCTTCCTCAGACACCTAGCTTTTCGCTTGCTAATAAAAACGCATTAGTGGTAGGAGCTTCTTCTGGGATAGGTCTTGCTTGTGCCGTGGCACTTGCAGACTATGGTGCTAAGGTAACTCTTGCTGCACGAAGAACAAAAAATATTAAAGAACTCGCAGAAAAATTGAATAAAAAAGGCTGTGATGCATCTATTTTGGATTTGGATATAAGTGATTTGGAAAATATTGAGGAAAATTTACTATCAAAAGGTCCTTATGATGTTTTGGTAAATTCAGCTGGAATAGCGAAACATTCTTTATCAAAAAATACAAACGTTAGCGATTTTGATGAAGTACTAAATGTTAATTTAAAGGGGGCTTTTTTCTTAACACGGACTGTAGCTAACCAATTACTTAAAGATAAGAAATCCGGCTCGCTTATAAATATTTCATCCCAGATGGGTATTGTAGGTGGTTTAGAGAGATCTGTTTATTGTGCATCAAAGCATGCGGTAGAAGGATTTACCAAAGCAATGGCAATAGAATATGGACCATATGGAATTAGAATTAACACTATTTGCCCTACTTTTATTTTAACTGAGTTAACTCGTTCCACTTTTGAGGATGCAAAAAAAAGAAAATGGATAGAGGAAAAAATTAAACTAGGAAGAGTTGGGAAAGTTGAAGATATAATGGGTGCAGTTATTTACCTTGCGTCAGATGCCTCTTCATTAGTCACTGGTTCTGCTTTGATGGTAGATGGAGGATGGACCGCTGAATGAAAATTAATAAGATAACTTCTGCACAAGTTGCAAAATTAGCTGGAGTTTCCCAATCGGCTGTAAGTAGAGTATTTACCCCCGGAGCATCTGTTTCTTTAAAAACCACCACAAAAGTAAAAGAAGCCGCTTTAAGCCTGGGATATAGACCCAACTCAATTGCTAGAGCTATGGTATCCGGCAAAAGTCGTATGATCGGTGTAGTCGTAGCATACTTAGAAAACCAGTTCTATCCTGAGGCGCTAGAACGCCTCTCGAATTGTCTCCAGGAAAAAGGATATCATGTGTTGATTTTTATGGCGGGTAAAGACATGCAAAGTATAGATAACGTAATCGAAGAAATTTTAGACTATCAAGTAGATGGAATAATCGCTGCGTCAGTGTCAATGTCCTCTGGTTTATCCGAAAGATGCCGTAATGCTGGAGTCCCTATGGTTCTATTTAATAGAGCTCAAGACGAACCAAATATGTCAGCCATCACCTCTGATAACATTGAAGGTGGCAAAAAAATTGCAAAATTCTTAATTAGTTCTGGTCATAAGAAGATTAGTTACATAGCAGGATGGGAAGGTGCCTCTACTCAAAGAGACCGTGAGGCTGGTTTTATCTCTATACTCAATGATGCTGGACTATCTTTACATAGTAGGAAAGTAGGTAATTTTGTACTTGAAGAGTCTAGAGAAGCTACAAGATCAATGTTCTTAAACAATCCTCCTGAGGCGGTATTTGTAGCTAACGATCATATGGCCTTCGCGGTTATGGATACCCTCAGATATGAACTTGGACTAAAAATCCCTGACGATGTATCAGTTGTGGGTTACGACGACGTTCCGGCTGCATCTTGGCCCTCATATTTACTAACAACTGTCCAACAGCCAGTAAATATCATGGTTAGAGAGACTGTAGAGATACTGATTGAAAAAATAGAAAATCCCGAGGCGAGACCTCAAAAAATTAAGGTTGATGGACCGCTTATTTTAAGAAAATCAGCCAAAATTCATAAAGGAAATTAATAATGAAGGGCTTTGCAGAGAAATGGAAAGACTTACCAGAATATATATTGGGAATTACTAAAGAAATTTGGGAAGATAGGGGTATTGATACATTAAATCATTATTACACTAAAGATATTCCCATGCGGTTTCCTGAAGGTATTTCTATCGGCAATCAAAATACGATTAATGGAACCTTAGCAACTTTATCTGAATTTCCAGATAGACAATTAACCGGAGAAGATGTGATTTGGAGTGGAGATGATGAAACTGGTTTTTTATCTTCACACCGCTTATTAACGATGGGAACTCACCTGGGTAATGGCTATTTTGGTAAAGCAACTGGTAAGCGTTTTGTAATAAGAGCGATTGCAGATTGTTCCGCTATAAATAATCAGATAAATGATGAATGGTTAATAAGAGACACTGCTGGGATTGTTAAACAATTAGGAATGGACCCCAAAAAATTTGCAATAGACTTAATTGAAAGAGAGGGGGGTCCAGAAAATTGTATCAAGCCCTTTTCTCCATCGATAGATGTAGAGGGTCCTTACAGAGGCACTGGTAATGATAATGAGTGGGGCCAGAAGTTAAGTGATATCCTTTCTGGAATTATGCAAAAAAACTACTCTATTATCCACAAAGAATACGATCGAGCTGTTCAAACCGAACACCCTGGAAGCACTACAGTGCATTCCTGGGCTGATACTGAATTTTTATGGATGGGGCTGAGATCGTCTTTTCCAAATGCAACATTTAAACTAGAGCATGTTATTGGCAGGGAAGACCCTATGCTTTCGCCAAGAGCGGCTGTCCGTTGGAGTTTAAGTGGTAAACACGAAGGTTGGGGTATGTTCGACGAACCCAGTGGTGCGGAGGTATACATTATGGGTTTTACCCACGCCGAATTTGGTCCCTATGGATTAAGAAAGGAATTTACTCTTTTTGATCCAGTCTCAATTTGGAAACAAATATATATGCAAAAATAAATTTTATATTGGTAAAAAAAAGGAGAACTTATGTCTCAGTTAGATATCGAAAGCAGAATTATACGTTATGGTGAACTTATTCCTTGTAAAACAGCCTTTATTGACGCCCATACACCAGGATCTGACCAAAAGGAAAACTTTACTATTATAGGTGCGGGTGTTTCTGAGAGCCCAGATCAACACGTCCATCTTGCTCTTCCTCATGGATTTAATATTGGGGCTGCCGGGCAACCACCAAAATGTAGGAATTCGCTCCATAGTCACAGAACTGCTGAGGTATTTTTTGTATTGAAGGGAAGATGGCGCTTTTTTTGGGGTCGTTGGGGTACTGCGGGTGAGGTTGTTCTTCAAGAAGGAGACATTATTAATATTCCCACAGGGATTTTTAGGGGTTTTGAAAATATAGGGAATGACTATGGGATGATTATGGCAATTTTAGGGGGTGATGATGCCGGAGGAGGTGTCATTTGGGCTCCACAAGTTTTAGAGGACGCAAAAAATCATGGGCTCGTGTTGTCCGAAAAAGGTAAACTCTATGACACAAAAAAAGGTGAAAGCTTACCGGATAATATGAACCCAATGCCTTCACTAACAGAGAAAGAGTTATCTGAATTTCCAGAGCTAAAAGGGGATGATATTATTGCCAATCATGTTGCAAGATATTTAGACCTTTTATCTTTATCTAAAGATAATCCTGCTAAAGTTATTGGTGAAAAAGCTAAACTGGTAGACAAGCCAGGATTTGAAGTTGAATTTATTTCTAGAAATTCACTTTCAAACACCTCTCAAAAATCAAATAAAATAAATGTTTTGATGCCCGTTAAGGGTCATTGGAAGTTCTTTTCCAATACTTTTAAAACAGTTTTAAATCCTGGCGACACTTTTTCTGTGCCAGAAGATCTAGATTATACATTAGAACCATCAATGACCGGTGAAAGTGGTTTGTACAGGGTAATCCCTACAGACGATCCAGCTGGTGCAACATGGAGACCATAAAGTGAAAATACTAACAACACACGTAGGATCTCTTCCTAGATCTCAAAAAGTCGTAGATTTTATTTTTGCTAGAGAAAAAAATGAACCTTTTTCAATAGATGAATTCGATGACGTTATGAAGAAAGCAGTTGAAGCGACTGTAAAGAAACAGAAAGATTCCGGTATTGATATAGTCTCTGATGGAGAAACAAGTAAAATTTCCTATGCTACATATGTCAAAGATAGGTATACAGGGTTTGATGGCGATAGTCCAAGGAATGCACCTCAAGACTTGAAATTATTTCCACAATATTTAAAAAAGTTAGCCGATGACGGTGGAACCCCCCAGTACGCTCGTCCGATGTGTGTGGGTGAGGTAAAATCAAAAGAAAATAATGAACTCCAAAAAGACATAAAAAACCTAAAGTCGGCCATGAAAGTTAATAATGTTGAAAGAGGCTTTATGAACGCTGCTTCACCTGGAGTTATTTCTCTTTTTCTTCAAAATGATTACTATCCTAGTAGAGAAAAATACCTTGAGGCCTTAGCTGAGGCAATGAAACAAGAATATGATGCAATAGTTGCTGAAGGTCTCACGCTACAACTTGATTGTCCTGATTTAGCATTGTCTCGACATATGCTATTTAATGATCTATCCGATGAAAATTTTATTAAAATTGCGAACCTCCATGTGGAAGCACTGAATCATGCTTTAAGAGACATTCCTTCAGAAAAAATTAGAGTTCACATCTGTTGGGGAAACTATGAGGGTCCGCATGTTTGCGATATTTCAATGAAAAAAATGTTTGATACACTTATGTCGTCAAAAGCACAGTACTTACTTTTTGAAACCTCCAATCCAAGGCATGCCCACGAATGGCAAATTTTTCAAGAGCGAAAGAATGATATTCCGGACAACAAAATACTTGTACCTGGATGCTTAGATTCTACTACGAACTTTGTTGAGCATCCAATGCTTGTTGCGGAAAGGATAAATAAGTTCGTGAATATTGTAGGACACGACCGTGTAATTGGTGGCACGGATTGCGGTTTTGGTACATTTGCTGGATTTGGAGCTGTAGATCCAGACATCGCCTATGCAAAGCTGAAATCATTAGCAGAGGGTGCGTCACTAGTAAAATGAAGCCATTTATCGTTCTTATACCAGGAATGATGTGCAATCATGATGTTTTTTCACACCAAATTAATGCGTTAGAACCATTTTTTAATGTTAAAGTTAAAGAGTTCAATGAACATTGTGATATTGAGTCGGGTGTTAAAAATTTAGCTTCAAATTTACCGAGTAAATTTCATCTTCTTGGGCATTCCATGGGAGGCATTGTTGCTATGGAATTTGTCAAGCAACATAGGGAAAGAGTGCTCTCTTTAGTACTTCTAAACACTAACCCCTATGAAGAAAAACAGGAGATAAAGGACAGAAGAAATATAATACTTAACGAGTTGGATGCATTAGATTTAATTACGTTAATGAGGTCTGATTATATATCTCGATACTTTCCTGATGACTGCAGAGATAAAAATATACTAATTCAAAAATGTGTTGATATGGCATCTACACTGGATAAAAAAGTTTTTTATAATCAGTCTGTTGCACTAAGAGACCGAAAGGATCAAACGGCTATTTTAGAAAACCTAAATTGCAAAACGCTACTTGTATGTGGTGAACGTGATAAAATGTGCCCAATATCCTATCATTCTGATATGAATAAAATGATAAAAAGTTCTGATCTTATAGTTTTGGAGGGTATAGGTCACATGCCAACGCTCGAGTGCCCTCAAAAATTAAATAATTATTTAAAAAACTTTTTCTTCAATAAAAATAAGTAATGTATAGTTCAAAATAGTATTAGGGGGCTGATTTGAAGCTATTAGTTGCTGACATTGGCGGAACGAATGCACGTTTTGGATATCAGGAAAATAACAAATCCGAAATAAAGCATATTGAGTTCCTAAATTGTGTTGATTTTTCAAATATCGGCAACGCAATAGCTCATTATGTTTCTAAATATAGCCTAAATATTGAGAATTTATCTTTATCTATAGCAGGGCCCTGTGGCGATAATTTTGTGAAATTTACAAACAATCACTGGTCTTTTGATAAAAGAAATCTTTTAAACGAGACTAATTGCAATAGTTTGTTGGCCATAAATGATTTTGCTGCGCAGGGATTAGGTTTTACACACTTCTTCAGTGCTTATTCAAACTTTTTAGATAAAAAGATACTTGATCAGCACGAACTTACTTTATTAAACCACGGAAAATCTCTAGATGGGACAAATGTCCTTATAACTGGTCCTGGAACCGGGTTAGGCGTTGGAACACTAGTTTTTATAGATAATATTCCTTTGCCAATTCAAGGAGAGGGGGGTAACGTCCATTTTTCACCCGCGACTAACGAAGAAATAAACCTATTAGAGTGGTTATCTAAAAAGGTTGAATATGTTTCAACAGAAGAAGTTCTGAGTGGTAGAGGTCTTGTGAATATTTATAATTATCTTTGCTATAAAGATAATCAT